>NZ_JAXOJP010000003.1:0-290501 GCF_036663795.1 Parasphingomonas halimpatiens
GCTCAAAAACGCCCGGCGGCTCGCCACCCGATATGACAAAACCGCCGATAGCTATCTCGGCTTCATCCACCTCGTCTCAATCCGGCTGTGGATGCGCCAATTTGTCAACGCCTCCTAGGGGTGTTTCTCGCCCTCGCCCTTCCTGCCGCGATGTTGCTCGGTTGTCGCTGGCGGATGGGCGGGATCGAAGTGGCGCACATTTGGCGGCGGCGGCGGATTGACGGGCGGCGCGACACCGGGGGAGAGGTGAGGCTGTAGCTGGGGTGGCGCGACCTGGGTCGGAGTGGCGCGGAAGTGTCCGTCCGTCGCGCGCGGTCGCGGTTGAGGCTGAGGCTGAGGTTGAAGTCGAGGCTGGGTCTGGGGTTGCATCCGCGGCTGGGTCTGGGGTTGCATCCGCGGCTGGGGCTGGGGTTGCATCCGCGGCTGGGGCTGGGGCCGGACCGATTGTGCCGGGTGTCGGTTTTGTCGCTGAAACGCTGGCGGCGCCTGGGGGCGGGGGCCCCAATGCGGCTGGAAGTTGTTGTAATATTGCTGCTCCCAGCGCGGGCGTTCGGCGTAGAAACTACGGCCGCGATAGTGGCTGTCCCAATAGCTTCCGAAGATGAACGCCAGCACAGAGATGCCCGGATAGGAGGAGACAGCGCTCCGTCGGCCGCGATGGTCGACGACCAGGTCGCTGCCGGGGATCCAGCCGCGATCGGAGCGGTAGCCGGCGTCGCACCAGCTCCGGTCGTTCAGGCAGCCATAGACATCGACACGAGCATTGCGCGCGACGCGCTGCACGGCGGGGTAGTCGTAATCCGGACCCGCACGCATGGTGGTCGTGCGCACGGTATATCCGGCCGTCGCCCGTTGCGCGAGCGCGGGACCTGCCGGCACGGCCAGCGCGGCGAACGTCGATAGGACAATCAATCTGCGCATGGAATATTTCCTCCAGATCAGAATCGAACTCTTCGAATGAGGCGGCGGGACGAAGCGCCGAACGACAGGCACACCGTCAGTTCTTCGACCGGCCCGGCCCTACGACGCCCGGATCACAGTCGGCCGGTCAGCAGCAGGACAACGGCAATGATCAGCAGGACGCCGAGGACCCCGATTCCGCCATGTCCAAAGCCATAACCATAGCCCCCGAATCGGCCGCTGAAGCCACCGAGCAGGAAGATGACGAGAAGAACGACGAGTATCATTCCAAGCATATCGAATTTCCTTCAAAGATTTCGCCGACTCGCCTCACCGAGGCCTGGGTCAGCAAGAAAAGAGGCTCCGCACCCATTCCGGCACCGGGCCTAACGACATCGCGCATCGCGATCGATTGCCTGACCCGCCAGCGCGCCGGCACCCGCGCCCAGGATCGTTCCGAGGGTTTCTGACCTGCCCGGCGCGAGAAGGTTGCCCAATATGCCCCCGGCAATAGCGCCCACGACCAAGCCGGTCGTTCCGTCGGAATGCCGGCAGTAGTAACGCCCATCACGTCCGCGATAGACGCGGTCCTGGCGCGACAGGCGGCGCTCGCGGTAACGCGGATCGTCGCGATAATAACGGTCCGCCTCATAGCCGCCATATGACGGGTCGGGGTGGTTGTAGTCGTACCGGCTCCATCCGGAGGCCGGGCGGTGAGTGCCGCCATCGCCGACGCAACCGGTTATCAGCATTGCCGCAGCCAGTCCGAGAACAGCAATCCGCATGACCCTTCTCCCTCGAAATCCATGCGAGCAGATTATGGATACCGATTGATGCCGCTATGCGTAGATTCCCCAACGACAGATCAATATTGTTGCCGGCAGCGCCACCGAGGCGGCGAAAAACTTGGCGATTGTGTCGTTCAACATCGGGAATATCGGGCGACAATTTGCGGCTCGTGCTATTTTCGGTTGGATTTGGTGTCTCACGGCTCCCTCGAGCGCGCGATTCGCTCCCACCGAAGGCGTTCGATGACCCGCATTTGCGTCCCGCGGCGGCGGTCGGTGCGATCAGCGTTTCGACCGGCAAATTTGCCGTCTAAGGATAACCCCGTAGCGACACCGCCACGAACAAGTGAGACGCTCTGGTGGAGAAGGAGCGGTTATGGACATCAAGGATATATCCTATCTGTTGAAGCGAGCGCGTTCTCACCGCGCATTGGCGCTAGCCGCGAGATCCGTCGAGGCGCGGTGCATCCACCATCAATTCGTCAAACGCTACCAACGCGTGCTGGTCGGTATTCGACGCGGGCGGGAGCCGGTGGCTCATCATGTCCAGGAACTGCTCGCAGCTTGACCCGCGACCTGTTGCCGTGCGCCGGCATTGCAACGGGTCTCTGATCCAGATCAAGCTAATGGTTTGAATTAAAACAAGAACGTTGCAACCCTGCGAAGCTGCAGCAAGTGGCAGCAGACCAGCACTCGCATCAATAAATTCCGCTGACGTTGTCGTAACGGGGTTCCGTTTCAGCGCCCGCCCACAATGGAGACTAAGATGACGATCAAGGATATTGGGCCGCAGCCGCAATCGTTCGACATTGAACGCGCAACGCAGGATAACGAAGATTATCGTTCCGTCGCATGGAGCGGGCGCTATCTACAAGTGACGCTGATGTCGATCCCCGTCGGCGGGGACATTGGGCTCGAAGCACATCCAGAGACAGATCAGTTCCTGCGCCTCGACGCGGGCAGCGGCCGGGTGCAGATGGGAGCAGCGAAAGATAAACTGACTTTCGAAAAGGAAGTTTCAGACGGCTGGTGTGTCTTGGTTCCGGCGGGAACGTGGCACAACATCACCAATATCGGCACGGTCCCAATGCAAGTCTATACGGTCTACGCGCCGGCCCATCACAAGCCCGGCAAGGTACAGGCGACAGCGGCGGTGGCTGCAGCAGATAAGGATGACAGCCCAGCGGCGTGGTCAGTCCAGCCGAAACCTGCGGACGACAAACACGGCTAGTGGTCCGATTCTGATATTCGCTCGCGCTTCCTGCGCGGGATCGGCGGAGAGGGCGATGCCATGACCGCCGACACCGTGGCCAAGGCGCAGGTCGAGGTCGTCATCGTCTGACGCCGCGATAGCCCCTCCCCTTCAGGGGAGGGGTTGGGGTGGGGCCCCTCCGCAAGCGCAGCGTAAGCGGCACTGCCCCACCCCAACCGCTCTCCTGAAGGGGAGGGGCCTAAGAGAATCATGCCGGCTGTGATTTGGTATGAGGGCAACCGGGGCACTTGCGCGCGTCATCCCGCCGGTCCGCTTTCGTTCAGCTTGGCGCCGCTACAAGCGCGATGGGGGTGGGGGATCGATCGATGCCCATACCATTGGTGGCGCTGTTGCTGATGGCCGCCGCAACTATGCCCGCCGAGGCCGCGCATAATACGCATAGCTTTAATGTGAATATGTGAGTATGCAAGGAAATTATGCGGGACGACGAGATACCAGAGGACGTGTTGGAGCGGCTTCCGCGGATGCTGACGAGCGCGCATCTGCCCGTTCAGTTGGTCATCGCGAAGGCGATCGGCGCGGATCAGCCCTTCGTGTCGAGGGTGCTGAACGGTGAGGTGAAGCGGGTCACCGACCGGGTCGAGCGTCTGTGGAAATATGCGAGCTCTCGCATAGCCGAGGCCGAGCGGGCGGTGGATGCCGTCGCCGATCTTGAGCGCGAGTCCCTGCCGGCCGGGGACGGGGGCGTTGCCGGTCATGCCGCGCAGCCTAGGCTGCAAAATGAGTCGACGGACGCTTTCACTGGATCAGACGCCTATGCCGACGACGCTCTGAGCGGCGTCAAGGCCTATCTGGCGGATGGCTACGATCCCCGGCTGATCGTGGAGCAGTTGGTAGTGCTCAGGCGGGCGCAGCAGGTCCGACGGCCAGGTCGGACCACTGGAAAAGCGATCTAGTCGGATGGCCAGACAGCCAAGGAGCAGCGTTCGCGGCGGGGACCGGATCGGGGGTTGGAGACTGACGCGGCGCCTTGGTCAAGGCGGCAACGGCGAAGTGTGGCGCGCCGAACAGGCGGGCCGGGGGGCGGCCGCCATAAAAATCCTAAAGCGCGTTGACGCCGAGGCGCTCGCCCGATTCGAGGCAGAGACGGCGGCTCTCGCCATGGCGGTGGCTGTTCCGGGCATTGTCCCGCTGATCGTGCAAGGCACTCTCCCGGGTCGTAAGGGCGCGGTGCACTGGTTCGCGATGCCTCTGGCCGCTCCGTTCGCTAGCCGCATCGCCAAGCGGGCGGCGGTCGAGGTTGTTGCGGAGTTCCTGCCTCTGGCAAAGACGTTGGCAGATCTTCACGCGCTTGAGATCTTCCACCGCGACATCAAGCCCGCCAACATCCTCGTGCTGGACGACCGCCTCTGCTTCTCAGACTTCGGCCTGGTCAAGTATCCGACAAGACCCGGCATCACCCCGGCCCGACAGGACGTCGGGCCCAAGTTCACGATGGCGCCCGAGATGCGGCGGGTTGCGGCCGCAGCGGCCGGTGGTCCGGCGGACGTGTTCTCCTTCGCTAAGACGCTCTGGATCGGTCTGACCGGGCAGCCGCTCGGGTTCGACGGGCAATATGTGTCGGCAGGGAATCTCGCGCTGTCGAACTATATGGCCGATGTGTTCACAACGCCGATCGACGAGCTTCTCGGCGAGTGCACTGACAACGATCCTGCTGCACGACCGACGATGGATGTCGTGCACGCGAGGTTGGCGGATTGGCTCGCCATGATGGACGACTTCGACGAACGGAACCTTGGAGAATGGACCGAGGTCCAGAACCGGCTGTTTCCCGTTGGCGCGCCATCATCCGCCACATGGACCGACATTGACAGCATCTGTTCGCTTCTTCGGCTCGTTGGACAGAACCAGTCCTTGAACCACATGTTCTTTCCCGATGGTGGGGGGATGACCGTGACGGGTGTGACGCGCGCGACGGAGGCTGGCCTGATCGAACTGCACTCGGGCTTCGTCACGGTGCTTAAGCCGGAGAAGCTGACGTTCGAATCCTTTAGGGCGGGCTCCCAGTGGAACTATTTCCGCCTGGAGGCGGCACCGATAGAGCCCACCGGAACCCAGCGGGCCTATCTGACGGACAACGGCTACGCAGAGGAGATATACGAGCTTTCCGATGGTCGTTTCGTATCGCCCGATGCTTGGGACAATGGAGAGTATGTTGACGACCCCGCCGCCAGGGGGGCCAAGCATGTTCGTCGTTATCGGAAGGGCGCGTTCGTCATTTTCAGCACCGCCTCGCCCTACAACAGGACGAGCGCCACATACGACGGGCGGCACGAGAAGATGAGCGAGGCGGAGTTCCGAGCCTACATGCAGGCCAATGCCGATCACGCTGTCGAGTAGTGCTGGAGGCCGCATTCGAGCCTGGCCACCGCGAACCCTCGCCAGCTAGAGACGGATGGAAGGCGGGCAATAGGTCGAACGGAGGCATGAGGTGATCAAGTTCGTTCTAAACCAGGTGGGGCCCGTTCTTGAATTCGAGGCCGAGAAGCGCGATGGCAAATGGGTTTAGTGTGAGCTGGACGACAATGGCGAGGCAACGATCAGCCGTCTTCGGGCTCGAGAATGCGGATCTGCTCCGCTCTCCGACTGAGAAATGCCGATGGCCTCTTGAGCGCTTGAAGAGGCGGGTTTGACCGACCTTTCGGTGCGGGAAGTCCCGATTGAACATCGTCCGTCACCAGTCGAGGTTTATGAAACGCCGTTAGGCAGAGGAGGACTACTCGTGACTGCGTCAACCATGATGATCGCTTTGATCCATTGGAGAATTAAGCCCGATTACGTCGAGCAGTTCCTCACCCACTGGAGGGAGAAAAACCGCATCGAAGATCGAACCGGCCTGATCGCCGAGTACCTCAGCGATTCCCTTCGTCCGAGCGACATGCCGTTCATAACTTGGCATCTCGACGAACAGTCGCTCGGAAACTTCCGATCTTTCGTCACGGTTGGCATCTGGGCAGACGCTACTGCCTTCGAAGATCAGATCGCGCGTTACTTCAACGACGACCGGCCCATGCTCGATTTCGAGCAGTTCCGCCGTCGGCGCGTCGTCTTCAACCCGGTCGAGTGGCGTATAGGCGACTCCCATGGCCCGAAAGACGATACGCCCGGGGTGGAATGAGGCGAAATACTAATGTGATGAGCATAATCGTCAGCTTTCGGGAAACGGCCGAGTGCTTCTGGCTGACAGCTT
Source organism: Parasphingomonas halimpatiens (assembly GCF_036663795.1). Classification (NCBI taxonomy): domain Bacteria; kingdom Pseudomonadati; phylum Pseudomonadota; class Alphaproteobacteria; order Sphingomonadales; family Sphingomonadaceae; genus Parasphingomonas; species Parasphingomonas halimpatiens. The sequence goes on from NZ_JAXOJP010000003.1 coordinate 6,152, forward strand.
GCCGCATCGGACCACCCGAAAGCCATCGGTAGCCTAACGGCCAATCTTCCCCATCCTCTGTCGTGGCGTGCTCATTTCAGAAACGTCGAGTGTTTGGCTCGGGGTCGCCGTTCGGGACCGAACACGGAATTGACGGCAAAGCCCCGATCGCTGGCATCAAGCGGGCCGGACATTCACCCAAATTCCCCCACACCATCACCCATCCTCCTCCCGCTCTCCCGGCGCCGCTTTCACCACCGCCACCTTGGTTCGCCAATCAACGATGATCTCGTCCGCATAGTCCGGCCCTTTCCGCCGGCCATTGTCGTCAACGACTCCGCCCATCGGGCACGCCACCGCATTATGCACCGCGATCTGGTCGCGGCGCTGTTCGGCTTCGGCCTCGCGCACGATCCGCACCCATTGCCGCTGCGCGACGCGGCTGCCGGCGATCGCCGCCTCGCCCAGCGCGCGGAACACCGCGCGGTTCATCGCCAGTTCCTGCTCCTCCTCGCCGATCCGCATCGTCACCATGCGGTAAGCCTCTTCGAGGATCATCGCCTTGGTCGGCTCGTGCGCGCCGGGCAGGCGGTCGCCCGGCGCGCCGGTCGCGCCCCGCCGTGGCCGTCCCGCCGGGTTGCCCGATTGCCCGGGCTTGAAGCGATAGGCGATCGGCGGGCGGCAATGGCCGGTGCGCCACGCCGCCGCATCGGTTGCGGCGTCGTTGCAATCGGCCGCCACCTCGGCCTCGCTCCCGGCCCGCACCGTCCGCAACATCGCGCGCCGCGCCGCGCGCGTGATTCCATTTCCACGCTGGGTCATTAATTCCTCCGAATCATGAGACACGCTTTTGAACCACAGCGCGCGCCACGGTTGAATCACGCCGGTGCCACCCGCTCCCTGTTCCGCCGCGCCACGCTCGCTGTTCGCCCGAACAGGGAGCGGCGCAACGTGCTGTATTCGCTGCCCAACATCGCCGAGCGGCGCTTCGTGTCGGCGCAAAACGTCACTTTGCCCGAAAACAGCGAGAAACAGCGAGGATCAGGGAGTGGAACAGCGAGCGTAACAGGGAGCGCGCCCGCGCCGGCCTTTACGCCGCGCCCGCGCACCGCAATAAGCGCGGCATCTCGCGCCCCGCGCTCGCCGGGCGAAAGCGCATCGGAACTGGAGATGGATGATGTTGAAGTCCTGGCTGCTCTCGGGCGCCATGCTTGCCTGCCTCGGCGCCCCCGCCATGGCTGCTGATCCCGCCGCCCCCGCCGGTGCGCCTGGCGCCGCCGCGCCCGCTGCCGACGCCACGGCACAGCCGTTGACGCTGCGCCGCGTGTTCGCCAGCCCCGATCTCGCCGGCCCGCAACCGCGCGCGCTCAAGCTGTCGCCCGATGGCGCGCTGCTCACCTCGCTGCGCCCGCGCGCCGACGAGAAGGAGCGTTTCGATCTCTGGGCGCTCGACACGCGCACTGGCCGCGAATGGATGCTGGTGGATTCGAAGAAGGTCGGCACCGGCGCCGAGCTGTCCGAGGCCGAGAAGATGCAGCGCGAGCGCGCGCGCATCGGCGGGCAAAAGGGCATTGTCGCCTATGATTGGGCACCCGACGGCAAGGCGTTGCTCGTTCCGCTCGACGGCGATCTCTATCTCGCCACGCTTGACGGCCATGTCTCGCGCCTGACCGACAAGCCCGGTGGCCAGCTCAACCCGGTCGTGTCGCCGCGTGGTGGCTTCGTCAGTTTCGTGCGCGACCAGAACCTCATGGTGCAGCCACTCGCCGGCGGCGCCGCGCGCGCCGTCACCAGCGATGGCGCCGGCACGGTGCATTGGGGCGAGGCCGAGTTCGTCGCGCAGGAGGAAATGGCGCGCACCACCGGCTACTGGTGGTCGCCCGACGATGCCCGCATCGCGGTCGAGCGTTTCGACGAGGCGCCGGTCGGCATCGTCACCCGCGCCGCGATCGGCGCCGAGGGGACCAGGGTCTACGCCCAGCGCTATCCCGCCGCCGGCACGCCCAACGTGCTGGTCGAGCTCCATGTGATGAACGCCGACGGCAGCGGCCGCGTGAAGGTCGATCTCGGCAGCAACCCCGACATCTATCTCGCCCGCGTCGACTGGACGCCCGACGGCAAGACTTTGCTCGTCCAGCGCCAGAGCCGCGACCAGAAGACGCTCGACATGCTGGCGGTCGATCCGGCCACCGGCGCCTCGCATGTCCTGTTCACCGAAAAGGCCGGCGCGCGCAGCTGGCTCAACCTCCACGACGTCTTCCCGCAAAAGGACGGCAGCCTGATCTGGCGCTCGGAGCGCGATGGCTATGGCCATGTCTGGCGCTTCTTCCGCGGCAAATGGACCCAGCTCACAAAGGGGCCATGGGTCGTCACCGACATCGTCGCGGTCGATGAGGTCAAGCACCGGGTGTTCTTCCTCGGCAACAAGGACGATGTCCTCGCGCAACAGCTCTACAGCGTCGACATCGCCCACCCCGGCGCGGTCACGCGGCTGACCGAGCTCGGCTGGTGGAATGGCGCGACGATGGACAAGGCCGCCAGCCGTGTCATCGTCACCCGCTCCAGCACCACCCAGCCGCCACAGACCTATCTCGCCGACACCGCCGGCACGCGGCTGTCCTGGGTCAACGAGAATGCGGTTGGCGCCGGCCATCCCTATCAGCCCTATCTCCAGGCCCACCAGCCGACGACCTTCGGCAGCTTCAAGGCGGCCGACGGCACCACGCTCTATTATTCGATGATCACCCCGCCGCTCGTCGCGGGCCGGAAATATCCGGTGTTCTTCGAACATTATGGCGGCCCGCACGCGCAGCAGGTCACGCGCGGCTGGCACAATCCGCTCGCGCAATATCTCGTGTCGAAGGGCTGGATCTACTTCCAGGTCGACAATCGCGGTTCGTATAATCGCGGCAAGGCGTTCGAGGACCAGATCTATCGCGCGATGGGCGGCGTCGAGGTCGCCGATCAGCGCGCCGGCGCCGCCTGGATCAAGGCACAGCCCTTCGTCGATCCCGGCAAGATCGCCATCTATGGCTGGTCCTATGGCGGCTATATGACGCTCAAGATGCTCGAGGCCGATCAGGGCCTCTACGCCGCCGGCGTCGCCGGCGCGCCGGTGACCAAATGGGAGCTTTACGACACCCATTATACCGAGCGTTACATGGGCGATCCGACCAAGGACGCGCAGGCCTATGCCACCGCCGACGCGCTCGGCGCGGCAACGAAGATCGCCGATCCGCTGCTGCTGATCCACGGCATGGCCGACGACAATGTCGTGTTCGAAAACTCGACCGCCTTCGCCGCCGAAATGCAGAAGCACGCCCGCCCGTTCGAGATGATGTTCTACCCCGGCTACACCCACCGCGTCGCGGGGCCGGGGATCAGCGAGCATGTCTGGGGCACGATCCTCGATTTCCTCGATCGCGAGGTGAAGAGCAAGCCGACCAAGTAAAGCTTTCTGGCCACACGGGCGGGGTGGCGCTATGGGCCGCCGCGCAGTTTGTTATCGGAGTTTGTCATGGGTTACCGGATCGTAGTCGCTGGTGCGACGGGCAATGTCGGGCGCGAGATGCTCAACATCCTCGCCGAGCGTCAGTTTCCCGTCGCGGAGATCGCCGCTGTCGCCTCGTCGCGCAGTCAGGGCGAGGTGATCGATTTCGGTGACTCGGGCAAAACCCTCAAGGTCCAGAACATCGACAATTTCGATCCCACCGGCTGGGACATGGCGCTGTTCGCGATCGGCTCGGAGGCGACCAAGCTCCACGCGCCGCGCTTCGCCGCCGCCGGCTGCACGGTGATCGACAATTCGTCGCTCTACCGCATGGACCCCGACGTGCCCTTGATCGTCCCCGAGGTGAACCCCGAGGCGATCGCCGGCTATGTGAAGCGCAACATCATCGCCAACCCCAATTGCTCGACCGCGCAGATGGTCGTCGCGCTGAAGCCGCTGCACGACTTCGCCACGATCAAGCGCGTCGTCGTCGCGACCTATCAATCGGTGTCGGGCGCGGGCAAGGCCGGGATGGACGAGCTGTTCGAGCAGAGCCGCAACATCTTCGTCGGCGACAGCGCCGAGGCCAAGACCTTCACCAAGCAGATCGCCTTCAACGTCATCCCGCACATCGACAGCTTCCTCGAGGACGGCTCGACCAAGGAAGAGTGGAAGATGGTCGTCGAGACCAAGAAGATCCTCGATCCCAAGATCAAGGTCACCGCGACCTGCGTGCGCGTGCCGGTGTTCGTCGGTCATAGCGAGGCGATCAACATCGAGTTCGAGAACGAGATCAGCGCCGCCCAGGCAAAGCGCATCCTGCGCGAGGCGCCCGGCATCATGCTCGTCGACAAGCATGAGGACGGCGGATACGTCACGCCGGTCGAATGCGTCGGCGACTACGCCACCTTCGTCAGCCGCGTCCGCGAGGACTCCACCGTCGACAACGGCCTGTCATTGTGGTGCGTGTCGGACAATCTGCGCAAAGGTGCCGCGCTCAACGCGGTGCAGATCGCCGAACTGCTCGGCCGCCGCCACCTCAAGAAAGCGGCCTGACCCTGTTGGATTCCTGGCGCGCGCTCCCGCCGCGCCAGCGGTTCCTGCTTGTCGTGCTGGCGGGCGCGGTGGCGCTCGCCAACGTCGCCCAGCCCTATCCCGAGATCGCGCCGCTGCAGCACGTGCCGACGGTGCTGCTGCTGCTCGCCGCACCCTTCCTGCTGCGCCGCTGGCCCCTGTCGAACGGCGCCGTCGCGGCGGCGGTCGGCTTCTTCCTGATTCACACCTTCGCCGGACGCTATACCTATTCGAACGTGCCTTATGATTCGTGGATCCACCACCTGACCGGCCACACGGTCAGCGCTAACTTCGGACTCGCCCGCAACGAGTTCGATCGTTTCGTCCACCTGATGTTCGGCGTGCTCGCCGTGCCGGTCTATCCCGAGGCGAACGAGCGCTTCGGTGGGGCAGGGCGTCGCGCCGCCCTGTGGAACGCGCTGCTGTTCGTCGGCATGGTAAGCGCCGCCTATGAGATCTTCGAATGGCTGCTCACCATGCTCGTCGCGCCCGACATGGCATCCGACTATAACGGCCAGCAGGGCGATCCATGGGATGCCCAGAAGGATATGGCGATCGCGATCGTAGGCGCGCTGCTTGCGGTGGTGCCACGCTGGAGGAGGACGCGATGACCGAGCTTCTCGAAGGCGGCTGTCGCTGCGGCGCCGCGCGCTACACGCTCACCGTTCCAGCGATGCCGGAGGTCTATTGCTGCCACTGCAATTATTGCCAGAGCTGGTCGGGCAGCGCCTTCACCCAGCAGGTCATCGTGCCCGCGGAAGCGCTGACCGCGACCGGGCCGATCATCACCTATGGCTATGACACCGACAGCGGCGCGACCTCGACGCACCGCTTCTGCGCGACCTGTCACACCCGGTTGTGGAACGACAACACGCGGCTGCCCGGTTCCATCGTCGTCCGCGCCGGCACGCTCGACGCCAGCGACACGCTCGTCCCCGCGGCGCACATCTGGGTCAAGCGCAAGCAGCCGTGGATCGTCATCGACGAGGCGGTGCCGAGCTTCGCTGAGAGCCCGTCACCCGCCGAGTTCCTCGCCATCGTCCTGCGATGACGGTCACTCGGCGTGGATCACCTCGACCTTGCCCCTGGGCTTCTTGAGCAGCAGCACCAGCGCCAGGACAAGGATCGAAATCCACGCCATCAGGTAGAAGTCGTCGATATAGGCGATCATCGCGGCCTGCTTGTTGATCATCCCGTCGGCGTAAGCGAACACGGTGTCCGACAGCGCGCCGAACTTGTCGAGCGCGCCGAGATCGAGCGCCGGGATCGACTTGTCGGTGATGTGGCCAGCGAGGTCGCCATGGCTGGTCTGGATGTTGCGCGCGAGCAGCACGGTAACCATCGAGATGCCCGCCGACTGGCCGATGCTGCGCATCAGGTTGAGCAGGCTCGACGCATCGGTGCGGTAGCGGCCGTCGAGCGTAGCGAAGGCGAGGCTGTTGAGCGGCATGAACACCAGCCCCATGCCGAGCCCCTGCACGAAGCCGCTGGTGATGACCGGCCAGAAGTCCATCGCGAGCGACCATTGCGACATCTGGCGCAGCGAAAAGGAGAAGATGACAAGCCCGACCACGACCATATAGCGCGCGTCGACCTTGCCCATCAGTTGCCCGCTCAGCCACATGGTGAACAGCACGCCGACGCCGAGTGGCGCCATCATCAGGCCGGTATCGACCACCGGATAGCCGAACAGCTGCTGCAGCATCGGTGGCAGCAGCGCCATCGGCGCCATCGTCGAGATGCCGATGACGATCATGAAGAACATACCGACGGTGAGGTTGCGGTTCCTGAACAGGTGCCGATCGAACAGGGGCTTGCTGGCGGTCGCGAGATGAACGAGCGCGATCCACAGCGCGGCGCCGGCGACCATTGCCTCGATGCAGATCTCCCAGCTGCTGAACCAGTCCTTTTCCTGGCCGCGATCGAGCATCAGCTGAAACGCGGCGACGGCGATGCCGATGAAAGCGAAGCCGATCGCGTCGAAGCTGCGCTTCACCTTCGGACGCGAGGGCAGGAGGAACCACAGGATCGCGAAGGTTGCCGCGCCGACAGGGACGTTGATGTAGAAGCACCAGCGCCAGTTGTAGTTGTCGGTCAGCCAGCCGCCGATCACCGGGCCCATGATCGGCCCGACCATCACGCCCATGCCCCAGACCGACATCGCCTTGGCGGCGCGCTCGGGCGGGTTGATGTCGAGCATCGCGGTCTGCGACAGCGGGTTGATGAAGGCCGCGAAGACGCCCTGAAACACCCGGAACAGCACCATCTCCTCCAGGCTGACGGCGGTGCCGCACAGCATCGAGGCGATGACGAAACCGCCGACCGCGATCAGGAACAGGTTGCGCGAGCCGAGCCGGTCGCTCAGCCAGCCCGTTGCAGGCAGCGCGATCGCGGTTGCGATGATGTAGCTGGTCAGCACCCAGGTGACGGTGTCGATCGTCGCGCCGATGCTCGTCGCCATATGCGTCAGCGCGACATTGGCGATCGTCGTGTCGAGGATCTGCATCACCATCGCGCCCATCACGCCGATGGTGACCAGCCAGCGGTGCCGCACCTGCAGCACCGACCGGCCGACGGCGACGTCAGCCATGCGGCTTAGTGTCGATCGTCACGTCGGCGCTGAGGCCGGGGATCATCGGGCGGCTCGGCGTGCCGTCGATCGCGATACGCACGGGGACGCGCTGCGTGACCTTGACCCAGTTGCCGCTGGCATTCTGTGCCGGCAGCACGGAGAATTCGGAGCCGGTACCGGCGCCGATGCTGGCGATATGGCCGCACAATTTCACACCGGAATAGGCATCGAAGCTGATCTCGGCGGGCTGGCCGACGGCCATGTGATTGAGGTCGGTTTCCTTGAAGTTGGCCTCGACCCACGCCGCCTGGCTGACGACGAGGCTGACCGCGGGAACGCCGCTCGGCGTGATCGTGCCGATCTGGAGCCGGCTGGTCTGGCTGATGATGCCGTCCTTGGGCGCGCGCACCACCGTGCGGGCCAGTGCCAGCGCGGCCTTGTCGCGCTCGGCCATCGCCGCCTGGATCGCGGCGGGTACGCCCGAACCGGCGGTGCCGCTGCCCATCTGGCTGCGCGCCTTGGCGGCCGAGGCCTGCGCCGTGGCGAGGCGCGCGCGAGCGGCGGCGACCTCGTGCGCCGCCGCGTCGAAGCTGGCGCGGGTGGTGAAGCCGCGCTTCATCAGCGCCGCCTGCCGGTCATAGGTCGCCTGGGCGAGCGCGATGTCGGCCTGCGCGCTGGCGATGTCGGCTGCTGCGCTGCCGGTGTCGGTCGACAGCGTCGCCACCTGCACGCGCGCCGTGGCGATCGCGGCATCGGCCTGCTCGAGCGCGATGCGATAGGGCAGGGGGTCGATCTGGAACAGGATGTCGCCGGCCTTGACGCGCTGGTTCTCGCGCACGTTGACCGAGACGATGCGACCCGTGACGTCCGGGCTGATCGAGATCATGTCCTGCCGCACATAGGCATTGTCGGTCGACAGATAGCGGCCCGAGGTCAGCCAGAGATAGGCGCCGCCCAGCGCGATAAGCAGCGGCACGCTGAGCATCACCACGATGCGCACCCAGTTGCGCTTCCGTGGCGGGGTCGTGATGACCTCGATCCGTTCGCCAGCGGCGCCGTCGACCCTGGCGGCCGGCATTCTGGGGTCTGCATCAGCCATGTTTGGCCTCTTTGTCTTCCGGGAAATCGTTCAGATTGTTGCGAATACGCCCGATGATCTCGAACACGCTGGCACGTTCGGCGTCATCGACGCCGCTCAGCGCCAGTTCCATCATGCCGTCAGTGCGCGCGCGGAGCTGCGCGATCAGCGGTCTCGCCTTGTCGGTGAGGAAGATCAGCCAGGCGCGGCGGTCGCCCGGGTCCGGGCGGCGCTCGACCAGCCCCGCTTCCGCCAGGCGGTCGATCATCCGGCACAGGGTGATCGGCTCGACCTCGAGCAGCTCGGCGAGGCCGCCCTGGTTGATGCCCTCGTGTCGCGAGAGCGTCGTCAGCGTCCGCCACTGCGCACGCGTAACGCCGATCGCGCGGGCCCGTTCGTCGAAGCGACGCCGCATCAGGCGCGATACGTCGCTGATCAGAAAGGCGAGGGAATCACTCATGGCACCGCACATAATAAGCATACTTATATAATGCTAGGCTCGTTGCGTGTGGATGTTGCACGCTTGATTGTTCTTTTGCGCTATAAGGAACGCATGACGATGGACGTTTCCGGCGGATGCCAATGTGGCCGCGTGCGATATGCCGTGGCGATCGAGAGCGACGAGGCATATCTATGCCATTGCCGAATGTGCCAGCGCGCCATCGGGGGCGTGGCGGCGGCGTTCAAGAATGTGCGACAGGCCGATGTGCGATGGGAGCGCGAACCTGACTATTACGCGTCGTCACCGCTGGCGCTGCGGGGCTTCTGTGCGACCTGCGGCACCTCACTGAGCTTTAAATATCTCGATGGCAGCCCGAACATCGACCTGACGGTCGGGAGTTTCGACGACCCATATCGCTTCAAGCCGACCTCGCATTTCAGCATCGAGAGCCGGCACGAGGCGTGGCTCGACACATCGGGCTTGCCGGGGAAGCGCACCAACGAGCATAAGCCGCTGGTTGACCGCTGGATGAAATCGCTTGGCAATCTCCCCGACTGAACCGCAGTTTTTCGATAGCTTCGACGGCGAACGCATCGCCTGGCGCGAACTGGGGACCGGCAGGCCCGTCATCCTGATCCACGGCTATTTCTCGAACGCCGAGGTCAACTGGCTGCGTTACGGCCATGCCGAGGCGATTGCGGCGCGCGGTTTTCGCGTGATCATGCCTGATCTGCGCGGGCACGGCGCCAGCGCACGGCCGCACGACGCCGCGGCCTATCCGCGCGACGCGTTGATGCGCGACGGGCTGGCGCTGATCGCGCATCTCGGTCTGAGCGACTATGATCTCGGCGGCTATTCGCTCGGCGCGCGGACGACGGTGCGGATGCTGGCCAATGGCGCTGCGCCGCGCCGCGTCATCCTGTCGGGCATGGGGCTGGCGGGGTTGATCGAGACGGCGGGGCGGGGCGAATATTTCCGCCATGTCCTGACGCATCTCGGCAGTTTCGAACGCGGATCTACCGAGTGGATGACCGAGGCGTTTCTCAAGACGACCAAGGGCGATCCGGCCGCGTTGCTGCGTGTGCTCGATACGTTCGTCGACACCCCGCTCGCCGCGATTTCGGCGATGGAGGCGCCGACGCTGGTGGTGTCGGGTGACGAGGATGACGACAATGGATCCGCTTCGGCGCTCGCCGAGGCGTTGCCGCACGGCGTCTTTCGCGCCGTGCCCGGCAATCACATGAGCGCGGTGACCACGCCGGAGCTTGGGATAGCGATGGCCGACTTCCTCGCCGCTTGACGCTGCGCCGCGCGGGGCACAGTCTGCGGCATCCATAACGATAAGCCGCAGGGACTTTTCATGATCCGTCTCACCACTTCGCTCGCCGCGCTGGCGATGGCGCTCGCCGTCGCGCCGGCCTTCGCCCAGACCGCACCCACCGCCGCGCCGACCGCCAAGGACGCCGATGCCTTCGTCGCCTCGGCCGAGGCGCAGCTTGCGCCGCTGTCGGTCGATGTGAACCGCATCTCCTGGGTCAACGCGACCTTCATCACCGACGATACCGACGCGCTCGCTGCGCAGGCCGGCGCGCGGCAGACCGAGTTGCAGGTCAAGCTCGCGACCGAAGCGGCGAAGTTTGCCGGCATTCCGGGCCTGTCGGTCGACACCGCGCGCAAGATCGACCTGCTGCGCAGCGGTCTCACCTTGCCCGCGCCGACCAGGCCCGGCGCGGCCGACGAACTGGCGACGATCGTCACGCGTATGTCGTCTCAGTACGGCAAGGGTCGCGGCACGCTCGACGGCAAGCCGATCAACGGTAGCGACATCGAGGCGGCGATGGGCACGACGCGCGACCCGGCCAAGCTGCAGGAGATGTGGACCAGCTGGCACGACAATGTCGGTGCCCAGATGCGCGGCGACTATGCCCGGCAGGTGACGATCGCCAACCAGGGCGCGGTCGAGCTCGGCTACAAGGATGTCGGTGCGCTGTGGCGCGCCGGCTACGACATGACGCCCGACCAGTTCGCCGCGCTGACCGACAAATTGTGGAAGCAAGTCGAGCCGCTCTACCTCGCGCTGCACACCTATGTCCGCTGGAAGCTCAACGAGAAATATGGCGACAAGGTCCAGTCGAAGACCGGCCCGATCCGCGCCGACCTGCTCGGCAATATGTGGGCGCAGGAATGGGGCAATATCTATGACCTCGTCGCCCCGCCCGGCGCGGGCGACCTCGGCTTCGACACCGGCGCGCTGCTCGCGGCCAAGGGCTATGATCCGGTCAAGATGGTCAAGGCGGGCGAGGGCTTCTACTCCTCGCTCGGCTTCCCGGCGTTGCCGCCGACTTTCTGGGAGCGTTCGCAGATCACCAAGCCGCGCGACCGCGAGGTGATCTGTCATGCCTCGGCCTGGGATATCGACAACAAGGACGATATCCGGGTGAAGATGTGCATGAAGGTCAATGCCGACGACTTCGTCACGATCCATCACGAGCTCGGCCACAATTATTATCAGCGCGCCTATAGCGGGCAGCCCTTCCTCTACGAAAATGGCGCCAATGACGGTTTCCACGAGGCGATCGGCGATTTCGTCGCGCTGTCGATCACGCCCAACTACCTCGTGCAGATCGGCTTGCTCGACCAGGCCAAGGTGCCGACGCCCGACAAGGACATCGGCCTGCTGCTGCGCCAGGCAATGGACAAGGTCGCCTTTCTGCCGTTCGGCCTGCTGATCGACAAATGGCGCTGGGGCGTGTTTTCGGGCGCGATCCCGGCGAGCGGTTACGAGAAGGGCTGGAACGACCTGCGGCTGAAATATCAGGGCATCGTGCCCCCGGTCGCGCGCGACGAAACGCGCTTCGACCCCGGCGCCAAATATCATGTCCCGGCGAGCGTGCCCTATACGCGCTATTTCCTCGCGCGGCTGCTGCAGTTCCAGTTCTACCAGGCGGCGTGCAAGCAGGCCGGGTGGAAGGGGCCGCTGCATCGCTGCTCCTTCTACGGCAACAAGGAGGTCGGCGCGAAGCTCAACGCGATGCTGGCGATGGGCCAATCGAAGCCATGGCCCGACGCGCTGCAGGCGTTCACCGGCAGCCGCGAGATGTCCGGCCAGGCGATGGTCGATTATTTCGCGCCGCTGAAGGCGTGGCTCGACAAGCAGAACAAGGGCCATGCCAGCGGATGGTAAATCTGCTCGCCTTGCTGTTGGCGGGCGCCTTCGAGCTGCCGGTTCCTGCAACATTGTTGCGGGAACCGGTAAGAGTAGAAATCGTAACGGACGGTAGTGTCGAGACGCCGCCCGACCGGTTTCGTGTTACCGGCGTGTTGATAACGCGCGGTGCCTCACTCGATTCTCTGCAGGCTGAAATCGACAAGCACCATGCCATAATCGTGCGCGAGATGGCCGCGATGGCAGCGACTGTTTCGCCACCGGACAGGTCATCGTTGCAGGGATTTATCGGCAACGAGCAATATGGCGACGTAGCGGATACGGTCGGTAGTGAACCGATATCGTTGTCCGATGAGTTTCGCTTCGATGTTGCGGATCGGGCATCCGCAGATCGGGTTGCGGCGGCGCTCAAGAAGGATGGCGTCACAAAGCCAGTCGTATCGGGCATCCTGACAAATGATACCGCTGCGATCGATCGCGCTCGTTCTGCCGCGCTCACCCTCGCATATGCCAAGGCCGAGCGAACGGCCGCGTCCCTAGGCATGCATGTGTCGGCCTTGCGGCGGATCAGTGACCAAGTGGAAAGTCCCAACCGCGTTGCTTGGCAGTTGGCGGAGACGCTAGGTGCAACGTCGTCGGCGTCTGGCAATGTCGTCACAAGAATAACGCTGCTGGTCGAGTTCGAGCTGACGCCGGGATCGTGAGAGAACCGGACCTGCACGGCTTTTTCACACCGCGGATCGGACAGGCAGGATAAGCTGCCCATCGGAGGCAGGGACAGATGGCGAGGATGATGGATCGCCGTATATTGCTGGCCGGGTTGGGCGCGGCCTGCGCTCTGCCGGGCTGCGCCAGGGCAGTGACGCCGAGCGCCGCGACCCGGCTTATCGCCGCGGCGCGGCGGCAGGTGGGTGTCACGCTCACTTATGATTCGGGCTACAGCAAACTGGCCTTTCCCGGCGGCGACGTGCCGCGCCAGCGCGGCGTGTGCACCGATGTTCTGATCCGGGCCTATCGCGATGCGTTAAGGCAGGATCTGCAGGTTCTGGTCAACAGCGACATGCGCGCCGCCTTTTCGGCCTACCCGAAGCGCTGGGGCTTGCGCGCGCCCGATCGCAACATCGACCATCGCCGGGTGCCGAATTTGCAGACCTGGTTGAAGCGCCATCGCGCGCAACGGCCGGTGCCTAACGATCGAACGGGATGGCTTCCCGGCGACATCTTCTCTGCCTGATCCAGGGGTGGATTCCGCATATCGGTCTGGTGTCCGATCGGCGTGGGCCGAATGGCTGGCTCGTGATCCACAATATCGGGGTCGGCGCGCGCGAGGAGGATATGCTGTTCGCCTATCAGCTCGCGGCGCGCTATCGCTGGGGAATCCAGCGGGAGGTGCTGTGCGGGAAAGATTGGGTGCCGTTGATATCGACACCCGCGATGAGTCGCGGGATCGGCATATCGACGGGTTGCGTGCGGTCGCGGTGGGCATGGTGCTGGCCGCGCATTGTGGTGTGCGCGGCACGGGCGGCGGGTTCGTCGGCGTCGACGTCTTCTACGTCATTTCGGGTTTCCTGATCACGCGGCTGCTGCTGGACGAACAGGCGCGGTCGGGGCGGGTCGATCTCGTTGCCTTCTTCGCCCGGCGCGCGCGGCGGCTGGTGCCGGCGCTCGTGGTCATGCTGCTTGCCGTGCTCGCAGCAGGATTCGTGCTATTGCTCCCCGACGAGCAATCGTTCCTCGCGCAGACCAGCTTTTCGGCGCTGGCCTTTGCCGCCAATGTGCATTTCGTCGCGCTCGCGCAGGATTATTTCGCGCCGCGCAGCGCACTGTCGCCGCTGCAGCATTTGTGGACGCTGGGGGTCGAGGCGCAATTCTATCTTGTCTGGCCGCTGATCCTCGTCGCACTGAAGAAGATCGGCGATGGGCGGCGCCTCGGCCGCGTCGATCCGGTGGTTCTCATGCTGGCCATCGTCATCGCCGCGTCGCTGGCAGCGAGCATTGTGCTAACGCCGCGTGACCCCGTCGGCAGCTTCTATCTGTTGCCGACACGGGCCTGGGAACTGGCCATGGGCGGGTTGCTGAGCCGGATCGGCCCGATACCCTCGCGCTGGGCGGGAGCGCTGCTCGCGATGGGGTTAGCCGCCCTGGTAGCATCGACCGTCCTGTTTCGCGGTCTGGTCCTGTATCCGTCCTATTTCGCGCTGCTGCCGGTCGTCGGCGCGGCGATGCTGATCCTTGGCGGCCCTAGCGCGCCGCGCACGCCGGTCGCGCGCGCGCTGGGATCGGCGCCGATGATCTATCTCGGCCGGCGCTCCTATGGTCTTTATCTGTGGCACTGGCCACTGTTGGCCTTCGCGCGGATCTGGTGGGCGGGGCAGGTAAGCGCCTTTGCCACCGCGCTACTGATGGCGGCGGCACTGGGGCTGGCGATTGCCAGTTGGCGGTGGGTGGAAAAGCCGATCATCGCGCGACGCGGATTGGCGCAGATGTCAGACCGGGCGACGATCGCCGTGACGGTCGGCGTGTTGCTGTTGTGCGTACTGCCGGCGGTGGGATTGCTGCGTTGGTCGGGCCGGGCGTTGCCGCCCAACGCGATCCTCGCGCAATATAACATTGGCCGGCTGGCCCAAAAGCGCGACTTCCCGTTCTGCGGCCGCGACGGTCAGGGTCCGCGCTGCTTCCTGGGGAAGCATGACGCGGCGCGATCGGTGCTGCTCTACGGCGATTCACACGCGTCACAGCTGTCTTATGGGATCGACGCCGCGGCACAAAGCACCGGCGTCCGTATCGTCGTGCGCACGATGGCGGCATGCGCGCCGACCGGGTTCGATGTCGGGCAAACGGCGCGACGGGCGACCCGTGACGCGTGCGATCGGTTCAACGCCGGCGTTCTCGCCGATTTGCCGGCCTTGCGTCGCAGCGAGGGGATGGTCGGCGTCATCGTCGCCGGTGACTGGACGCATTCCGACAAGAGCTGGGGCGATCAGCTGGAACTGGTCGTCGCGGCGATCCGTCGTTCGGGCCTGAAGGTCGTGATCGCGCGGGACACGCCCGCCCAGCCGATAAATTACATCCGCCGGGAAGTTTTCCTGAGCGGACCCGGCGCGAAACTTGCTGTCTCGGAGGTCAACGAACAACGTCGTCGGGAAGCCGAGACGATCGCCCGGATCGCGCGACGCGAAGGTGTCCGCATCTGGACGCCCATTCCCGCACTGTGTGAAAACGGTATCTGCCCGGCGCAGGCCGATGGGAAACTGCTCTATCGCAATGCGACGCATCTGTCGGTGTTCGGATCGGTGCGGCTCGGCTCCGCGCTGGTCGAGCCGGTGCGATGGGCGGCATCGCTCCCCGATCAGCCGCGCATCCCGAAAGCATGGGTGAGCACGAAGCCGTAAAGCCCTGGATAGGTGACGATCCCGGCATGCGCCGCGACGTACAGCGTCGGCACGAGCAGATTGGCGAGCGCCCAGCCGAGCCGCTGCCGGCCGGACAGGCGCGGCACGACCGCGGGCAGCGCGACGATCAGCGCGAAACTGCCGAACGAGACCATGCGCGTATAGTCGGTCGCGATCGCCGTCAGCGCGACCCCGCCGACTGTCGCCATGGCGATCAACGCCGCGCGGCGGAAATCTCGTGCCGCGACGAACCGCACCGCCGCCATCGCCATCGCCGCCAGCGCGAGCTTGTAGCTGGCGAACAGCGCGATCGCGACCAGCGGCAGCGTGGGGATGAACCGCGCGATGTTGCTGCTCCCGCCGGTCAGCTGCGCCGTCGTGCCGCGTCCGAGATCGAAACCGTAGCTGGCGAGCCAGATCAGAAGATACAGCGCCAGGATCGCCGCGAAATGGACCATGAAACGCCGGTCGAAGATGCAAAGCGCGAGCGTGCCGAACGCCAGGACGGCGGCGGTTTCGTGCGTCAGCAGCGCGAGCCCGAAGCATACCGGTTGAACGATGGTGCTGCGGCCGGTGCGCTCGAACGCGATCAGCGCCAGCAGGGTCAGGCCGAGCACGCCGACCTCGACATAACCGGGCAACGCGAGCATCGCCGAGAAGATCCCGACCGTCAGCAGCGCGGCAAGCTCTATCCGCGACAGCAATAGTCCCTTGCCGCGCAGATAGAGGTCAGCCAGTGCGAAGACCAGGATGGCGATCATCCAGCTGAACAGGGGGTAGAAGACGCCGCCGAGATGCAGGTCGTGCGCCAGCACCGAGAGCAGGATGCGGCGATGGTAGAAGCCTTGCTGCTGCAGGAACGGCTCGACCGAGACATAACCATAGACGCGTCCCATGCCGGTCGGCGTAATCTGGAAGAGGAAGATGCTGGCGATCGCCAGCGCGATCAGGATGTCGCGCCAGCGCTTCGCCCCCGGCAGATCGCGTCTCAGTGCCGCAAAGGCGTGGCGGAGCAGAAACCCCAGCACGAGCAGACAGGCCGCAAAGGCGGTGTCCTTGATCGAGGCGAGCAGATATTGATCATAATAGTCGCCGGTCGCGAAGATCATCCGTCGCGTCGAAGGCAGCGGCCAGTCCGCCGATTTCTTCAGGATGCCGCGAACGATGTCGAGCACGACGTCATTGGTGAAACTGGTGACCGCAAAGCAGATCGCGAGCGCGACATAGAGCGCCATTGCGGCGCGCGTGTCACGGTCGACCATGGCAGCCCACGCTGTGCGGTCAGATGCATGACGGGGGGGATCTACGGCAGACGCCGTTTCGATCATGCCGTCGGGAGAAGGGGACATCGTGATCGGCTTCCGCGTGGCGGCCAGGATGGCGACCGCCGGCCCTTGCCATGAAACACGAAAATTGCACAAGCGTGCGACGGCGGCGCCGACGCCACCTTCACCCGGGGCTTGCGATGCGTGTGGCACGGCAGGAGCGCGCGTGGTCGCTGACGCGCTGGATTTTTCTCGCCGCGAACGCGCCCGCGACGAGGAGAATTCGTTCTTGGCAATACCGCCAAGCCGTCACGCCGCGGCGGTGAAGACCTCATATGCCGCGGGTAGCGCGAGTACCGGACAGGTCGCTGCGCTGACGATGCGCTCGGTCGTGCTGCCGCGGATCGCGTCGAGCAGGCCGTGGCGTCCGGCCATCGGCATGGCGATCAGGCCGGCGTGGCGCGCCTGGTCGAGCAGCGTTTCGACCAGCGGCCCGCCAAGCGTGCGGACATGCTGGCCGTCGAGCAGGGTTGGTGCCTCCTCCCCGATATGGATGTAGTCGCGCGCAACCGTGAGCCCCTCGAGAACAGCATCCAGCAAGCGGACGGCGTTCTGGGGCGCGGGATCATGATCGACCGGCACGAGCACGGTCTTCAGATCGATCTGTCCGCTTCTGGCATCGACGAAGGGCTTTGCCGCCGGGCCGAAGATCAGCGTCGGCACGAGCGTCTCTTGCACCATTTCCGCCGACAGCGACCCGCCCAGCCAGCGACTGAGCCCGGTCCGCCCATGGCTCGCCATGACGATCAGGTCGGGCAGATGGTTCTGCATGAAGCGCAACAGGCCATCGGCGGTTTCCGTATCGCGGATCTCTACCTTGTGGATCGCGACCCCGGTCTTGCTCGATATGTCATCGATCGTCGCGTCGGTGTCGAGAAACCCCCAGCGATGCAGGATCGGGCGGATATGCGGGAAGAGGTCCCAATCATTGTCGCTATCGGGGGTGTGGACATGCAGCACGTCGAGCCGGCAGCGATTGACCAGGGCGAGGCGAAGCGCGTGTTCGAAGGCTACTTGCCCCTCGGGCGAGAAGTCGGTCGGGTGCGCGATGGAGGTGATCATGGTGAACTGCCGCCTGTTGAGATGCTGCCGGGATAAGATGATCGGGGCGGCGCGGGGAATAAGTACAACGACGTAAATCCCCGGCGGCGATCGGCCGCGCGAAAGGTGCGGGCGAGGACGACGGGACTCGGGCCGGCTGTACCATGACGAGCGCGGCAGAGCGGGCCGCGCCGCAGCGCGACCCGCTCGACAAGATCGTTCAGCCGGGGATTGTGCCTTCATCGGCGATCCGGGCATCGAATGACGCTGACGAATCGGTGCCATCGGCCTGGTGCGCAGTTTCGCGGTCGAACAGCAGCTCTTCGATGTCGCTCCAGCTATTGCCGCGCAGCATGAACAGCGCGGCGGTCGCGACGGCACCGACGGCGGCCACGCCGCCGACGATCGCCGCAGTGCCCCAATGGCTCGACGATTTGGTCGGTGCCTTGCGCGTGCGGCGTGGTGTCGTCGCGCGGCGCGCTGCGGTTGCGGTTGCCGGCTTGTCTGTCTTGCTGCTGGACTTGCGGGTGGTTGCCATCGTCGTACTCCTTGATGATCTGGAACACGCGTAACGCACGAATGGCGCGGCGTGTCCGTCGGGTCATTCGGCGCGCCACGACAGACCGGAAGAGCGTAGCTGCAGCTTTTCTCCGCTATGCCGGATCGTATATTGCGCGTGGGCGGATGACCCCACCGCTGGCCGCCTGCTCCATCGCATGGGCGGCCCAGCCAACCGATCGCGCGACCGCGAACAGGCGAAAGGCGGCATCCGGCGGCAACGCCGCGGCGCGGGTGATCGCCAGCACCGCAAAGTCGATATTCGGCGCCGCGTCGGTTGCATCGACGACCACGTTGCGCAGCTCTTCCAGCGCCGGATCGAGCGTGACATGGGCCAACAGCGCGGCACAGCGCGGGTCGCCATGGGGGTAGAGCGGGTGGCCAAATCCCGGCAACGGGTGACCCGCAGCAAGCCAGCGCATGACCGCCGCCTCGGTGCCGATCGCGGCGGTTTCGGCGAGCAACGCCGCCAGCGTTGCCCCGGCACCACCGTGGCGCGGACCCGATAGCGTGGCGAGGCCGGCGAGCAGGCTGGCCGGAAGCGACGCGCCGGTCGAGGCCGCGACGCGCGTCGCGAAGGTCGAGGGGTTCAACTCATGGTCGGCGAGCAGCACCAGCACACGACGGAGCAGGTCGCCGTGCCGGGCATCGACTGACCATCCCCGCGCCAGTCGCTCATGGACCGGGCCATCGCCCTGGCCGCCGAAAGCGGCCGCCAGCACCGCCACCGCTTCGTTTGCGTCGCCCACCAGGCGGGCAGGGGACCGCCCCAGCATCGATCGGCCCTTCGCGACGAGAGCTGCCAGGGCGACGAACGGGTCAGGCGCAGCCTCCGCCTCTCGAAAGGGCGCCATGTCGGACTGCTGCCACAACTGCGCGGCGACCTCTTCCAGCGTCGCCGTTTCGGCGAGCTCGCCCGCATCGCGGCCGCGAAAGATCAATCGACCATGGCGCACCGTCGATATCGAGGTCCGGATCACCGGCTCGCCCCATGCCATGGCGCTGGCGGCGATCGTCGTGCGGCGCCGCCCGCGCGCGCGGCGGCTGGTCAGCGCGAGAATGTCTTCGCCGCGATAGTGGCTGCGTCGCGGATCGTCCGGGTCGGTGCGCCGCTCGATCAGTCGGCGACTGACATAGGCGTAGAGCGTCTGCGCACGGACGCCGAGCATCGCCAGTGCTTCTTCGCGGCTCAGCCATTGTTGCATGATTGATTCACTTGATCAAGATTGATGAATGTCACGCAGGCGAGCATTTCGCGGGCCAATGGTCAACAAGGGAGTGACGATATGCGCGGTGGTCTCGAAGATGTCGTGGCGGCGGAGACGGTATTGTCGGACGTCGATGGCCTTGGCGGGCGCTTGATCATTCGCGGCTTTCCGCTCGACGCGCTGGTCGGTCAGCGCGGTTTCGAAGACGTCGTGCACTTGTTGTTCGGGGGCTTTTTCGACGATCTGCCGCCGCCCGATCGACTGGCCACCATGCTGGGTCATGCTCGGGAAGAAGTCTATGACATCGTCGCTCCGCTGATCGGCCATTGCGCCGAAATGCAGCCCTATGACGCGATGCGCGCGGGCGTCGCGCTACTCTCCGACGGCGTGACGCTGCAGGATGCGCTGCGCTTGATCGCCGCGCCCGCGGTGCTGATCCCGGCGCTGATCCGCGAACCGTCGGGAGCGGCACCGATCAGGCCCGAGCCGACGCTGCGCCACGCCGCCGACATCGTCCGGATGCTGGGCGGGGGCGGGGGCGCTGAAGCGCTCGACGCCTATCTCGTCACCGTTTGCGACCACGGTCTGAACGCATCGACCTTCGCCGCTCGTGTCGTCGCTTCGACCCAGGCAGGCCTGACCTCCGCGGTGCTCGCCGGGCTCGGCGCGCTGAAGGGGCCATTGCACGGCGGTGCTCCCGGCCCTGTGATCGACATGCTCGACGCGATCGCGACAGCGGGCGATCCGCGCGCGTGGCTCACGCGCGCGGTGGCCGACGGCAACCGGCTGATGGGGTTCGGCCACCGCATCTATCGCACGCGCGATCCGCGCGCCGATGCGCTGAAGGGTGCGCTGCGCAGGCTCGGTGGCGGCAACCAGCGGCTTCGCTTTGCCGAACAGGTCGAGGCCAGCGCGCTCGACATCTTGCGTCAGCACAAGCCCGAGCGGGTGCTCGAAACCAATGTCGAATTCTACACCGCGCTGCTACTGGAAGCGGTCGGCTTCCCGTCGGACGTCTTCACCGGCGTTTTCGCCATGGGGCGCACCGCCGGGTGGATCGCCCATGCGCGCGAGCAGGCGCTCACCGGGCGGCTGATCCGCCCGCAGTCACGCTACATCGCCCCGACCGACGACCATGCCGCTTAGCCGAGCCGCTTACCGGAAGGGCGGCTCGTTGAACGCGCGGAGTTTGCGGCTGTGGAGCTTGGCGCCTTCGCGGCGCAGTTCCTCGCAGGTTTCGATGCCGATGCGCATATGCTCGTTGATCGCGCGCTCGTAGAAGCGGTTGGCCTGGCCGGGCAGCTTGAGCTCGCCGTGCAGCGGCTTGTCCGAGACGCACAGCAGCGTGCCATAGGGCACCCGGAAGCGATAACCCTGCGCGGCGATCGTCGCCGATTCCATGTCGATGCCCGCGGCACGGCTGAGCGAGAAGCGCAGCGCCGATTTCGAATAGCGCAATTCCCAGTTGCGATCGTCGGTGGTGACGATCGTGCCCGTGCGCAGCCGGCGCTTCAGTTCGTCGCCGCTCTGGCCCGACACGGTCGCGGCGGCGCGGGCCAGCGCCTGCTGCACCTCGGCGATCGCCGGCACGGGGATTTCGGGCGGAAGCACATCGTCGAGCACATGGTCGTCGCGCAGATAGGCATGGGCAAGGACATAGTCGCCGATGCGCTGGCTCGGGCGCAGGCCGCCGCAATGGCCGATCATGATCCAGGCTTCGGGACGCATCACCGCGAGATGGTCGCAGATCGTCTTGGCGTTGGACGGGCCGACGCCGATGTTGACCAGCGTAATGCCGGTGCCGTCGGCGGCCATCAGGTGATAGGCCGGCATCTGGTGGCGGCGCCAAGCGCTGGTGTCGGCGAGCACCGCCTCGACATCGTCGCCGGCGCGGATCATCACGCCGCCGGCGCCCGACACGCCGGTGAAGCGGCTGCCTTCGCCAAGCTGGCCGCACGCCCAGCGGACGAATTCGTCGACATAGCGGTGATAGTTGGTGAACAGCACATAGCGCTGGACATGTTCGGGCGGGGTGCCGGTGTAATGGCGCAGCCGGGCGAGCGAGAAATCGGTGCGCAACCCGTCGAACAGTGCGAGCGGATAGATATCGTCGCTGACCGCATAGAGCCCGTCGGCGATTTCGTCGCCGATGTGGGACAGCTCGGCGGCGGGGAAATGCCGCGCCAGATCGACCGCCGAGATTTCGTCGAGGCTCAGCGCACGGCCGGGATCGATGACATAGGGAAAGGGGATTTCCTGCCGCCCCGGGACCGCAGCGACGGTGACGTCATAGTCCTCGATCAGGAAGGTCAACTGCTCGGTGAGATAGTCGGCGAACAGCGCCGGCTTGGTCACGCTGATGCGGTAATTGCCCTCGGTGACGAGGCGCCCGAACGAGCGCATCGGCGCCGGCCGGCTGTCGCCACCCTTATAGGTCAGGTGAATTTCGGGATAGGCGAAGCTGCCGTCGCGGCGCATCGCCGGATCGGGCACGGTGCCATTGGTGATATAGGCGGTCAGCGCGGTCTGCAGGCGCGCGACCGAAGCGCGATAGAGCCGATCGAGTTCGGCGACGATGTCGGATGCTACTGTCATCGGTGACGGCTAATGCCGTAACGACCGTCTGGCAAGCAATAGGGCGGCGGTCGCAGTTCGCCGCGAACCTTGCGTCGTTCGCCCCGGGCCTGCCCGCCGGGAGGGCGTGGCAAGCTCGGCGCGAAGCAACGGTTCAATCCTTGGCCGTGCCGTCGGCCTCATCGTCATTGTCGAGCAGCTTGCTCGCGCCATAGGCAGCGCCGGCTACCGCCGCTGCCGCACCGGCCGCGATCGCCGCGGCGGCCAGCGGATGTTCCTTGACCGCATCGACGGTCGATTCGACGGCGTCCTCGATTGCCTCCTGGGCGCGCTCGAGGAACGACTTTTCATGCTCTGCCGTCGGCTTGTCGCTATCCGTGTCGCTCACTGCCATTCTCCTGATCGTTGGTGCCCCACGCGTGCGCGGTCATAACATGACCGCGCACGCGCCGCGACCGTGAAAGCCTAGAGTTCGCCGATCAGATGCTCGGCCGAACTTACATTGAACTCGCCTGGTGCCTCGACATTGAGCTGCTCGACCACGCCGTCGTTGATCAGCATCGAATAGCGTTGGCCGCGCTTGCCAAGTCCGAACTTCGATCCGTCCATCGTCAGGCCGACCGCTTCGGCGAAATCGCCATTGCCGTCGGCGAGCATCGTCACCGCGCTGCCGGCGCCCGCGCTCTTGCTCCACGCGCCCATGACGAAGGCGTCGTTGACCGCGGTGCAGGCGATCTCGTCGACGCCCTTGGCCTTGAGCTCGTCGGCCTTGTCGACATAGCCGGGCAGGTGGCGCGCCGAGCAGGTCGGGGTGAAGGCGCCCGGCACCGAAAAGAGCGCGACCTTGCGGCCCTTGAAATATTCGTCAGAGCTGACCTGCTCGGGTCCGCTCTCGCCGACCTTGGTGAGGGTTAGGCTGGGCACGCGATCGCCAACGCCGATGGTCATGGGGGAACTCTCCTGTTGGGCCGCAGTGGCGCGGCGGTCGGGAGCGTACGTCGCAACACTGGCGGCGGATTTCAAGCATGGCGGTATGCGTCCGAAGCATTATGCTGGCGGGCGATGGATTCCGCCCCCTTCCTGACAGGACAGTTCCTGCTCGCCATGCCCGGCATCGGCGATCCGCGCTTCGATCGCGCGGTCATCGCGGTCTGCGCGCATGACCCGCAGGGGGCGATCGGCATCGGCATCGGCGCGACGATCGAGGGGCTCGGGCTGCACGATCTGCTCGAGCAGTTCGAGATCGCGCCCGGCGTGTCGCCCAACGCGCCGATCCATTTCGGCGGACCCGTCGATTCGCGGCGTGGCTTCGTTTTGCACTCGCCCGACTGGAGCGGGCAGGACACGATCGATGTCGCCGGGCGCTGGGCGCTTTCCGGGACGATCGATATCCTCAAGGCGCTGGCGGACGGCACCGGCCCGCGTCGCTGGCTGGTCGCGCTGGGCTATGCTGGGTGGGGCGAGGGCCAACTCGACGAGGAAATGACTCGTCACGGCTGGTTCAACGTGCCGGGCGACCTCGGCTTGCTTTATGATGTCGATGTCAGTGCACGGTGGCATGGTGGGTTCATCTCGGCGGGCATCGATCCTGCAATGCTGGCAAGCGCGGCCGGCCACGCCTGAGCGGCGGTTCAGCTCTCCAAAATCTGCGTCGCGTGCTGCAACATGACAGATTGTTCATGATATTGCCGGCATATTTCATCGTCATTCCATGGCGATGTGACGGCCTCTTGCGGGAAAACATGGCCCTTGCACACATTTTGCGCGCATTTTGTTACAAATTTATCATCGACTTGTCAGGCAGCGATGGTAGGTTGCGATACCCCAGCCTAGGATTGACCCGTGTTCCTCCAGACCCGGCCCGTCGATCGCCTGATAGCGCGACTTGGCGACTCGCGTGGTCTCGGCGCCGACCGGCGCATCGCCGTTTGCGGCACGCATCGCAGCGGCACGACGCTGTTGGGAAGTTTCCTGACCGCGGATTCGCGTAGTCGGCAGATCTTCGAGCCGTTCAACCCGGTGTTCGGGATCGAGGACGCAACCTACAGCTTTATCGCGGGCGATGTGGCTGATGCCCAGTGGCACGCGGTGATCGACCGCTTTCTCGCCGCCGATGGCGTTCGTTTCCGTCGTCCCCCTGTCGACCACAACCGTTTCGGGCGCTGGCTCAAGGGTACGCGCGCGGCGCGCGAATTTGCCGCTGCGCGCTTGTTTCGCCCCCGTCGACTGGTGTTCAAATGCCCGTTCATGTCGCTGTCGAGCCAGTATCTGATCGACCGGCACGGTATCCAGGTCGTCTTCACGATCAAGCATCCGGCGGCGTTTTTCGCGTCGCTGCGGCGGGTTGGCTGGCACGAGGCGCTGCCGCTCGACGACATGGTCGCGCAGGGCGTGATCGATGCTGCGACTCGCGATGCGGCGACCACCGCCGCGGCCCGCGCCGGGCTGTTCTGGTCGGTGGTCAATGCCCATGCGCTCGAGACCTATCGCCGGTTCCCCGGCGCGACCGCCTTCTGGTCGCACGAGCATTTCTGCCGTGCCCCGGACAGCGAGATGGAGCGCGTCATGGCTGCGCTGCACATCGATTATAGCAGCGCGATGCGCCGCGCGGTGGCGCAGGCGACGCAGGGCGCGATCGTCGAGCCGGACGGCAACACAGTCCACGCGCTGGTACGCGACTCGTCGGCGATGGCGGATTCCTGGCGGGGCAGAATTTCGCCCGAGGAGGAAGCCGAACTGCGGACGCGCTGCGGCGCGCTGTACGAGGAAATCGTCGGGACCGGCTGGTAGCAGCCCTGCAGTGGGCATTCGGTCCGGCTCAGCGCGTCGCGTGGCGCGCCTTCTGCGCTGCGGTGTCGGGTGATCGGCGACAAGGCGCGTCGAAAGCATTTTCTTATCGCTCGGTCCGTTGCGCGAGATGTGCGAGCGCGTGCCCGGACGGCCAATGCGGCAGCCGTTGCGTTTCAAACATATAAAGATATCGTTATATTTGATTTGGGGAGGCGCTGCGCCTATGTGGCGCCCAACTTACCTTATATCCGGAGATTCCCGTGGCCAGCGTTCTCGACCGTCCGACCGACTATGTCATTGCCGATATCGGCCTCGCCGACTTCGGCCGGGCGGAGATCAACATCGCCGAAACCGAGATGCCGGGCCTGATGAGCTTGCGTAGCGAGTTCGGCCCGTCGCAGCCGCTCAAGGGCGCGCGCATCACCGGCTCGCTGCACATGACGATCCAGACCGCGGTGTTGATCGAGACGCTGACCGCGCTGGGCGCCGATGTGCGCTGGGCGACCTGCAACATCTTCTCGACCCAGGACCATGCCGCCGCCGCGATCGCCGCGACCGGCGTGCCGGTGTTCGCGATCAAGGGCGAGAGCCTGGCGGACTATTGGGACTATGTCGGCGACATCTTCAGCTGGGACAGCGAGATCGAAGGCCAGACCGCCAACATCATCCTCGACGATGGCGGCGACGCGACGATGTTCGCGCTGTGGGGCGCCAAGCTCGAGGCCGGCCACACGCTGGGCGAGCCCGAGAATGAAGAGGAAGTCGAGTTCCAGCGCGCGCTGAAGGCGTTCGTCGCCAAGAAGCCGGGTTACCTGACCGAGACGGTCAGGAATTTGAAGGGCGTGTCGGAAGAGACCACCACCGGCGTGCACCGCCTGTACGAGATCGCCAAGAAGGGCGAGCTGCCGTTCCCGGCGATCAACGTCAACGACAGCGTGACCAAGTCGAAGTTCGACAATCTCTATGGCTGCAAGGAATCGCTGGTCGACGCGATCCGTCGCGCGACCGACGTGATGCTCGCCGGCAAGGTCGCCTGCGTCGCCGGCTTCGGCGATGTCGGCAAGGGCTCGGCACAGTCGCTGCGCAATGGCGGCGCGCGCGTGATGGTCACCGAGGTCGACCCGATCTGCGCGTTGCAGGCGGCGATGGAGGGCTTCGAGGTCGTGACGATGGAGGAAGCGGTGACCCGCGCCGACATCTTCGTGACCGCCACGGGCAATGCCGACGTCATCACCGCCGATCACATGAAGGCGATGAAGCCGATGTCGATCGTCTGCAACATCGGCCATTTCGACAGCGAGATCCAGATCGCGGCACTGTCGAACTACAAGTGGACCGAAGTGAAGCCGGGCACCGACCTGGTCGAGTTCCCCGACGGCAAGCAGATCATCGTCCTCGCCAAGGGCCGGCTGGTCAATCTCGGCTGCGCGACCGGTCACCCGTCGTTCGTGATGTCGGCCAGCTTCACCAACCAGACGCTGGCGCAGATCGAGCTGTGGACCAAGAGCGAGCAGTACAAGAACGAGGTCTATGTCCTGCCCAAGCATCTCGACGAGAAGGTCGCGGCGCTGCACCTCGAAAAGCTCGGCGTGAAGCTGTCGCAGCTCACCCCGAAGCAGGCCGGTTATATCGGCGTGCCGGTCGCAGGACCGTTCAAGCCCGACCATTACCGCTATTGATCGTGGCGTGCGCCGGTCAGCCGGCGCCTCGGCGACGCATGAAGGGGCCCGGCCAATTGGTCGGGCCCTTTTTCGTGTCGAGTGCGCTTCCCCAAGGTCGCCTGGATAGCCTAAGGATCAGCGGATGATGGCGTGCCAACCGAGCAAGATGCGCAACAGCGCCGATCGCTATGCCGCCTAGCTCGCTCCCGTCGATCATGATCGCCGGGGTCGCCGTGGCGCTGCTGATCGGTGGCGGTATGTGGTTGCTATACCTTGGGGTCGGCGCCCGGCGCGCAGCGGCCAGCGCCCTGGCCGAGAATGGGCGCATGGCCGCCCTCCTCGCGGGGGCGCCCGCGCTGGCCATGGTCGTGCGCGCCGATGGCCGGCTGGAATTGCCGGCCCGACTGTCGGATTGGCTCGGCCTCACCGCCACGCCGACCTATCTCGACGATCTTGCCGGTGAGACGACCGGCCTGGCGAAGGACGCGCTCACCGCCTTGTCCGCCGACATTGCCGCCGCGCAGAAATCCGGCCGCGCCTTTTCGCGCGCCGTCCGCGTTCAGGGCTCCGCGCGCGCGCTGATGATAAAGGGGCAGCGTGCGCCGCGCGATGTGCAGGCGCCGGGCGGCGTCGTGCTGTGGTGGTTCGACGCGAGCGAGAGCGAAGCCGAGATCGCGAAACTGAAGGCGGACGTTGCCGAGGCGCATCACGCCTTCGACGTGTTGAGCGGGCTGATCGAGGCGACGCCGCTGCCGATGTGGTATCGCGGCGACGACATGCGTCTCGCCATGGTCAACAGCCGCTATGTCGATGCGGTCGATGGTGCCGATGCCGAGGATGTGATTCGCCGCGGATTGGAACTGGTCGAGGGATCGGGGATCGGCGGGCCGCTGGCCAGCGCGATGCTCGCGCGCGACAGCGGCACGCTACAGATGCAGGCCATGCCGGCGACGATCAAGGGCGAGCGCCGCATGCTTCGCGTATATGACGTGCCGATGCCGACGGGCGGCGTTGCCGGCTTTGCGGTCGATATCGAGGATCTCGAACAGGCGCGTGCCTGGATCAAGCGCTTCGGCGATGCGCAGCGTGCGATGCTCGACCGGCTCTCGGCCGGCGTCGTGCAGTTCGCGCCCGATCGTGCCTTGACCTTCTGCAACCAGCCGTTCCGCCGGCTGTTCGCGATGAAGAGCGAATGGCTGGCCGACCGGCCCGAGTTCGATCGCGTGCTCGAACGGATGCGTGAAACCAACCGCCTGCCCGAGGTGCGCGACTTCCCCGGCTGGAAGGCCGAACGACGCGACTGGTTCCTCGCCGCCGGCGGGGCGATCGAGGAGAACTGGCATCTGCCGGGCGGCGTGCATCTGCGCGTCGTGGCGCAGCCGCTGCCCGATGGCGGCCTGCTGCTGATCTTCGAGGACCGTACCGAACAGGTCCAGCTGGCGAGCGCGCGCGACACGCTGCTGCGCGTGCGCACTGCGACGCTCGAAAATCTTGCCGAGGCAATCGGCGTGTTCGCGGCCGACGGGCGGCTGCAGCTGTGGAACAACAAATTCCGCACGGTGTGGGGCCTCGACGAGGAATTCCTCGCCGGGCATCCGCGCGTCGACGCACTGGTAACCGCGGTCTCGTCGCGACTGGTAAAACCGGGAAGAGCGAGCCTGATCAGTGATCTCGTGCGCGCCGCGACCGTCGAGCGACAGGGCCGCGGCGGCAGCGCGGCGTTTGCCGATGGGCGCCATTTCGATCTCGCCGCAGTGCCGCTCCCCGACGGCAACGGGCTGTTCACGATGCTCGACGTCTCGGACAGCCGCCGGATCGAACATGCGCTGCGCGATCGCAACGAAGCGCTGGTGGCGGCCGACCAGGTCAAGACCGCCTTCGTCGCCAATATGAGTTATGAGCTGCGCACCCCGCTGACCTCGATCAGCGGCTTCGCCGAGATGCTGAGCGAAGGTTATGCCGGCAAGCTGAGCAAGGACGGCGACGCCTATGTCACCGCGATCCTCGATTCGGTCGAGCGACTCGGAATCCTGGTCGATGAGGTGCTCGACCTGACGCAACATGACGGCCGCACGCCCGTGCTCGAAAAGCTCGACGTCGATCTCGATGCCGTCGCGCGCGCCGCCGCCGATGCGTTGGCTTCGGCGGCGAAGCGCAAGAAGATCGACTTTGCGATCGATATTCAGCCATCGATCGGCACCGTGCGCGGCGATGCCAAGCGATTGCGCCAGGTGATCGAACATCTGTTACGTCACGCCATTGCCGGTGCCGCCGAGGGCGGGCGCGTGCTGTTGCATGGCGACGGTACGGCCGCCGCGGCGCGGATTGTTGTCTCCGATGACGGCGCCGGGATGAGCGTCGGTGAGGTGAGCCGCGCGTTCGACCGCTTTGCCGAGCCCGGCATCACGCGCGACGGTGAGCGCGCGCTGGGATTGGGGCTGCCGCTCGCTCGGCAATTCGTCGAGGCGCATGGCGGCACGATCGAGCTCGTTTCCGAACCCGGCGAAGGGACCTTCGTGACCGTCGATCTCCCTCGCCGGCCGCTTGCCTGATCCAGCAAGTGCGCATATTGTCTGCGCATAAGGAGTGCGGTCATGTCTCGTTCCCGTGTCGGTGAAACAAGCGTTCCTTTCCGGCGCGCGATCAATCTGTCGATCGATTCAACGCTGATCGACGAGGCAAAGGCGTTGGATATCAACGTATCGCGTGTGTGCGAGGAAGCGCTGCGTGAACGTATTCGCGCCGAGAAGGGCGCGCGCTGGCTGGAGGAAAATCAAGCCGCGATCGAGGATTGGAACGCCTATATCGCCGAACATGGCTTGCCGCTGGAGCGTTATCGGCTGTTCTGATGGCACGGTTCGATGTCTATCGGCCGGGCACCGGCGAGGCGCTGTTGCTCGATTGCCAGGCCGATCTGTTGTCGAGCCTCGACAGTCGCTTCGTCGTGCCGCTGATGCCGCTGGGGTTCCTGGCGAACCCGTTCGGTCGGCTAAACCCCTTCTTCGAAATCGACAGCGTCCGCCTTGTCATGGTGACGCAATCCGCCGCCGCTGTCCCCGTCCGTGCGCTGGGGCGACATGTCGTGTCGTTGGCGCATGAGCAGGCGACGATCATGAACGCGCTCGACATGTTGCTGACGGGCTATTGATGCGCCGGCTCGCTGATCCTGCCGCGAGCGAGGCGTTCGGTGCGGCGCTGGCGGCGTGCGTCGTTCCGGGTGACGTCATCACGCTCTCCGGCCCGCTCGGCGCCGGCAAGACGAGCATCGCGCGCGGCCTGTTGGCGGCGTTGGGACTGACTGGCGAGGCGCCGAGCCCGAGCTTTGCGATCGTCCAGCCCTATGATCCGCCCGAGGTGCGGATTCCGGTGCTGCATGTCGATCTCTATCGCATCGACGATCCGGCCGAGCTCGAGGAACTTGGCCTTGACGAGGCGCGTAGCGATTCGGTGACGGTGATCGAGTGGCCCGAACATGCCCCCGGGCACTGGCCCGACGCCCTGGCCCTGACCCTGGCGATGCTGCCCGATGGTGCGCGCGCCTTGACAGCGCAGGTGCCCCCGGCTTGGGAAGCGCGATGGCGCCAGATATGATTCCCCCGGCCGGAGCGGTCGCTTTCCTCGCGGGCCATGGCTGGGGCGGGGCAACCATCCTGCCGCTCGCCGGCGATGCGTCGTTTCGCCGCTATTTCCGCATCGTCGACGGCGAGCGCCGCGCCGTTCTGATGGACGCGCCGCCGCCGCACGAGGATCCGCGCCCGTTCATCGCGATCGCCGAATGGCTGTGCGAGCGGGGTTTTGCCGCGCCGAAGATCCACGGCATCGATCTCGCCCAGGGCCTCGTGCTGCTCGAGGATTTCGGCGACGACCGGATGCGCGAGGCGGTCGATGCCGATCCGGCGCGCGAGACGATGTTGTACGAGACGGCGATCGACATCCTGATCGCGCTGCACGCCGAGGACGCGGTGGCGGCCGCGCCCTATGATCATGCCGTGCTGCGCCGCGAGGCCGACCTGCTGGTCGAATGGTATTGCCCGGCGATCGGCATCGAGGCGGACCTGGCGAGTTATCATGCGGCGTGGGACGCGGTGTTCGATCTCGCGCTGCCGTCGCGGCCTGTCACGGTGCTGCGCGACTATCACGCCGAGAATCTAATGCTCACCGCCAATGGGCTCGGCCTGCTCGACTTCCAGGATGCGCTGGCCGGGCATGCCGCCTACGACCTGGTCTCGCTGCTGCAGGATGCGCGCCGCGACGTATCGCCGGCACTCGAAACGACGATGCTCGATTATTATTGCGCGCGAGCGACGGCCGAGCCCGATTTCGACCGCGCCTATCATGTGCTCGGCGCGCAGCGGAACGCCAAGATCATCGGCATCTTCACGCGGCTGTGGCAGCGCGACGGCAAGCCGCGCTACCCGACGCTCTGCCCGCGCGTCTGGCGTTATCTCGACCGCGATCTCGCGCATCCCGCGCTGGCACCGGTCGCAGCGTGGTTCGATGCGACGATCCCGGCCGACAAACGCGGCGACCCGATGGTGATTGCCGCAGCATGAGCGCCAAGCGCACGCTTTCGATCCGGCCGGCCGCGCGCGGTGCGGTGCCGGAAACCGCGATGGTGATGGCCGCGGGGTTGGGCAAGCGCATGCGCCCGCTTACCGCAACCCGGCCCAAGCCGCTGGTCGAGGTGGCGGGGCGGACTCTGCTCGACCATGTGTTCGGGCGCCTGCGCTCGGCCGGGATCAAGCGCGCCGTGGTCAATGTCCATTATCTGGCCGACGCGCTCGAAGCGCATCTCAAGAACCGCGTGTCGGGGATCGAGATCGTCATATCGGACGAGCGCGGCAAGCTGATGGAGACGGGCGGGGGGCTGGTCCAGGCGCGCGCGCTGATCGGCGACAAGCCGTTCCTTGTCGTCAACAGCGACAATCTGTGGATCGATGGCCCGACCGACGCGATCCGCATGCTCGCCGCGCAATGGGACGACGCCAAGATGGACGCGCTGTTGCTGATGGTGCCGCTGGCGCGCGCGCACAACCATGGCGGGCAGGGCGATTTTCATCTTGCCGCCGACGGCCGCATCACCGGCCGACGCAAGCCGGGCCGCGTCGCGCCGTTCGTCTACACCGGCGTCCAGATCCTCTCGCCGCGACTCATCGCCGACTGGCCCGAGGGCCCGTTCTCCACGATGCTGTTCTGGGAGCGCGCGATTGCCGCCGGGCGCGCCTATGGCCTGGTCCATCAGGGGCTGTGGTTCGACGTTGGCACACCCCAGGCGATTGCAGCGACCGAGGCCCTGATCGCCGATGGATGAGCGCGATCATGGCCGCACCCGGCCCGCGCTCTACACCATCCCGGTTCATCGGGCCTTTGCCGATGCGCTTGCGGCAGGGCTGATCCGGCGCTTCGGTGCCGATCCGCTTGGCCTTGCGCGCGGGCTGATCTTGCTGCCCAACAACCGCGCCAAGCGTGCGGTGACCGATGCTTTCGTGCGGGCAAGCGGCGGAGGCCTGTTGTTGCCGCGCCTCGTCGCGATCGGCGATCCCAGCTTCGACGAGGCGGGCGGCGCCATGCTCGACCCCGCCGATGATGCTGCACCGGTGGCGCCGGCGATCGATCCGTTGCGGCGACGCCTGATCCTCGCGCGGCTGGTGAGCGAGGAACGGCGCCGCACCGCCCAGCCCGTCGACGCGGCCGAGGCGGTTAGGCTTGCCGGCGAACTGGCGCGCACGCTCGACCAGTTGCTGGTCGAGGATGTCGCACCGTCGCGACTAAAGGCGATCGAGCTCGCCGAGGAACTGTCGACGCACTGGCATCGTTCGCTTGCGCTCTTCAGTGCGGTCATCGAGCGCTGGCCGGCCGAGCTTGCGTGTCTCGGCATGGTCGATGGCGCCGCGCGGCGTGGCCTGCTGCTCGATCGTGCGGCCAGGAGCTGGCGGGTGCGGTCGCCGGCCGGCTTTGTCTGTGCGGCGGGCATCACCGACTCCGCACCTGCCGTGGCACGGCTGCTGCGCTGCGTGTCGGAACTGCCCGATGGCATGGTCGTGCTCGCCGGCCTCGCGACCGAGATGGATGAGCGCGAATGGCAATCGCTCGGGCCGCATGCCCCCGACCCGGCGACGGGTCGCCGGCGTCCGTCGATCGAGACGCACCCGCAATTCCATCTCAAGCTGCTGCTCGATCGCATGGGGGTCAATCGCGGCGAGTTCGAGGTGTGGCGTGAGGGTGGCGGCCATGACGCGACGATCGCGCGCGGGCGCGCCATCGCCAATGCCTTCGCGCCGGCCGATTTCACCGGCAAATGGACCACACTCGACGCCGACCAGCGGCGGCTGAGCGGGATCACCGCTGCCGAGCTGGCGACGCCGGCCGAGGAAGCACAGGCCATTGCGCTGGCGCTGCGCGAGGCGCTGGAGACCGAAGGGCGTACCGCCGCGCTGGTCACCCCGGATCGCGCGCTGGCGCGGCGCGTCGCGGCACACTGCGCGCGCTGGGGGATCGAAATCGACGATTCCGCCGGCCGCCCGCTGTCGCTGTTGCCGTCGGGCACCTTGCTGACCGCGCTCGCCGAAGCGGCGACGCAGCGTTTCGCGCCGCTCGCGTTGCTGACGCTGCTCAAGCACCCGCTGGTCCGCTTCGGCGCGCCGCGGCTGGCATGGCTCGATGGGGTGCGTGCGCTGGATCGTGCGTTGCGTGGTCCGCGACCGGCGGCCGGGCTGGCGGGGATCGACGATCATCTCGCCCATCCGCCCGAGCGCGAACGCGACCTTCGCGCGCGTGCCGCTTCGTGGTGGACCGAAGCGCGCGCGCTGCTGGCGCCGATCGAGGCGGTGTTCGATGCCGGTGAGCAGGATCTCGCCACGCTGGTCGCCGCGCTGCGCGAGGCGGCGCAGGCGCTGTGCGGCGATGCGCTATGGGGCGGGCCGGCCGGTCGCGCGGCGGCGATGTTGCTGTCGGGCCTCGAGGCCGATGCCGCCCATGGCCCGCCCACCATCGATCCGGCGAGCTTGCCCGGCCTGTTGCGCACGCTGATGGACGAGCAGGCGGTGCGGCCACCGCAGGGCGGACATCCGCGGCTCGCCATTTACGGCCTGATCGAGGCGCGATTGCAAACCGCCGACCTGATGATTCTCGGTGGCCTCAACGAGGGCGTGTGGCCGGGCAAGCCGGTGCCCGATCCGTGGCTCGCGCCGCGTATCCGCAGCGAGCTTGGCCTGCCCGGGCTAGATCGCCGCGTCGGGATCGCGGCGCATGACCTGGCCGGCGCGCTCGGTGCGCCGCGCGCGCTGATCACCCGCGCACGCCGCGACGCGACCCAGCCAGCGCTCGCCTCGCGCTTCTGGCTGCGTCTGCAAGCGCTCGCCGGCGAGCGCTTCGAGCGCGCCACCGCGCTCGAACACTGGACGCGCGCACTCGACGATCCCGGCGCGCCCGAGCCGGTCGAGCGCCCCGCGCCGGTGCCGCCGGCCGAACTGCGCCCGAAGCGCATCGCCGTCACCGATGTCGATCGCCTCAAGGCCGACCCCTATGCCTTCTACGCGCGCCGCATCCTCCGGCTGATGCCGCTCGATCCGGTCGATGCCGACCCGAGCGCGGCGTGGCGCGGCACGGCGGTGCATGCGATCCTCGAAGAATGGGCGCGTACCGATGACTGCGCACCCGAGAAGCTGCGGCCGCGCGCGCTGGCGATGCTGCGCGACGAGCGCACCCACCCGATGATGCGCGCGCTGTGGCAGCCGCGGCTGATCGAGGCGATCGACTGGATCGCGACGCGGATCGCCGAACAGGCGGCGAGCGGGCGCAATGTCCTCGCGGTCGAGCGCGACGGGCGGATCGACATTGCCGGGGTCACGCTGACCGGCAAGTTCGATCGCATCGACCGGATGCCCGACGGCACGCTGGCGGTGATCGACTATAAGACCGGCATGCCGCCGAGCGCCGCCGCGCTGCGTGCCGGGTTCAGCCTGCAGTTGGGCCTGCTCGGCCTGATCGCCGAGCGTGGCGGTTATGACGGCATCGCCGGCGCGGCGCGCTTGTTCGAATATTGGTCGCTCGGCAAGCAGCAGGATCGCTTCGGTTATGTCACCTCGCCGGTCGACCCGGCGGGGAAGGGGGGCAAGGACCTGCCCGAAGACTTCACCGCGCGTGCCGCGGCGCATCTCGTCGCCGCGATCGAGCTGTGGCTGACCGGCGACGAGCCATTCACCGCCAAACTGCACCCCGATTTCGCGCCCTATGCCGAATATGACCAGCTGATGCGGCGCGACGAATGGTATGGCCGTGAGCGGCGCTAGCGGCGCCCTGCCGCGGCTGACCGGGCAGCAGGGCCTGGCCAGCGCGCCGCACGGCCATGTCTGGTTGTCGGCCTCGGCCGGCACCGGCAAGACCCAGGTCCTCGCCGCGCGTGTGTTCCGCCTGCTGCTCGGCGGGGTCGATCCCGGCGCGATCCTCTGCCTGACCTTCACCAAGGCCGGCGCGGCCGAAATGTCGGCGCGCGTCAGCCAGCGGCTCGCCGCCTGGGTGCGCATGCCCGAGACCGAGCTGTTCCGCGATCTCGCCGCGCTCGACGAGGTGCCAGACGACGCGCTCGTTGCCCGCGCGCGCACGCTCTTCGCCAAGGTGCTCGACGCACCCGGCGGGGGCATCCGCATCCAGACGATCCATGGCTTCTGCCAGAGCTTGCTTTCGGCCTTTCCGGTCGAGGCCGGGCTGGTCCCCGGCTTCCGCCCGATCGAGACGCGCGAGGAGGCGGTAATGGCGCGCGAGGCGCTCGCGGACCTGCTGCTCGACGCCGATCGCGAGGGACGCGAGCGGCCGGTCGAGGCTATCGGCAAGCTCAGCGTGCGGCTCGGCGAGCAGGGCGCCGAGAATTTCCTGCTCGCCTGTGCGCGGGCGCCCGAGGCAATGGCTGCACTGCCGCTCGGCGATGGTATCGGCCCGTTCATCCGCCGCGCGCTCGATCTGCCGTCCGGCGATGTCGAGCAGGCGATCGTTACGGCGTGCGACGATGCGGCGTTCGATCATGAGGCGCTCGATGCGATCGGCGGGATGAACGCCAGCTGGGGCACCAAGGGCGGCATCGAGCGCTCGGGCCTGATCTCCGCCTGGCTGGAGCGAGATGCGGCGGGACGCGCGGCGACGCTCCACGAACTGCACAAGATATGGGCCAAGGCCGATGGCGACATGCGTTCCTTCGGCAAGGGCCAGGCACCGCAGGTCGACGACTATCCCGCTCTGGCGACAGGGTTGTACGACTATTGCGCCGGTCTGCTCGCGCTGCGCACTCGTGCAGCCTATGCCGATTTGCTTGCCGCCGCGCTCGACGTCGGGCGCGATTATGCCGCGAGTTATGACCGCGCCAAGCACCGGTTGGGCGCGGTCGATTTCGACGATCTGATCCGCGCGACGCTCGCACTGCTCGGCCAGCCGGGGATGGGCGAGTGGGTGCGCTACAAGCTCGACCAGAGCACCGAGCATATCCTGATCGACGAGGCGCAGGACACCAACCCCAGCCAATGGGCGATCGTACGTTCGCTCGCCGACGAATTCTTCGCCGGGCTCGGCTCGCATGACGAGCGGGCGCGGACGCTGTTCACCGTCGGCGACTTCAAACAGGCGATTTTCGGCTTCCAGGGCACTGCGCCCGAATTCTTCGCCGCGGCCGAAGCGCATTTCGGCGGCCTTGCCCGTGCGCTCGACGAAGGGCCGCCGTTCAGCCGGCTGTCGCTGACGCATTCCTTCCGCTCGACGCTGCCGGTGCTCGAATTCGTCGACGCCGCGCTCGACCTGCTGCCCGAACCCGGCCTCGGCCTGATGGCGATGCGCGAGCCGCATGCCAGCGAGGTCAAGGGTCCGGGTACGGTGACCCTGTGGCCGCTGGTCGTCGAGGGCGGCAGCGAGGAGGATCCGGAAAGCTGGGTGCCCGACGCGACGCGCGCACTCGCCACCAAAATCGCACGCGCGATCCGGCTGTGGCTCGACCAGGGCCTGATGCTCGAAAGCAAGGGCCGGCCGTTGCGCCCCGAGGACGTGATGATCCTGGTCAAGCGGCGCGGCGATCTCGCCTCGCTGGTCGTCGCGCGGCTCTATGCGGAAGGCGTGCCGGTGGCTGGGGTCGATCGGCTGCGGCTCAACGCGCCGCTGGGGGTGCAGGATCTGCTTGCGGCGATCCGCTTCGTGCTTCAGCCCGAGGACGATCTGTCGCTGGCATCGCTGCTGGTGTCGCCGCTGCTCGGCTGGAGCCAGGAGCGGCTGATGGCGGCCGCGCCGCGTGGTTCGCTCGGCCTGTGGCAGCATCTCCAGCGCAGTCAGGACGATGCGGCGCTGGCGCCGCTCCGCGCGATGCTCGCCCGCGCCGACATCGCCACGCCCTATCAGTTTCTCGAGGAATTGCTGTCGGGCAAACTCGATGGCCGGCGCAAGCTGCTCCACCGGTTGGGGCAGGAAGCGCGCGACCCGATCGAGGAACTGCTCGGTGCGGCCTTGCAGTTCGAATCGCTCGGCACGCCGTCGCTGCAGCGCTTTCTCGACTGGTTCGATCGCGGCGACGTCGAGATCAAGCGCGACCCATCGGCGCCGCTCGACGCGGTGCGCGTGATGACCGCGCATGGCGCCAAGGGATTGCAGGCACCGCTCGTCATCCTCGCCGACGCCGGCGTCGACCCGACGCGCTCGCCGCGCTCGACGCTCGCCTGGCAACCCGAGGGGTTTGATCACAAGATCCCCATTTTCGCGCCGCGCGCCGCCGAGCGTGGCGCGGCGCTAGAGACGCTGGCGGCCGAGACCGCGGCGCGCGAACTGGAGGAGCATTGGCGGCTGTTCTACGTCGCGGCGACCCGCGCCGAGGAGCGGCTGGTGGTCGCCGGTTCGCTCGGCCCGATGGCGCAGGGCGAGGCGCCGGCAGCGAGCTGGTATGCTGTCGCCGATCAGGCAATGGCCGCGCTCGGCGCGGCGCCCGACGATGCCGGAGTGAAGGTGTTTCGTGGCGCTCGGCCCGCCGCTGCGATCGTCGCCCGACCGCGCGACGCGCGCCCGGTCGAGCCGCTCCCGCCGCCACCCGCCTGGTCGCGCGCGTCGGCCCCGGTCGAGGCGCGCCCGCCGCGCCCGCTCGCGCCGTCGTCGCTGGGTGACGACGCCGTTGCCGATCCGCCGCCCACTCCGGCGATGCGCGCCGCCGCCGAGCGCGGGCGGCTGATCCACGCGCTGTTCGAGCGACTGCCGGCGATCGCACCCGGGGCGCGGCGCGCGGCGGCCGATCGCTGGCTGGCGCAGGCTGGCGGCGTAACCGACGCGGCCATGCGCGATGATATCGTCGCCACCGTCCTCGCCATTCTCGACGACCCGCGCCTCGCCGATCTGTTCGGCCCCGACGCGCTGGCCGAGGCGCCGATCGCCGCAGTGGTCGAGGGCGGCGTCGTGGTATCGGGCACGGTCGATCGCTTGGTCGTCGGCCCCGACCATGTCGCATTGGTCGATTTCAAGACCGGCCGCGCGGTGCCGCCGACGCTCGATGACGTGCCGGTCTATCATGTGCGGCAGATGGCGGCGTACCGCGCCGCGCTCGCAGCGATCTTCCCGGGACGCGCAATCACCCCCATATTGCTCTACACGAGCGGCCCGACCCTGTTCACGCTATCCGACGCTCTGCTCGACGCGCACAAGCCCGGCTTCGTGCCCGAACAGCAAAGCTTCGACATGCCGGGTTGAGCCGGCGTTACCGCCTCCCTAGATTGAACCCCGACACAGGAGATTTCCCCCATGGCTACCAAACAAGTTACCGATGCCAGCTTTCACGCCGACGTGATCAGCGCCGACAAGCCCGTGCTGGTCGATTTCTGGGCCGAATGGTGCGGCCCGTGCAAGATGATCGGCCCGAGCCTCGAGGAGATTTCCGACGAACTCGGAGAGCAGGTGACGATCGTCAAGCTCAACATCGACGAGAATCCCGATGCACCCGGCCGTTACGGCGTGCGCGGCATTCCGACGATGATCCTGTTCAAGGACGGCGCGCCCGCCGCGACCAAGGTCGGTGCCGAGCCCAAGGGCCGCCTCAAGGCGTGGCTCGAAGGCGAACTCGTCTGATCACGCGCGCTCTCGGCGCTGCAGCGCGCCGAGAGCGCAATTGTCTGCCGACCGGCCAGGCTCGCGCGGCCATGCCCCGCAAATTGCCGAAGAGCATGATGCTCGTGGATTTTGCAGTCTGCACAATCGCGCTTGCTTGTAGTTAAAATATTGCGTGTTTCCTTATTCTTGGCTAACCTTCTCGCGGCCGCTGCGCACCTGCCGCGGCCACTGGGGGGAGCCTAAATGAAGAAGTTCATCGCCGGCGCGGCCATGGCCGCGCTCGTATCCACATCCTTGTCGGCACAGTCGGTTGCGACCGGGCAAGCCGCCGCCACGCCGGCACCCGTAGCCGCGGTGGCCGGCCCGCTGACGCTCAGCGCCGGAACCCCGATCACGCTCGTCGTTACCCGCGAAGTGAACAGCAGCACGCAAAATGCGGGCGACACTTTCCCGCTAACGGTGCTGAACGACGTTCGGGTCGGCGAAACGGTCGTCATTCCGCGCGGCACGCCGGCAGAGGGTGAAGTTACCTGGCGCACGGGCAAGGGTGCGTTCGGGAAGTCCGGCAAGCTCGAATTCTCGGTGCGAAGCATAACGCTCAACGGTCAGGCAATCCCCGTCTCCGGCGATTATCGTCAGGAGGGTGAAGGCAATACGATCGCGACGGGTGTCGGCATCATTGCTGTCGGCGTTTTTGCGGGCTTCATTACCGGCAAGCGTGCCAGGGTGCCGACCGGCCGCGAGCTGCTCTCGCAAACCGTTCAGAGCGTGCAGTTCGGCGCCGACGGCCGTCTCGACCCCTCCTATGACGGTCATGCCGCCATGGCCGCTGCGGCGCTGAACACGCCGATCGGCAAGTGCAAGGCGCAGGCCGCGACCGTGGCCGACGCGCGCAAGCAGAAGAAAGCACTCGAGCTTTGCTACAGCAAGCGGATGGAATGATTTTGCCGGGGGCGGCGGTGCTTCGGGCAACGCTGCCTCGGTTCTTCGCTAGAATTGCGCAAGCCGAAGAAGCGCTAACTGCGATAATCGGCGTTGATCGAGATATAGCCATGGGTCAGGTCGCACGTCCACACGGTCGCGCGGCCTGATCCCAGGCCCAGATCGACGCCGATCTCGATTTCACGTCCCGCCAGATGCGCCGCAACCGGTGCCTCGTCATAACCCTCGACCGCCAGCCCGCCCTCGGCGACCTGCGTATCGCCGAAGCGGATCGCCAGCCTGTCGCGCTCGGCCGGCTCGCCAGCCTTGCCGACCGCCATCACGACGCGACCCCAATTGGCATCGCCGCCGGCGATCGCGGTCTTGACCAGCGGCGAGTTCGCCACCGACATGGCGACGCGGTGCGCGCTGGCGTCGCTGTCCGCGCCCGTCACCTGGATCTCGATCAGCTTCTGCGCGCCTTCGCCGTCGCGTACGACAAGCATGGCGAGCTGGTGGCACAGATCGGCGAGTGCGGCGCGAAAGGCATCGGCACCGTCGCTGTCGTCACCGCTTAGCGGCGCATTGCCCGCCTTGCCCGTCGCGAAAGCCAGCACGGTGTCGCTGGTCGAGGTGTCGCTGTCGACCGTAATGCACGAGAAGCTCTTCACATTCGCCGCCGACAGCGCCGCTTGCAGGAAGCCGGGGGTTGCGGCGGCATCGGTGAAGATGAAGCCGAGCATCGTCGCCATGTCGGGCATGATCATGCCCGACCCCTTGATGATCCCGACCAGCGTGACCGTCCGGCCGTCGACCACCGCTCTGGCGACCGCGCCTTTGGCATAGGTGTCGGTCGTGCCGATCGTCGTCGCGGCATCCTGCCAGCCACACGGCGCGGCGGCGAAGGCGGCATCGAGCCCGGCCTCGGCCTTGGCGATCGGCAACGGCACGCCGATTACCCCGGTCGACGCGACGAACACGTCGGACGGTTGGCAACCGAGATGCGCGGCGGTCCGCGCCGCAATCGCCTCGACCGCAGCGCGCCCGCGATGGCCGGTAAAGGCGTTCGAATTGCCGGCATTGACCACCAGCGCCCGCGCCTCACCCAGTACCAGCGCCTTGCGGCACCATTCGACTTCGGGCGAAGGGCACTTGCTCTGCGTCAGCACGCCCGCGACCGCCGTGCCCGGGTCGAACGCGACGAAGGTCAGGTCGCAGCGATCCCACCTCTTGTAACGCGCGCGCGCGACGCGGGGCACGACGCCAGCGACCGGCGGCGCATCGGGAAAGGGCAAAGCGAGGGGTGACGTGGCGGATGACATGGTCGGCGTCCGTGATATGGGGACCGGAAAAGGGGGAAGCTGATGAACGTGCGCGGCAGATATGCGGTGACGGCGATGCTGGCAATGATCCCGGCCGTCGCGGGTGCCGTCGACCTGCCGCGCTGGTCGTTACCGCATATCGGGGTGCCCGTCGTCCCCGCGCTGCCGAGGGTTCCCGTTCCCGTACCGCTCCGCTTGCCCGAGCCCGGGGTCGTATGGCCGGCGCCGCTGCCGCAAGATGCAACGCGCCCGAAGATAATCGGCAATCCGGGCGAGTATTTCGGCGAAAATGCCTATCCGCCTGCCGCGGTCCGTGCCGGCGAGCAGGGCCGCACCGTCGCGCGGGTGCTGGTCGACGAGCATGGTAGTCCATCGGCGTGTCATGTCGAAGCAAGCAGCGGTTCTGTCGAACTCGACACGGCGACATGCCGCATTGCGCGGGCGCGGCTGCATTTCGTGCCCGCCCATGATGCCCAAAACAACCCACTGGCCAGCAGCTATTTGTTGCCGGTGCGCTGGGTATTGCCGGAGCCGGACCCTACGCCGCGCACCGCATTCTCCCGGGTGACGCGCGCGGAATTGAGCGCCTCGGGTACGGTCATATCTTGTACGACGACTGCTATTGGGGCGGGCTCCGGCAGTTTCGACGGGGATTTTTGCGCCGAGATGCGGAACGAGTCGGCGATCGGCAAACGGGTGGTCGCGACGAGCGGCGGCAAGCGTACGATCTTGTGGATGCAGCTGGCGGTGACATTCGATGGCGACGCGCCGTTTCGAGAGGAGCACAAGCATGTCGGCCGCAGCGTTATCGGGATCGGACGATTCCATTTAAGCATCGCCAGGGATGGCATTGTTACCGCGTGCGAGGTGGTCGAGCAGGCGGGGGCATTCGCTTCGGCGCCGATCTGCGATAACAGGTTCGATCGATACACGTCTGTTACGACGGCAGAAAAAGGCGCGGCGACCGTTCTCTTCTCCTTCAGCACGACACCGGCGCCGGCGGTTGCCGCGGCACCGGTGCGTAAGGGCGCTCATCGCGCAAGGCGCGGCGCTTACCGTGTGCGCTGAGTATCGAACACCACGCTCAGCGGATGACAAAGCCGGCGCCGGTGATAAGGGTTGTGCGGAGCTAGCAAGGTGATCGCAATGGGAATTCGTGGGCAATTTGGGTTGATGCTGGCGCTGGCGATCGTGCCGGCGAGCGCTTTGGCAAGCGACAAGGCCTCGCCGCCGCACGTCGTCGGCAACGCCGGCAGCTATTTCGGCCCCGACGCCTATCCGCCCGAAGCGCTGCGCGCGGGCCAACAGGGACGCGTCATCGCGTCCGTCGCGGTCGATGCCGGCGGCACGCCGACCGGCTGCACGACGGCCACATCGAGCGGTTCGGCGTCGCTCGATACCGCGACCTGCGCGATCGCCATGGCCAAGATTCATTTCACGCCAGCGCTCGATTCGCGCGGTCGACCGACAACGGGCAGCTACAATCTCGCGGTCCGCTGGGTATTGCCGGTCGACGACAGTCCGGCGGCGCAGAAAGTCATCACCTTCGGCGGAACGCCCGCGGCGCCGGTGTGCGCGACGGTCGTGGACGGTGCGGCGCGCCACCTGGTGCCCGGCACGTGCCGCGCGCTGGTCGACGCGCTCGTTGCGCAGGGCGCGAATCTGGCGGAGGTCCGCGTCAGCATCTTCGTCGGCGCGAGCGATCTTCTGCCGCCCGGCCAATAGCGCGG
Source organism: Parasphingomonas halimpatiens (assembly GCF_036663795.1). NCBI lineage: Bacteria > Pseudomonadati > Pseudomonadota > Alphaproteobacteria > Sphingomonadales > Sphingomonadaceae > Parasphingomonas > Parasphingomonas halimpatiens. The sequence goes on from NZ_JAXOJP010000003.1 coordinate 48,535, forward strand.
CTGGACGCGCCGCACCCGACGCACTACATCGCGCGCAGCGATGGAACTGATCCTTCTCCTGACTGCGTTCTTCAGCGCGATGACCGGCGTCATTACCGGTGCGCGCGCGGCTGATCTGCGACCCGGCCAGGCTGTGGTCGCAAGCAGCGTGGTGCACAAGGTTGTACCCGCGGCTGCCGTGAAGGCCACGCTGCGGCCGATGGCTGGCTACACCGCCCTGTCGGCCCACCGCGATGTCGTTATGACGACCGCCTTCGCGATCGTGGCTGCCGTGCCGCTTTATGTGAGCCGCCTGCGCGTCTAGCCGCAGGGTCTCGCGGCTGCGGCCGCAAATCCGTTTCGCATTCTCTGTGGTGCCGACCCATGACTGGGGGCGCCGATCCCCCATGACTTAGGAATTCCCCATGCTCGGCGGCCTTGCCAAGACCCTGTTCGGTTCGTCCAACGAACGCTACGTCAAGTCGCTCAGCGGTTTGGTGAACAAGATCAACGGTTTCGAACCCATCGTTTCGGCGATGAGCGATGCCGATCTGTCCAACCAGACGGCGGTGTTCCGCGAACGCCTCGCCAATGGCGCCGGGCTCGACGACCTGCTGCCTGAGGCCTTCGCCACGGTGCGCGAGGCGGCCAAGCGCACGTTGGGGCAACGCCATTACGACGTGCAGATGATCGGCGGCATCGTGCTCCACCGCGGCGAAATCGCCGAGATGCGCACCGGCGAGGGCAAGACGCTCGTCGCGACGCTCGCCACCTATCTCAACGCACTGCCGGGCACCGGGGTGCACGTCGTCACCGTCAACGATTATCTCGCCGCGCGCGATGCCGGCTGGATGGGCCAGGTCTACCGCTTTCTCGGGCTGACCGTCGGCGTGATCGTGCCCAACCTGTCCGACCAGCAGCGCCGCGACGCCTATCATTCGGACATCACCTACGGCACGAACAACGAGTTCGGCTTCGATTATCTGCGCGACAACATGAAATATGAGCGCGCCTCGATGGTCCAGCGCCCGTTCAATTTCGCGATCGTCGACGAAGTCGATTCGATCCTGGTCGACGAGGCGCGCACGCCGCTGATCATTTCCGGCCCGACCGACGACAAGTCCGACCTCTATCGCAGCGTCGACATCGTCGTGAAGCAGCTCGCGCCCGAGGATTACGACAAGGACGAGAAGCAGAAGTCGATCGTCCTGACCGAGGACGGCACCGAGAAGGTCGAGCGCATGCTCGAGGCCGCCGGGCTGCTGCAGGGCGCGAACCTGTACGATTTCGAGAACACGCAGGTGGTGCATCACCTCAACCAGGCGCTGCGCGCCAATGTGATGTTCAAGCTCGACACCGACTATATCGTCAAGGACGGCAAGGTCATCATCATCGACGAATTCACCGGCCGCATGATGGACGGCCGGCGCTGGTCGGAAGGCCTTCACCAGGCGGTCGAGGCCAAGGAAGGCGTCGAGATCGAGGCCGAGAACCAGACCATGGCCTCGATCACCTTCCAGAATTATTTCCGCATGTATCCCAAGCTGTCGGGCATGACCGGCACCGCGGCGACCGAGGCAGCCGAATTCTACGACATCTACAAGATGAACGTCGTCACCATCCCGACTAACGTGCCGGTGAAGCGCGTTGACGAGGAGGACGAGTTCTACAAGTCGACGCAGGACAAGTTCGCGGCGATCGCCAAGAAGATCAAGGTCCATGCCGAGCAGGGCCAGCCCGTGCTGGTCGGTACCGTCTCGATCGAGAAATCCGAGCTGCTCAGCGAATTCCTGCATCAGGAAAAGGTCCCGCACGAGGTGCTCAACGCGCGCCAGCATGAGCGCGAGGCGCACATCGTCGCGCAGGCCGGGCGCAAGGGCGTGGTGACGATCGCCACCAACATGGCCGGCCGCGGTACCGACATTCAGCTCGGCGGCAATGTCGAGTTTCGCGTCAATGACGAGCTCTCTGCCATGCCGGAAGGCCCGGAGCGCGACGCGGCGATCGCCCGCATCAAGGCCGAGGTCGAGGCCGAGCGCCAGGAAGTGCTCGCCGCCGGCGGTCTGTTCGTGCTCGGCACCGAGCGCCATGAGAGCCGCCGCATCGACAACCAGCTGCGCGGTCGCTCGGGCCGCCAGGGCGACCCCGGTCTGAGCCGATTCTATCTCTGCCTCGACGACGATCTGCTGCGCATCTTCGGGCCGGACACGATGTTCGCCAAGATGATGCGCTCCAACATCGGAGATGGCGAGGCGATCGGCTCCAAATGGCTCTCGAAGGCGATCGAGACCGCGCAGAAGAAGGTCGAGGCGCGCAACTACGACATCCGCAAGCAGGTCGTCGAATATGACGACGTGATGAACGACCAGCGCAAGGTCATCTACGAGCAGCGTTCGGACATCATGGACGCCGACACGGTCGGCGAGGTGGTCGAGGACATGCGCGCCGAGACCGTCAACGCGATCGTCGGTGATGCCTGCCCGCCCAATTCCTATCCCGAGCAGTGGAATGTCGAGGGCATGAAGGCCGCGCTGCTCGATACGCTCGCGATCGAGGCGCCGATCGACGATTGGCTCAAGGAAGAAGCGATCGACCCCGAGCTGGTCGAAACGCGCGTCCGCGCGCTGGCCGACGCGGCGATTGTCGAAAAGGCTGCGCAGCTCGAACCCGAGACTTGGATCCAGGTCGAGAAGTCGATCCTGCTGCAAAATCTCGACCATCACTGGAAGGAGCATCTCGCGACGCTCGATGCGCTGCGCCAGGTGGTCCATCTGCGCGCCTATGCGCAGAAGACGCCGATCAACGAGTATAAGCAGGAAGCCTTTGCGCTGTTCCAGCGTATGCTCGAGGCGATCCGGGTCGATGTCACGCGGACCATCGCGCATGCCCGCTTCCAGCTCGAGCCGCCGCCGTCACTGCCCGAACTGCCGGCCTTCATCACCCAGCATTTCGATCCTTTCACCGGCGACGATGACAGCAACGATATCGACGGCGGTTCGCTCGGGCTGGTGACCACGCGGCTGCCACCGCTGTCGATCCCGCAGCCCGACGGCTCGGATTTCGGATCGAATCCGGAGGAATGGGAAGGCAAGGTCAGCCGCAACGCGCCATGCCCCTGCGGCTCCGGGCGCAAGTACAAGCACTGCCACGGGGCGATCTGACTGGTTCCCTTAGCCCCTCCTCTTCAGGGGAGGGGTTGGGGGTGGGGCCGTGCCGCAAACGAAGCGCTCTGGGATAAGCCCCACCCCAACCCCTCCCCTGAAGGGGAGGGGCTTGAGCCAGTGGACCTAGTATTACTTCGGCAGCACGATCGACGGGCCGATATGGTCGATCACCGCATGGGCGTCGAACGCGCGGACATTGTCCTTGGGCTTGGGGCCGCGGCCGATGATGATCTCGGCGCTGGCCTCATATTTGTCGACCGTCTGGATATCGACGTTACGATCCCAGAAGGGATCGCCGAAGAACGGGTCCCAGCTGCGCCAGCCATAGCCGCGGCCGAAATAGCGCCAGCTCGGCCCCCAATAGCCGCCCCAGCCGCCATAAGGGCCGCCAAAGCTCGGTGTGGTGTAGCTGCGCGAGCTGTGATCGGTGTTGCGATCGGCCATGATGAAATAGTCGCCGCCCTGCTGCACCGTCAGTTCGGCAGCGCGGTACAGCAGATATTTCTCGACCGTGTCGCGTGACGTGTAGCTGTTGCCGCTGAACGTAACCTCGAAGCGGTCGGGCTCGATCTGATGATCGCTATAGCCGACCCGCGCGAACCCGGTGCCGGTCGCCGGTCGATAGGCCGTCTCGGTCGCGCAGCCCGCGACCAGCAGCGCGCCCGATGCCAAGGCGCCGAGCAGGATGATGCGTTTCGATTTCGTGGACATTGTTCTCAGTCTCCGTGCGACCCGTGCGGCGAACCGCCTCGTTGTAGCGATGGCTAGTGGAACGCAGGATGAACGGAATCGCTCCCGATGTCATTCTTTCTCCACGCAATCGGGCATTGTGAGGAGGGGTCTGCGCCCGGACCAGCCAGCCCCCCGGCGCAAGGGTGGCATTAGTGGCGCCGATCATGAACATCGGACGACCTGGATAGGCGGCGATCGGCATTGTTCGTTCTCGCTGCGATCGCGCGCACGACGCTGCTTTGCCCAGCCCCACTATATTTACCGCGCGCTTTCTGCTCGTCTGTCGGCTGACCCGGCGAGGCGGGCACCAGTTTTCGGCAAGCTGCTGTGATGACGGAGGATTGACTGTGAAAGCGTCGGATCTCTTTGTGCGATGCCTCGAGGCGGAAGGTGTCGAATATATCTTCGGCGTGCCCGGCGAGGAAAATCTCGACTTTCTCGACAGTCTCTCGCGCTCGAAGATCAGGCTGATCCTGACCCGGCACGAACAGGGCGCCGGCTTCATGGCGGCAACCTATGGCCGCCACACCGGCAAGACCGGCGTCTGTCTCGCGACGCTCGGGCCGGGGGCGACGAATCTGGTGACGGCTGCCGCCTATGCCACGCTCGGCGGCATGCCGATCCTGATGATCACCGGGCAGAAGCCGATCAAGAAATCAAAGCAGGGCCGCTTCCAGATCCTCGACGTCGTGGCGATGATGGGTCCGATCACCAAATATACCCATCAACTGGCCAGCGCCGACAACATCCCCAGCCGCGTGCGCGAATCCTCCCGCCTTGCCGAAGAGGAAAAGCCCGGGGCGACGCACCTCGAATTTCCCGAGGACATTGCCGAGGAACAGACCGACAGCCAGCCCTTCGTGCCCAGCCTCGCGCGCCGGCCATCAGCCGACGTCAAGGCGGTCCGCGCCGCGGTCAAACGGCTCGAGGCGGCGCGCTCGCCGATCCTGGTGCTCGGGGCAGGCGCCAACCGCAAACTCACCGGGCGCATGCTGCTGCAGTTCGTTGAAAAGACCGGCATTCCTTTCGTGACGACGCAGCTCGGCAAGGGCGTGATCGACGAGACCCATCCCAAATTCCTCGGCTGCGCGGCGCTTTCCGCCGGCGACTTCGTCCACCGCGCGATCGAGAGTGCCGACATGATTGTCAATATCGGACACGACGTCATCGAAAAGCCGCCCTTTTTCATGAAGCCCGGATCGGCGGCGGTGATCCATGTTTCCAACCGCTCGGCTGAGATCGATCCGGTCTATTTTCCGCAGATCGAGGTGATCGGCGATATCGCCAATGCGATCTGGCAGATGAAGGAAGATATCGTCCCGTCGCCAAGCTGGTCGTTCGAGGCGATGGGTCGCGCGCGCGCCGCCGAGGTTGCGCACACCGCGTCGCTTGACGGTGATCAGCGTTTTCCGATCGCGCCGCCCTATCTCGTACGGATCGTCCGTGAGGTGATGCCGGCGGATGGCATCATCGCGCTCGACAATGGCGTCTACAAGATCTGGTTCGCGCGTAACTACCCGGCGCGACAGCAGAATACCGTGCTGCTCGACAATGCGCTGGCGACGATGGGGGCTGGGCTGCCTTCGGCGATGGCCTCGGCGATGGTCTATCCCGGCCGCAAGGTCATGGCGATTTGCGGCGATGGCGGGTTCATGATGAACAGCCAGGAAACGGAGACGGCGGTTCGGCTCGGGCTCAACCTTACCGTGCTGATCCTCAACGACGGCAGCTACGGCATGATCCGCTGGAAACAGGCCAATATGGGCTTTGCCGATTTCGGCCTCACCTATGGCAACCCCGATTTCGTCAAATATGCCGAAGCCTATGGCGCCTTCGGCCATCGGGTCGAGAATGCGGAACATTTGCGCGATCTGCTGCGTCATACGCTTGCCACGCCCGGTGTGCATCTGATCGACTGTCCGGTCGATTACAGCGAGAATGACCGCATCCTGAATCACGAGATAAAACAGTTGAGCGCGGCGGTTTAACCCGGGCAGCGGCGTAGACGAGGAGCCGGGCGCATGGTCCAGTTGCAGCAACAATATCCGCTCTACCTCAACAACAAGGCGGTGCAGTCCAACGCCGATCTGGCGGTGACCGACAAGTTCACCGGCGAGGTGGCGTTCCGCGTCGCCCAGGCCGACGCGGCGACGATCGACGCCGCGATCGCCGGGGCGGTGCGCGCCGCCGGGCCGATGGCGCGGCTCGCATCCTATGAGCGCCAGGCGGTGCTGCAGCATTGCGTCGATCGTTTCCGCGAGCGTTTCGACGAACTGGCCTATGCGCTGTGCGTCGAGGCCGGCAAGCCGATCAAGGATTCCGAAGGCGAGGTTACCCGGCTGATCGATACCTTTCGCATCGCCGCCGAGGAAAGCGTGCGGATGACCGGCGAGGTCCAGCCACTCGACATTTCGCCGCGTGCCCGCGGTTATCAGGGGATGTGGAAGCGCGTGCCGATCGGCCCGTGCAGCTTCATCTCGCCGTTCAATTTCCCGCTCAACCTCGCCGCGCACAAGATTGCGCCGGCGCTTGCGGTCGGTTGCCCGTTCGTCATGAAGCCGGCCAGCCGTACGCCGCTGGGGGCGATCCTGATGGGCGAGGTGCTGGCGGAAACCGATCTGCCCGAAGGCGCCTTCTCGATCCTGCCGGCGCACCGCGAGGGCGCCGATCTCTTCACCACCGACGAGCGCCTGAAATTGCTGAGCTTCACCGGCTCGCCCGCGGTCGGCTGGGATCTCAAGGCGCGTGCCGGCAAGAAGAAGCTCGTGCTCGAACTCGGCGGCAACGCGGCGGTGATCATCGATGCCGATGCCGATCTCGACGATGCGCTCGACCGTGTCATCTTCGGCGCCTTCTACCAGTCGGGGCAGAGTTGCATCGGGGTGCAGCGCATCATCATCCACGCACAGGTATATGATCGCTTCCGCGACATGCTGGTGGAGCGCACGCGGACGCTGAAGGCAGGCGACCCCAAGGATCGCGCGACCTTCATCGGCCCGATGATCTCGGAAGGCGAGGCCAGCCGGCTCGACGGCTGGATCCAGCAGGCCATCGCGCGTGGCGCGCGTTTTGTGCGGCGGCAAGCGCGAGGGCGCGATGCTCGAGGCGACCCTGCTCGAAAATGTCGACCGCGACGCCGACGCCTATCGCGAGGAGGCCTTTGGTCCGCTGGCGATCCTGTCGCGTTTCGAGCGATTCGAGGACGCACTCGACGAGGTCAATGACAGCAAGTTCGGGCTGCAGGCCGGCGTGTTCACGCGTGACCTGTTCAAGATGTTCGATGCGTGGGACCGGCTCGAGGTCGGCGGCGTCGTGATCAACGACGTGCCGAGCTACCGCGTCGACAACATGCCTTATGGCGGGGTGAAGGATTCGGGGCTTGGCCGCGAAGGCGTCCGCTTCGCCATGGAGGACATGACGGAAATCAGGAATCTCGTCATCCGGCGGCGCTGAGGCAGCCTGTTCCGACCGCGCTGCCAATGTCGATGAGGCTGAAATGCCTGGCTCCCTGAGTAGGATTCGAACCTACGGCCGCTCGATTAACAGTCGAGAGCTCTACCGCTGAGCTATCAGGGAATGCGCTAGGCAGAGGCGCTCTATAGCTTCCGAAATTTCAGATGCAACCCTCGCCGTCACGCGATAAATTGCTCCATCGTGATGCGATCGTCGAGCGCATGATCCGGGTCGAACAGCAGGGTCAGCTCGCGCGCGCGATCGATCATGATGTCGACGCGGGCGACGTCGCGCACTTCGCGCTGGTCGGCGACCGCGCTGACGGGCCGCTTGGCGGCCTCGAGCACGCGCAGCCCGATGCGGGTCTTGTCGGGCAGGATCGCGCCGCGCCAGCGCCTCGGGCGGAACGGGCTGATCGGGGTCAGCGCGAGCAATGCCGATCCGAGCGGCAGGATCGGGCCCTGGGCCGAAAAATTATAGGCGGTCGAACCGGCCGGCGTGGCGACGAGGATGCCGTCGCATACCAGTTCGGGCAGCACGACGCGGTCGTTGATCGTCACCTCGAACTTGGCGGTCTGGCGCGTTTCGCGCAGCAACGAGACCTCGTTGATCGCGGGCAGGGCGAAGGTCTCACCGTCGATCGTCTCGGCAATCATGCCGAGCGGCGTCACCCGGAACGGCTTGATTCGCGCCAGCCGCTCGACCAGGCCGTGGCGCTGCCAGTCGTTCATCAAAAAGCCGACTGTGCCGAGATTCATGCCGAACACCGGGACGAGCGGCTGGCGCCGTTCGAGCATGGCGTGGAGCGTCTGCAGCATGAAGCCATCGCCACCCAGCGCGACGATCAGGTCGGCGTCGGCGACGTCCACCCAGTCATAGCTGTCGTGCAACTCGCGCATGGCGGCCTGTGCCGGCGGCGTCGGCGAGGCGACCAGCGCCCAGCGCTCGTAGCTCATCCGCCGGTGACGCTCATGTGGCGCGCGACCGCCGGAGCAGCGGCGGCGATGTCGAATTCGTGTCGCGCCGGCTTGGTTAGCATCGCCGCGTCGAGCGCCGCATCGAGCGCCGCCACGCCGCCGTCCCGCAGTGCCGCCTTGAGATCGACCTTGTCGTCATGACCGAGGCAGGTGAACAGGATTCCCTCGGTCGTCAGCCGGACCCGGTTGCAGGTGTCGCAAAAATTGGCGGTCAGCGGCGAGATCAGGCCGAGCTTGGTCGTCGTACCCTCGACGCGCCAATAGCGTGCCGGACCACCCGAGCGGTGACTGTCCCGGGTCAGCGTGAAGCGTTGCTGCAAATCGTCCATCACGGCGGTCAGCGGCAGGAAGCGATCGACGCGATCCTCGTCGATCACGCCCAGCGGCATCGTCTCGATCAGCGTCAGGTCGAAGCCGCGCTCGACGCACCAGGCGAGCATCGGCGCGATCTCGTCCTCGTTGAGCCCCTTGAGCGCGACCATGTTGATCTTGATCGCGAGCCCGGCGCGCGCGCCAGCGTCGATCCCGGCCAGCACCTGCGTCACGTCGCCGTGCCGGGTGATATGGCGGAAACGGTCGGGGTCGCGACTGTCGAGGCTGACGTTGATGCGGCCCATCCCGGCATCGACCAAAGCCTCGGCGTGCTGGGCCAGGCGCGTCGCGTTGGTCGTCATGGTCAGTTCGTCGAGCCCGCTTCCGACGTGGCGGCCGAGCCGGTGTGCCAGTTCCGCGACGTCGCGGCGCACCAGCGGCTCGCCGCCGGTCAGCCGGATCTTGCGGATGCCGCGCGCGATGAAGCGCTCGGCGATGATCGCGATCTCCTCGAGGCTGAGCAGCTTGTCGCGCGGCAGGAAGGTCATGGTCTCGGCCATGCAATAGCGGCAACGCAGGTCGCAGCGGTCGGTCACCGAGATCCGCAGATAGCTGATCGTGCGCCCATGGCGATCGATCAGGGCAGGGGCAATCGGGGCAGGGGTGCTGGCCATGCTGTGGAGCTAGGGCTTTGCGCGGGCGCTAACAAGGGGATTGCGGAGAAACGCCGGCATGGCTTGGTAACCGTAACGGTGTAAGAACAGCCGCGTGACCGCGCCGGCTTCGCTCTTCATCCTGTCCTTTCGCCAGCGCGACGAGCTGGCCGCGCTGGCCGGCGGGGCCGGCTGGCACGTCGTCGCGGCGCGGCGCGCGGAAGGTGCGGAACGGCGTTTTCTGTCGAGCGGCGCGGCGGTCGCGGTCATCGATGCGCGCGGCGCACTCGCCGAGGGGCTCGCCGCGACACGCCTGCTCGCCGATACGATCGAGGCCAATGGCGGTGCCTTGCTGGTGCTGGTGTCGCGCGGTGACGTCGCCGCGCTCGCGGAGTTTCACGAGGCCGGCGCGACGCATTTCCTCGCCAGCCCGTCGAGCGAGACCGAGTTCGTCCAGATGCTGCGTTTCGCCGCACGCCACGCCGAGCGGCTGGCCGGCGAATGGCGCCCCGCCGCTCCGGCGCGCGAGCTCGGCTGGCGCTTCGAGCAGGCCGCCGGCAAGGTCAGCCTGACACCCGCGCTGGCCGAAATGCTCGACCTCGACGAGCTCGTCGGTGCGGCGCCGTTGGTACGGCGCATCGAGAAAACCGAGCGCAGCGCTGTTCTGACGGCACTGCGCCGCCTGTCGAAGCACAAGCCGGCCACGGCATTCGCGCATGACAGCGCCGCGCATGGGCGGGTCGTCCAGCACCTGCAGATCGACCCCGAGACGGGGCGAATCGACGCGCTGATCGAACTGCTCGGCGAGGTGCCGCTGCCGCGTCACCAGCTCAACGACGTGCTCGGCGACGGTCGCGATGCGGCCGCGGCGCGGCGCTGGATCAGCCGGCAGATCGCAGCGCCCGGGGATGTACCGCTGTTCGCGATGATGATCGCGCTCAACCGCTTCGATGTCGTCAACACCGCCTATGGCCGCTCCGCCGGCGACCGGTTGCTGCGCGCCGCGATCGGCCGCATCGGCGAGGTGACGGCCGATCTGCTCGGCAAGCAGACGCGTGTCGCGCGTTTCGGTGGCTCGTCCTTCCTCGTCACCGCGGTGGCCGAGCGGGCGCGGGTCGACTTGCTGGCCGAGCGGGTGGCGGGCGAGTTGGCGCGGCCGTTCGTCATCGGCGAATCTATCGCCGTGCTCGGCTGCCGCATCGGCCTTGCCGAGGCGATGCCGGGTGACGATACCGCCGGGCTGCTGCGCCGCGCGAGCGAAGCGCTGGCCGATGCGCGGGATTCGGACAGTGCAACGATGCGCGTCGCCGAACAGGGCGACGGCGAGGCGGCGATCGACCGGCTGTCGGTCGAGCTGCACCGCGCGATCGACCGCGGCGAGATCGACATCCTGTTCCAGCCGCAGGTCTCGGTCCCGACCGGCGCGATCCTTGGCGTCGAGGCGCTGGCGCGGTGGGAGCATGGCGAGCACGGCACGATCGGCGCCGACATGCTGTTCGCCGCCGCCGCGCGCGCCGACCTCGACATTGGGCTGTCCGACCATATACAGCGGATCACGCTGGAGCGCGCCGCCTTGTGGCCGGCGGCGTTGTCGCGACTGCGGCTCTCGCTCAACCTGACCGCCGCCGACATTGCGCGGCCCGGTTTCGCCGACCTGTTCCTCGACCGGGTCGATGCCAGCGGTTTCCCGCGCAATCGGCTGACGCTGGAAATCACCGAGAGCGGGTTGATCGACGACCTCGGCAACGCCGCTGCCTTGCTCGCGACGCTGCGCGGTGCGGGGTGCCGGGTCGCGATCGACGATTTCGGCACGGGTTATTCGAGCCTCGCCTATCTCAAGGCGCTGCCGCTCGATTATCTCAAGATCGACAAGAAGCTCGCCCAGGACATTACCGGGACGGCGCGCGACCGGGTCGTGGTGCGCGGCGTGATCGAGATGGCGCGCTCGCTCGGCCTGACGGTGATTGCCGAAGGCGTCGAGACCGCCGAGCAGCTCGACCTGCTCGCCAAGGAAGGCTGCCAGATCTACCAGGGCTATCTCTGCTCGGGCGCGATCGCTGCCGGCGCGCTGGAAACGCTGCTGGCGATGTGGCAGCGCTGAGCGAGGATAGCTGACATAATTCTCCAGCACGGATCGGCATTTTGCCGAGGCGCAGGCGGACGAACGTTGCGCGCATTTTGTCAGTTGCTCAGGGTGCCGTTTCGGCCGGCCGTTCGGGGCCGCCCATCAGGGGTTCCTCGACGAAGCGGTACATCAGCGCGGCGAGGCCGATCGTCGTCACGACGACGAGCAATTTGAGCCACGCGCTGCCGGCGACGCTGCCGAGCGTGTGGCCGACCAGTGTCAGGATCGGCACGTGCAGCAGGTAGATCGAATAGGACCAGCGGCCGATCGCCTGGAAAGGTCGAGTCGACAGGAAGGTCCGCGTCCGCGCCCCGAAATACACGCAGCCGATCGACGCCAGCGGGAAGAGCGCGGCCAGCGCGGGAATGCGGCCGGCCAGCGCCATGATCGCGAAGACCAACACGAACAAGGAAAGGAACAGCGTGGTCCGGGCCTCGTCGGCAGGGCGAAGCTGCCAGAAGCGCGCGAGCGCGGCGCCGAGTCCCAGACCGAACGCCGCGCGCGCCAGTGCGACATCGTGACGCAGCGCCAGGGCAAAGGTGAAGATGGCGGCAAGGCCGAGAAGGACGACGACGAGGGCCGTCGCGGTACGACGATTGGTTCGGGCCATGGTCGGGAGCAAGGGCAAGGCCAGCGCGGGGAGGAACAACTCGAACGGGACGCTCCAACCGGGGTGATCGAGTGACGTGAAGCTGAGTCGGGGGACGAGACCCTTGAAAATCGACTGCACGATCAGCGCGTTGGCGATGATGACCCTGAGCGGCGCGTTGACAGCGAGCAGCAGCAGCATTGCCAGCGTGCCGATCCAGAACATCGGCGCGAGGCGGCGCAGCCGCTTGATGAAATAGCGCTTCAGGTCCGGGCGACGGCGTTGCAGCGACAGATAGAGCACGAAGCCGCTGAGAATGAAAAAGAAGTCGACGCACAGCGTCCACAGCCCGATCGGCACGAAGCCATGGGTCAGCCGCGCGACCAGCGCGTTGAGGCCGAGATGAAACAACATCACCGTGACCGCGAGCACGCCGCGCATGCCGTCGAGATCGGTGAAATGTCCCGCTGCCCGCGTCCGTGCCATGATCCGCTTGATGCCTCCGCCCGACCGCGTGCTACGTAGCGTCCCTCGGCTTGTCCAATGACAAAGGGGGAATGACAATGCGACCGATCATCCTGGCGATATTGCTTGTCCTAATCGGCGCACCGGCGATGGCGAGGCGCGATATACCCGTGAGCGCGCAACACGCCGTCGAGCAGGCGATGGCCGATAGCGCCGCCGGCTGGAACGCCGGCAATGTCGAGCGCTTCATGGCGATCTATTCCGCCGCGCCCGAGACGAGTTTCGTCGTCAAGGACGGGCTGATCCGCGGCAAGCCGGCGATGATCGCGCGCTACCGCGAGCGCTACGATTTTTCCGACCCGGCCAAGCGCGGCACGCTGACCTTCACGACGCTGGACTTCCGGCAACTCGGCCCGGCCCATGCGCTGTATATCGCGCGGTATCTCCTGACCTACCCGGACGGCAAGACCGCGAGCGGACCGACGACCCTGGTGTTCGCGCGCGAACGTCGGGGCTGGCACATCATCGCCGACCATAGCAGCTGAGGCTCATCCCGCCGCGCGCGCCAGCCCTTTCGCCAGCTGCAACGCGCCGTTGAGCCGTGCCTTGGGGTCGCCCCAGGCGCGCGATACGACGAGCTTGTTGTCGGGACGCAGCCTGGCGACGCCGCCGAGCCGTTCGATCCAGGCCAGCAAACCGGCGATGTTGGGCGGATTGTCGTCGTGGAACGAGACAACCGCGCCGCGCGGGCCGACATCGATCTTCGACACGCACGCCTTCTTGGCGTCGAGCTTGATCTCGATGAGGCGGATGAGATTGTCGGTCGGGTCGGGCAGCGGGCCGAAGCGGTCGATCATCTCGGCGGCGAAGCTTTCCAGACCGTCCTTGTCGTCGATATCGTTGAGGCGACGATACAGGCCCATGCGCAGGTCGAGGTCGGGGACATATTCCTCCGGGATGAGGATCGGCGCGTCGACGGTGATCTGCGGCGAGAAGTCGCGTGGCCGGATTGCCGCGCCGCTGGCGCGCGCGTCGAGGATCGCCTCTTCGAGCATCGACTGGTAGAGTTCGTAGCCGACCTCCTTGATATGGCCCGACTGCTCGTCGCCGAGCAGATTGCCGGCGCCGCGCTGGTCGAGGTCGTGGCTGGCGAGCTGAAAGCCCGCGCCGAGCGTGTCGAGGTCGCTCAACACCTTGAGGCGCTTCTCGGCGGTCTCGGTCAGGATGCGGTCGGCGGCGGTGGTGAGATAGGCATAGGCGCGCGTCTTCGAGCGCCCGACACGCCCGCGCAGCTGATAGAGCTGGGCGAGGCCGAAACGGTCGGCGCGGTGGATGATCATCGTGTTGGCGCTGGGGATGTCGAGCCCGCTCTCGACAATGGTGGTCGAGACCAGCACCTCGAACTTCTTGTCGTAAAAGGCCGACATGCGTTCCTCAACCTGGCTCGCCGCCATCTGGCCGTGCGCGACGACGTAACGAACCTCCGGCACATGCTCGCGGAGGAATTCCTCAATGTCGGGCAGGTCCTTGACGCGTGGCGTGACGAAGAAGCTCTGCCCGCCGCGATAATGTTCGCGCAGCAGCGCCTCGCGCAGCACGACCGGATCCCATGGCATGATGTAGGTGCGCACCGCGAGACGATCGACCGGCGGGGTCTGGATCACCGACAGTTCGCGCAGCCCCGACATCGCCATCTGCAGCGTGCGCGGAATCGGCGTGGCGGTGAGGGTTAGGACATGGACGTCCAGCTTGAGCGCCTTGAGCAGCTCCTTGTGGGTGACGCCGAAACGCTGTTCCTCATCGACCACGACCAGGCCGAGCCGTTTGAACGCGATTCCCTTGGACAGGATCGCATGCGTGCCGATGACGACATCGATCGTCCCCGCCGCAAGGCCCTCCTTGGTCGCCTTGGCCTCCGAGGCCGTGACCAGACGGGACAGCCGGCCGATATTGATCGGGAAACCTTCGAAGCGCGCGACGAAATTCTGGAAATGCTGACGTGCGAGCAGGGTGGTGGGACACACCACGGCGACCTGATGCCCGGCCATTGCCGCGACGAAGGCGGCGCGGAGCGCGATCTCGGTCTTGCCGAAGCCGACATCGCCGACGATCAGCCGGTCCATCGGCTTGCCGGCCGAGAGATCGTCGAGCGTCTCGTTGATCGCGCGATCCTGGTCGTCGGTTTCCTCATAGGGGAAGCGATCGACGAAGCTGGGATAGCCGCTGCTGTCGCGCTCCATCACATCGGCCGGGCGCAACGCGCGTTCGGCCGCGGTGGCGATGAGCTCACCGGCGATCTCGCGGATGCGTTCCTTCATCCGCGACTTGCGGCGCTGCCACGCCTCGCCGCCGAGCTTGTCGAGGCTCGCGCCTTCTGAATCGGAGCCGTAGCGCGACAGGACTTCGAGATTCTCGACCGGTACGTAGAGTTTGTCGCCGCCGGCATAGCTCAGCGCGACGCAGTCATGCGGCGCCTTCTGCACCGGGATCTGCGTCAGCCCCTCATAGCGCCCGATGCCGTGGTCGACATGGACGACGAGGTCGCCCGGGGTCAGCGCGGCGAGTTCGGCGAGGAAGGCGTCGGCGGACTTGCGGCGCTTCTGCCGGCGCACGAGCCGGTCGCCGAGCATATCCTGCTCGGTCAGCAACGCGACGTCGGGCGTGGTGAAGCCATGGTCGAGCGGCAGCACGATCAGCGCGACCGAGCTGGCCGCAGCGCCAAGCGCCTCCTGCCAGCTGTCGGCATGGCGCGCGCCGGTCAGGCCGTGATCCTTGAGCAGCCCGGTCAGGCGTTCGCGCGCACCGGTCGAATAGCTCGCCAGCACCGGCTTGCGGCCGTCGCGGCGCAGCTTGTCGAGATGCTCGACCACCGCCTCGTAGATGTTGACCCCGCCGGCGCGCTCGGGCGCGAAATCGCGCGGGCCGTCGACCGCGAAGTCGAGCACCACGGCGCTTTCGGGTTCGTGGAACGGCGTGGTGCGATGCGCCGGTGCGGATTCGAGCCGCGCGTTGAAATCGTCGGGCTTGAGGTAGAGCGAATCCGCCGGGAGCGGACGATAGCTGCCCGGGTCGCTCGACTGGGCGCGGACGCGGTTGGCGTGATAGTCGGTGATTGCCTCGAAGCGCTGCTCCGCCGCCGCGACGACGCCCGCATCGCGCACCACGACCGCACCGTCGCCGAGATGCTCGAACAGCGTCGAGAGTTTGTCCTCGAGCAGCGGGAGCCAATGCTCCATGCCGGCGAGGCGACGACCGTCGGAGATCGCCTGGTAGAGTGGATCGCCGGTCGCGGTGGCACCGAAGCGTTCGCGGTAGCGGCTGCGGAAGCGCTTGATGCTCTCCTCGTCGAGCAGCATTTCCGAGGCCGGGAGCAGCGTGAAGCCGTCGACCCGGCCGGTGGTGCGTTGGTCGGCGGGGTCGAAGGTGCGGACGCTCTCGATCTCGTCGCCGAAGAAGTCGAGCCGCAGCGCCTGGCTCTCCCCGCTCGGGAACAGATCGACAAGGCCGCCGCGCACGGCGAACTCGCCGGCATCGGCGACCGTCTCGCTGCGCACATAGCCATTGGCCTGGAGTTGTTCGGCGAGCCGGTCCCGCCCGATGCGCTCGCCCGGTGCAAGGCGCGCGACGAGCTGGCGGATGCGGAACGGCGTAAGCGTCCGCTGCATCGCCGCATTGGCGGTGGTGACGAGCAGCTGCGGGCCCTTGACCGGCTGCTGGAGCCGGTGGAGCGTCGCCATGCGTTCGGCCATGACCTGCAACGTCGGCGAGGCGCGGTCATAGGGCAGGCAGTCCCAGGCGGGGAAGGTGAGCACCTCGAGTTCGGGCGCGAACATCGGCGCGGTCGCCGCGATGGCGCGCATCGCGGCTTCGTCAGGCGCGATGAACACCGCGCGGGTCGGTGCGGCGCGCGACAGGTCGGCGAGCAGCCATGGCTCGAACCCCGTCGGCACGCCGGCGAGGGTGAGGGGCGTCTTGGCCGAGAGGATACGTTTCAGGTCGGGCATGGTGTTCCAAGGTTTTGGGGGAAAGCGCGGCGTTCGTGGCCACCCCTCTCCCCGACCCTCTCCCCCTTAAGGGAGAGGGAGAATTATCGGGCGATCGGGACGTAGTTCAGCGTGTGCAGGGCGGCCATGATGGTGCCTTGCCAACGCGCAGGGACAGGCTCGGTGCCGATCGCCCAGGCCATGATGTCGACATCCTGTTCCTCGAGCAGACCCTCGAACAGCGTGATCTCGTCGTCGTTCCAGCCGGCGGCGTGCGCGTCGTAGAAGCCGCCGATCAGCAGATCGGCTTCCTTGGTGCCGCGATGCCAGGCGCGGAAGCGAAGGCGCTTCAATCGGGTCTCGCGATCCATATTATTTCCAAACGCAATTGGCCGGCGGTGCTTGGAGCAGCCGCCAGCTACAGGTAGGAGGCACATAGTCATGCGGCCCGATATCCTCAATCCATTGTTCGCCGAGGTCACCGCCCTGAAGGGAATCGGCCCGGCGCTCGCCAAGCCGCTCGACAAGCTCGGGCTGCACCGCGTGGTCGATATCGCCTTTCACCTGCCGACCGGGTGGATCGACCGCGTGCCGCGCGAGGAGCTCGACATGGCCGATGCCGGGCGGACGATCGCGATCACGCTCACCGCGGTCGAGCATCGATCGGGCAATGGACGCGGGCCGAGCCGCGTCAAGGCGGTCGACGCGGCGGGCAATTATGTCAGCCTGGTCTATTTCGGCGGGCATCCCGGCTGGGCGATGAAGCTGCTGCCGCTGGGCGAGCCGCGCCGCGTGTCGGGCAAGCTCGAACTGTACGGCCAGGAATTGCAGATCGTGCATCCCGACCATGTGCTGCCGCTCGACGAGGTCGACACCTCGCCCGAGCGCGAGGCGATCTATCCGCTGTCGGACGGGATCACGTCGCGGCGCATGGGGCAGCTGGTGGCGCAGGCGGTGGAGCGCGCGCCCGACCTCGCCGAATGGATCGAGCCGGGACTGCTCGCCAAGGACGCCTGGCCGGCGTGGCGCGCGGCACTGGCGCGGGTCCACGCCGACCCTTCCGACATGATCGCGCGGCAGCGGCTGGCCTATGACGAGATCTTCGCCAACCAGCTCGCGCTGATGCTGGTGCGGCAGGACAATCGCCGGCGACGGGGCAGGGCGCTGGTCGGCACCGGACGGCTGCGCGACCAGTGGCAACTGCCCTATCAGCTGACCGGTGCGCAGGCGCGGACGGTGCGCGAGATCGAGGGCGACCTCGCGCAATCGCAGCCAATGCTGCGGCTGCTGCAGGGCGATGTCGGTTCGGGCAAGACGATGGTCGCGGCGATGGCCCTGCTGATCGCGGTCGAGGCCGGCGCGCAGGGCGCGTTGCTGGCACCGACCGAGATCCTCGCTCGGCAGCATTACGACACGCTACGCCGCCAGCTCTCGGGCCTGCCGATCGAGATCGCCGTGCTGACCGGGCGCGACAAGGGCAAGGTACGCGAGGCGACGCTGATGGGGCTGGCGTCGGGTGCGATCGACATCTTGATCGGCACGCATGCGATCTTCCAGGATGCGGTGTCGTACAAGGATCTCGCGTTGGTGGTCGTCGACGAGCAGCATCGCTTCGGCGTGGCGCAGCGCATGATGCTGCAGGCCAAGGCCGAGCGTCCGCCGCACCTGCTGGCGATGACCGCCACGCCGATCCCGCGCACGCTGACGCTGGCGCATTATGGCGAGATGGACGTCAGCCGGCTCGACGAGATGCCGCCGGGGCGCCAGCCGATCGAGACGCGGGTGATCTCCGAGGACCGGCTCGACGCGGTGGTCGATGCGCTGGCGCGGCACATGTCGGATGGCGGGCAGGCCTATTGGGTGTGCCCGCTGGTCGAGGAGAGCGAGAAGAGCGACCTCGCCGCGGCCGAGGCCCGCGCGGCGACGCTGCAGGCGCGGTTCGGCGCGCGGATCGCACTGATCCATGGCCGGATGAAGGGACCCGAAAAGGACGCGGTGATGACGGCGTTCGCGGCCGGGCAGACCAGCGTGTTGGTCGCGACGACGGTGATCGAGGTCGGGGTCGACGTGCCCAACGCGACGCTGATCGTGATCGAACATGCCGACCGCTTCGGCCTCGCCCAGCTGCACCAGTTGCGCGGGCGGGTCGGGCGCGGCAGCGGCAAGTCGAACTGCCTGTTGATCCGCGGCGGCGCGCTGGGCGAGACGTCGCGCGCGCGACTGGCGCTGATGCGCGAGACCAATGATGGCTTCCGTATCGCCGAGGAAGATCTGCGGCTGCGCGGGGCGGGCGAACTGCTCGGCACGCGGCAATCGGGCGAAGCGGGATTCCGGCTCGCTACGCCTGAGATGCTGGTCGAATTGCTGCCGGTCGTGACCGACGATGCGCGGTTGCTGATCGACCGCGATGGCGGATTGCAGGGATCTCGGGGGCAGGCGGCGCGAATCGCGCTGTATCTGTTCGAGCGCGATGCGGGGGTGGCGTTGCTGCGGTCCGGTTAGCAAGAAGAAGGAAATCGACCGGCATGCATCGCCTCGTCGCGCCAAGAGCCAATCTTGCTTCGATAAGAACGGTTGTTGACCAACGTATCGCGAACTGCGATCTACAATCCTGCTTGTTCCAGGAGATTTCGATGCGCTCTCTGATATTTACACTCAGTTTGCTCTTGCTTCCTCCGGAAGCATTTGCGCAAACGTCGGCACCTGCCAATTCTGCGGGCTCGCGCGACCCGAAGGATATCGTCTGCAAGAAGGAGGCCGTTACTGGGAGCTACGCGCGATACATCAAGATCTGCAAGACACGCGCCCAGTGGGAAGGCCGGCATTCCCCAAGCGAAGATGAAGCTGTCCAAGCCGATGCGTACCAATTGATGGACAGAGGCAGGATCAATTCCTGCAACCCGGCCTGCTAATGGTACGAAGGTGACGCAGCCGGGTCGTCGAGTCTCCCGAAGACCCCGGCTGCTCAGCGCACCTTGAGCAGCGCAGCGAGCAGTTCGTAATAGGCGGCGAGCGGGATCGGGCGCTCCAGCTCGCAGCCCATGCGGCCGCCGAGCCACCAACGCACCTCGGCGACGACCGTGCCGACCACCGGCAACGACACGCGCAGGCGCTCGCCGACCGCGAACTCCACCTCGCAGCGCGCCATCAAACCGAGCGCCGACATGTTGACGACGAGCAACGTCACGGGCCGCATGTCAGGCCCGGCGGCGCGGGCGCGGTAGTGGACTTCGTCGCGCGGAATCGCGCGGTTTTCGGTAATCGCCGCCTGTGCCAAACCCATGGTGTCGCCCCTTCACTGGCGTACTCCAAGCTACGCGGCGGATGTAAAGCGGATCGCAACAAAGCTCGTTAAGAAGTGCTTGCCGCGCTGGGTTTTCCCAAGGGAGTCAGATAATTCAGCCGCGTACCAGCAGGCCGTGATGCTTCTTGCCGGCGGCAACGCTGATCGGGTGGTCGCCGACCGTGATGACCAGCGCCTCGTCGGTGACCTTCTCCGCGCCGATGCGCGCGCCGCCGCCCTTGATCAGCCGGCGCGCCTCGCCCTTCGAGGCGACCAGCCCGAGCCCGACCAGCGCATCGACGATGGCGATACTGCCGTCGACCGCCAATGTCGGCAGGCTGCCGCCGGCAGCGCCTTCCTCAAAGGTGCGGCGCGCGGTCTCCGCTGCCTCGCTTGCCGCTGCGTCGCCACGGCACATCGCGGTCGCGGCATTGGCGAGGACCTTCTTGGCCTCGTTGATTTCCGCGCCTTCGAGCGCCTCGAGCCGGGCGATCTCGTCGAGCGGCAAATCGGTGAACAGGCGCAGGAAACGGCCGACGTCGCGATCGTCGGTGTTGCGCCAGAATTGCCAGTAATCGAAATGCGGCAGCTGGTCCTCGTGGAGCCACACCGCGCCGGCCATGGTCTTGCCCATCTTGCCGCCGTCGGCCGTGGTGATCAGCGGCGTGGTGATCCCGTAGACCTCGGTCGAATCCATCCGCCGCGCCAGCTCGATGCCGTTGACGATATTGCCCCATTGGTCCGACCCGCCCATCTGCAACCGACAGCCGGCGCGGCGCGACAGCTCCAGGAAATCATAGGCCTGGAGGATCATGTAGTTGAATTCGAGGAAGCTGAGCGACTGCTCACGATCGAGCCGCAGTTTGACCGAGTCGAAGCTGAGCATGCGGTTGACCGAGAAATGCTGGCCGACCTCGCGCAGGAAGGGGATATATTCGAGCGCGTCGAGCCACTCGGCATTGTCGACCATCATCGCGTCGCTCGGGCCATCGCCGAAGGTGAGGAAGCGTTCGAAGATGCGGCGGATCGAGGCGACGTTGGTGGCGAGCCCATCATGGTCGAGCAGCTTACGCGCCTCGTCCTTGAAGCTCGGATCGCCGATCTTGCCGGTCCCGCCGCCCATCAGCACGATCGGCTTGTGGCCGGCCTGTTGCAGCCGACGCAGCAGCATGATCTGCACGAGGCTGCCGACATGCAGCGACGGCGCGGTCGGGTCGAAACCGATATAGGCTGGGATGACCTGCTTGCCGGCGAGCGCGTCGAGGCCGGCCGCGTCGGTCAGCTGGTGGATGTAGCCGCGGCTGTTGAGCAGGCGGAGCAGGTCGGATTTATGTTCGGTCATAGCGCGCGGGCGCTTAGCACGGAGATGCGCGACGGCGCTACCTCAGCGCGGCAGCTCTACCAGCGGATCGACCGGCAGTCGTCCCTTGCGCAGTTCGAAATGCACCTCGGGGCGGTCGGCGAAACCCGAATCGCCCGACAGCGCGATCTTCTGACCGCGCTTGACCGCCTGGCCGCGCTGGACGAGCAGCTGGCTGGCATGGCCGTAGACGCTGGTCCAGCCATCGCCATGCTTGATGATGACGAGCCCGCCGAGATTGGAGATTTCGCTGCCGGCATAGGCGACGACGCCGTCAGCGGCGGCGGTGATCGGGGTGCCGGTGGGGACCGCGATCTTGATGCCGTTGTAGCGTTCGCCGCTCGCACCGGGGCCGAAACGCGCTACGATGCGGCCGCGCACCGGCCAGGCGAAACCGCCGCGCAGGCTCGATGGCTCCTGGACCGGGGTGAAGGCCGAGACGGGCTGGCTGGCGGTCTGGGCGGGGCGGGCGGGGCGCTGGTGCTCGGCGATCGCGGGCTGGCTGCCGGTGACGATGTCGTCGATGTCGAGGCGGAAGGCGGCGGCGCGCTCGGCGGCGGTGGCGGTGCCGCTGGCAGCAGCGCCGCCGGGGATCAGCACGCGCATGCCGACGCGCAGCACATAGGGCGCGCTTAGCTCGTTGGCGGCGATGATCCTGCCCCAGTCGACGCCATAGGCGCGCGCGATGGCGATGCCCGTCTCGCCGGCGCGAACGAGGTGATAGCGCCCGCCGGGAATCGCGAGGCGTTCGCCGGCGCGGATCGTGAACGGCTGCATGAGGTTATTGGCGCGGGCGATCGCCTCCGAGCCCGAGCCGGTGATGTCGGCGACATGGCGCAGCGTGTCGCCGGGGCGCACGACATAGGTCGAGTCGGCGATGACGCGCGCATCGGGGGTTACGGCACGCGATTGCCACGCCGGCGGCGGCGCGGCGGGCACGGTGCGGACATCCTCGTCGATGCGGCGGGGCTCGTAACGGTCCTGCGACGAGTCATCGCGCGCCGGGTTGTCTTGCGGATAATAGGGCTCGGGACGCGAATTCTGCGGAATGCAGCCTCCGGCGAGCAGTGCGACGATCAGCGCGGCGCTTGGCCGCAGGCACAGGCGTCGCATCTTCCCCTCCCGTCAGCGATACGCGGCGTCGAGCATAGCGAGCGAGTCGCGATGTGTCAGGTCGAGATGCAGCGGCGTCACCGCGACGTAACCGTCGGCGACGGCTTCGAGGTCGGTGGCGTGGGCCGGGGTATGCACCAGCGGACCCAGCGCGAACCAGTGATATTCGTAACCGCGCGGATCGCGATTGGTGACGATCTGCAGCCGGCCATAGTCGCGCATGCCCTGGCCGACGACGCGGATGCCCTTGACGGCGTCATCGGGCACGGCAGGGAAATTGACGTTGATCAGCGTGCCGCGCTCATAGGGCGTGGCGAGGATCGGGCGCAGCACGCGCTCGCCCCAGGCGCGCGCGGCGGCGAAGGGGACGGCATCGCCCATGCCTTCACGGGCATAGACCTGACTCAGCGCGATCGAGCGCACGCCGGCGAGCGCGCCCTCCATCGCTGCCGAGACGGTGCCCGAATAGGTCACGTCCTCGGCAAGGTTGGCGCCGCGATTGACGCCCGACAGGATCAGGTCGGGCGGCGTGTCCTTCATCAGCCGTGCCAGCGCCATCATCACGGCATCGGTCGGCGTGCCGGAAACGGCGTAGCGCTTGTCGCCGTGCCGGCGCACGCGCACCGGGCGGCTGAGCGTCAGCGAGTGGCCGGCGCCGGACTGTTCTTCCGACGGGGCGACGACCCAGACATCGTCGGACAAAGTGGCCGCGATCTCCTCGAGCACTTTCAGCCCGGGGGCGTGATAGCCATCGTCATTGGTCAGCAGGATGCGCATCAGCGAGTCGGTTCGAGGCGCGTCACGCCGTGCATGAAGGGCACGAAGGCCTCGGGCACGGTGATCGAACCGTCCTCATTCTGGTAATTCTCGATCACCGCGACGAGCGTGCGACCGACCGCCAGCCCCGAGCCGTTGAGCGTGTGGACGAAGCGCGTATTCTTTTCGCCTTCAGGGCGATAGCGCGCATTCATGCGACGCGCCTGGAAGTCGGTGCAGGTCGAACAGCTGGAGATTTCGCGATAGCGGCCCTGGCCGGGCAGCCACACCTCGAGATCATAGGTGCGCGCAGCCGAGAAACCCATGTCGCCGCTGCACAGCTTCATGCGGCGGAAGGGCAGGCCGAGTTGGGTGAGCAGTGCTTCGGCCGCGCCGGTCATGCGCTCATGCTCGGCCTCGGACTGGTCGGGCGTGACGATCGAGACCATCTCGCATTTGTCGAACTGGTGCTGGCGGATGAAACCGCGCGTGTCGCGACCGGCCGAACCCGCCTCGGAGCGGAAGCACGGCGTCAGCGCGGCGAAGCGCATGGGGAGTTCGCCTTCAGGCAGGATCTGCTCGCGCACGATGTTGGTCAGACTGACCTCGGCGGTCGGGATCAGCCAGCGACCGTCGGTGGTGCGGAACGAATCCTCGGCGAATTTGGGCAGCTGGCCGGTGCCGAACATGATCTCGTCGCGGACCATCAGCGGCGGGACGACCTGTTCATAGCCATAATCGCGCGCGAGCACGGTCAGCATATACTGGCCGAGCGCGCGATAGAGCCGCGCCAGCGGGCCGCGCAGCAGCGTGAAGCGCGTGCCGGCGAGCATTGCGCCGGTCTCGAAATCGAGGCCCAGCGCGGGGCCGATCGCGTCATGCTCGCGCGGCGCGAAGGCGAATTCGGGGAGTGTGCCGCGTGTATGGACGAGGACATTGCCGTCTTCGTCGAGGCCCTCGGGGACATCGGCGAGCGGCAGGTTGGGGATCGCGGCGAGCAGGCCGTTGAGTTCCTCGCCCAGCGCGGCTTCCTCGGCCTCGATCGCCGGCATGGTGAGTTTGAGTTCGGCGACCTCGGCCATCAGCGCGGCGGCGGTTGCCTCGTCCTTCGCCGCCTTGGCCGCGCCGATCGCCTTCGACGCTTCGTTGCGGCGCGCCTGTCCGGTCTGTGCCCGGGTGATCAGCGCGCGGCGCTTCTCATCGAGCGCCAGCAGGGTCGCGGCCGAGGGCGCGAGGCCGCGACGAGCAAGCCCGGCGTCGAAGGCCTCGGGATTTTCGCGGATCAGGCGTATGTCGTGCATGTGCGGCGCTATGGCGGCCGGTCTGGCGCTACGCAACCCGTGGCTGCCACCATGCGTTGAGTGCAGGGTTTTCGAGAGGACCGTCCCAATGCAACTAAGCCATAATGTATGCGTGCTCGTCGCCGATGGTCGCAAGATGTTGTTTCTGCGTAACGAAGGCGATTCGACCCATCCGCATCTCGTCGTCGAACATGCCGAGGAACAGCGCAATCCCGACGATCGCGACCAGAAGAGCGATGCCGCGGGCCGTGCCGGCGCGCGGGGCAGCGCGGGGCAGAATTCGTTTTCCGAGGCCGATTTTCACCAATTGGCGGAGGATCGCTTTGCCGCCGCCGCCGCCGACCTGCTCAAGCGACGCGCGCTTGCGGGCTCGTTCGAGTCGCTGATCGTCATCGCGCCGCCGCACACGCTGGGCGAACTCCGCAAGCATTACCACGCGTCGGTAAGCGACAAATTGACCGGCGAGCTCCACAAGGATCTCACCGGCCATACGATTGCGGATATCGAGGCGGCGCTGCTCGCCGCCTGACGCGTCAGGCGGTAATGCGAGTCGGCTTGGCGAAGCGCTTGCGCGCGACGAGTGCCGCTGCAGCCGCGCCGAACAGCAGGACCATCGGCGGTGCCGGGACGGGGGCGGGCGGGCCGCCGGTCGACCCGGTGCTGCCGCTCGATCCGTGCCCGCCGTTCGAGCCGCCATTGGAACTCCAGCCGCCATTGCTGCTCCAGCCATGGCTGCTCGACCCGTAGCTGCTCGAACCGTTGGACGAGCTTGCCGACGAATTGCTGCTCGACGAGCCGTTCGAAGAACTCGACGTGGACGAGGCGACATTGCCGCTCGACGATGAGGAGGACGAGGTCGACGAGGAGGTGGAAACGTTGCCGCTCGATGAGGAAGACGACGAGACGTTGCCGCTCGACGACGACGACGAGGCCGAGGAGACGTTACCGCTCGACGCCGAGGAGACATTGCCCGAACTTCCGCCGCTCGCGGAGGAGACGTTGCCGCTGGAGGTCGAGGAAGTGCTGCCGGACGAGAAACCGCCGGTGCTCGACGAGGTCGACGAGCCGCCGGTGGATGAGCCGCCGGTGCTGGTCGATGTGGAGGAGCCACCCGTACTCGTCGACGACCCGCCGGTGCTGGTCGAACTGGACGAGCCGCCCGAACCGCCGCTGCTCGACGTCGACGAAATGTTGATCACGGTGCCGCTCGATCCGCTCGACGTACCGCTGGACGTCCCGCTGGAACCGGTGCTGCTTGAGGTCGAGGAGATGACAATGCCACCGCTCCCGCCGCTCGACCCGCCGCCGAAGAAGCCACCGGCGAAAAATCCGCCGCCGCTGAACCCGCCGCTGCCGCCAACCACTGCGGCGGCGCCACCACCGCCACCGCCGCCGGAAACGAACGGTGCGCCGGATTGGGCATAGGACGGGGGCAGGGGAATCGGTGCGCCCTGGCTGGTTACCGTCACGACGGCCGGCGGGCAGACCGCGCGGGTCTGCGTCACGACTCGGCGGACGCGGGAGCCGCCGGTGCTCGCCACCGACGTGGTGTGCCGAACGACCCGCTTGACGACCCGGTTATAATGGCGGGTTTGTGCGCCCTCTGCGACATGAACCGCCCCGCCGCCGACGAGCGCGCCCCCGCATGCGCAAGCGCATAGTTTAGCAATGGCCATCCGCACTGACATGACGTCGCTCTTTCGCTACCGGCTCTATTACTGTGGCCGGAGGTAAACCCGTAGCCGCCGTTAAGCCGCTATCACGCCAAACTGCAAAATAAAGCGTTAAGCGCAACATCATTAACCAAATGAAAGTGATGCTTACGGCGTATTTGTCGCGTGCCGCCGTGCTTTTCATGGTTAATGTTTCGTGATGGTACGGTATATTGGTTAACAGGCGGCGCGTGATCATGGCTTGGCGAACATCATCGATCGCGAGATTGGGTGTGGAGCAACGCCGGATGGCACGCCTTTGAACAAATTAAGTGACAGCAAATGCTTGCTCTCTTGCTTGTGGTGCGCGGACGGCATGGCTATAGGGCCGGCGCATGGGGTCGGTGGCAAGATATCTACATGGTGCTGCCGCGACCGAGGGAGAGTGGGGATGGCGACGGCTTTGAATCACTTCGACGAATCCGCAAATTTCATTCCGCCCGCCGGGGGCGGTGACGGCTATCGACCCGGTGTCGACGAGCCTTTCATGAACGCGCGTCAGCTGGCATATTTTCGCGACAAGCTGTTGGCGTGGAAAGACGCGATCCTGCGCGAGGCGCAGGGCACGCTGTCGCAACTGCAGGTCGATTCCTTGCGCGAGGCGGATCTGACCGATCGCGCATCGAGCGAGACCGACTGGTCGATCGAACTGCGCACGCGTGATCGCCAGCGCAAGCTGATCTCCAAGATCGACGCGGCGCTTCGCCGCATCGAGGAGGGCGAGTATGGCTATTGCGAGGTGACCGGCGAGCCGATCTCGCTGGCGCGGCTCGAGGCACGGCCGATCGCGACGATGACGGTCGAGGCGCAGGAGCGGCACGAGCGCAACGAAAAGGTCTCGCGCGAGGACTGATTTTTGTCGTGCCGCGATGGGTCGTCGGCATGGTCCTTAAGCAGTTCGATACGATTTCCCGGCTAATCATCATGCCACGGAGGTCGATGCAGATCGGACCATGGACCAATATTCGAATGACCCTTTCAGCGGCGTCGCCAACGACGATCCCGCCAGCAATCGTCAGGAATCGCGCGACAGCCTTTTCCTGATGGCCGACATGCGCGTGCCCGGCTCACGGGACGTGCAGCAGATCCGCGTGCGCAACCTGTCGCCTGGCGGGCTGATGGCGGATTATTCGGAAATCCTGCAGCAGGGTATGGCGATCGAGTTCGAGGTTCGCGGCATCGGCTGGATCACCGGCCAAGTCGCATGGTCGGCGGCCGGGCGGATCGGCGTTGCCTTCGACCGTCAGATCGACCCGATGCTGGCACGCAAACCGGTCGGCATGGGCGCGAAGACCCCCGTCTACGTCAAGCCGATCATGCCGCGTCGCTGATCCCGGCGCCCGGTCGAGCCGGCGCCGAGACCGCGTCGGGCGGCTTACAGGCCGGCCATCTCTTCCTTGATTCGCAATTTCTGCTTCTTCAGCGCCGCGAGTGTCGCGGGGTCCGGCATCGGCCGATGCGTTTCGTCGGCGATCTGTCGGTCCAGGACGGCGTGCTTGGCTTCGAGAGCCGAGTAGTGCGCGGTCTGCATGGATGCATTCTCCTGCATTGCTGGTCGGGGGGAGCAAAGTAGAACATGATGACAGTTAAATGTCTCCCCGAATCGACGAGGTTCGCGACGTAACGAGGCAATTTTCGCGACGGCTTGTTTTTGCAGGGCGAGGCGGCCAAGCACGATCGAAGCAAGTCGCATCGCACGGGGATTCGATGGACGAGACACTGATCGCCAAGCGTCTGGAAATGTTACGGATCGAGCATCGCGACCTCGATTCCGCGATCGGCGCCCTGTTCGAGACGGGATCGACCGACCAGTTGCAGCTGGCCCGCCTGAAGAAGCGCAAGCTGAGGCTGCGCGACGAGATTGCGCTGCTGGAAGATCAACTGATCCCGGACATCATCGCCTGATCCGCTTTGGGACGGCCGGCCGGTTTCGATGCCGCGCAAGCGCTATGTCGTTAACGTCCTGTTTATGTCAGACCTTTCCGGGATGGACGGCCCCCTTTCCGAATCGCGACTTCATCGTCGCCTGATCGACACCTTGTATATCGACGCCATGGTGCTGGCCGACGAGGCGCGCGCCTATTTCGACGAGGGTGGCCGGGCCGATCGCGAGGCGCTCGATCCAATGGCGCGGGTGTCCTTCTCGTGCGAATCGCTCAAGGTCACGACTCGGCTGATGCACATCATCGCGTGGCTGTTGACGCAGCGCGCGGTCGATGCCGGCGAAATGACCCCGCGCGATGCGCTCGATCCTTCGCGACGTCTGGGACCGGCGCCGATCAGCGATGAGGACGCGACGCGGGCGATGCCCGCGGTGGCGCGCAGCCTGATCGCGGCGAGCGCCGAGCTTTATCGTCGCGTCGCGCGGCTGGACGACGCGCAGGCGAGCGAGATGGCCGCGCCGAGCCCGGCGCGCTCGATGTTCGACCGGCTGGCCATGGCTTTCTAGGTTTTTCGCGCTTGGGGGAGCCGCTGCGGGGGGCTGTAGCGGCAAGGGAGCGGCGAGCGGGCATGTCCCGCTCGCCGTTTTCGTGTCAGAGCTTCAGGCGCGCGCGCGCGGCGAGATATTCGCCCTCGAGCCGATCGACGCGGTCCGCGACCGACTCGACCTTGTCGACCACGCCGATACCCTGGCCCGAGCCCCAGATATCGCGCCACGCCTTGGGCTTCGCGCTGTTGCCGCCGCCGAAATCCATCGTCTTGAGATCGCCCTCGGGGAGATTGTCGGGGTCGAGGCCGGAGTCGACGATCGACTGGCGCAGATAATTGCCGTGTACGCCGGTGAAGAGATTGGAATAGACGATGTCGGCCGCTTTGCCGGCGACGATCCCGTCCTTGTACGCCTCGGGCGCATTGGCTTCCTTGGTGGCGATGAAGGGCGAGCCGATATAACCGAGATCGGCGCCCATCGCCTGGGCGGCAAGCACGGCGCCACCCGTCGCGATCGAACCCGACAGGGCGAGCGGCCCGTCGAACCACTGGCGGATTTCCTGGACGATGGCGAAGGGTGAGAGCCGCCCGGCATGGCCGCCGGCACCGGCAGCAACCGCGATCAGGCCGTCGGCGCCCTTTTCGATTGCCTTGCGCGCGAAGCGGTCGTCGATGATGTCGTGAAGCGTGATGCCGCCCCAGGCGTGAACTGCCGTATTGAGGTCTTCGCGCGCGCCGAGCGAGGTGATGACGATCGGCACCTGCCATTTGGCGCAGGTGGCGAGATCGGCCTCGAGCCGGTCGTTCGACTTGTGGACGATCTGGTTGACCGCGAAGGGCGCAGCCGGGCGGTCGGGATTGTCGCGATTATGTGCCGCCAGCTCTTCGGTGATCCGGTGCAGCCACTCGTCGAGCAGCGCCTGGGGCCGGGCGTTGAGCGCCGGGAACGACCCGACGATTCCGGCCTTGCACTGGGCGATGACCAGTTCGGGGCCGGAGATGATGAACAGCGGCGACCCGATGATGGGCAGGCGCAGGCGATCGAACAGGGCGGGAAGCGTCATGCGAGTTTCATAGCGCAACCGAAATGGCTGTCCAGCGTGCGGATCGGGGTCCGGTTTGCCTTGCCGCGCGGATGCCTTATGGCGCTAACACACTCACCCCCCGGAGTAGCTCCCCATGAAGTTCGCGTACGCCTCGTTGCTGCTGATGACCGTTTCCGCGCCCGCACTCGCCGCACAAGGCCGGCTGCCGACCGATGTCGCACCGCTCAGCTACGACATCACCGTCACACCCGACGCCAAGGCGATGACCTTCAGCGGCCATGAAACGGTGACGATCGCTGTGAAGAAGCCGACCGCGACGATCCAGCTCAACGCGGCCGAGCTCAGGATCTCGCGGGTCACGTTCGACGGCGCAGTCGTGCCCTTCGCGGTGAACGGGGCCGACCAGCTGCTGACTGTGACTTTGCCCAAGGCAGCGGCAGCCGGGACGCACAAGCTGGCGCTGGCGTGGGACGGCAAGATCAACAAGTCGGCCGCGGGCTTCTTCGCCATCGATTACACCAATGTCGACGGATCGGCGGCGCGGATGCTCGCGACGCAGTTCGAGGCGCCCGATGCGCGGCGCTTCGCGCCGATGTGGGACGAGCCGGCGTTCAAGGCGAAGTTCACGCTCAGCGCGGTCGCGCCGGGCAATCAGACGGCGTTTTCCAACATGCCCGCCACGATGGTGACCAGGCAGAAGGACGGCAGTAAGCTCTATCGCTTCGCGCAGTCGCCAGTGATGTCGAGCTATCTGCTGTTTCTCGGCATGGGCGATGTCGAGCGCAAGACGGTGATGGCCGGCAAGACCGAGATCGGCATCATCACCCGGCGCGGCGTGGTCGACCAGGGCGATTATGCGCTGGGCCAGGCGAAGAAGCTGCTCGCTTATTACAACGACTATTTCGGCCAGCCCTATCCGCTGCCCAAGCTCGATATGATCGCGGCGCCGGGGTCGAGCCAGTTTTTCGGCGCGATGGAGAATTGGGGCGCGATCTTCTATTTCGAGCCCGAGGTGCTGTTCGACCCCAAGCGCGCGACGCAGAGCGGCCGGGAGCGCATCTTCATCGTCGTCGCGCACGAGATGGCGCACCAATGGTTTGGCGACCTCGTGACGATGCGCTGGTGGGACGATCTGTGGCTCAACGAGGGTTTTGCCTCGTGGATGGAGAACAAGACCAGCAGCGACCTCAACCCGAGCTGGAACGCGCGCGCGACCGCCGTATCGCAGGACCGCGAGGGCGCGCTCGGCTTTGACGCGACGGCAGCGACACATCCGATCATCCGCCATGTCGAAACCGTCGACCAGCTGGGCGAAGCGTTCGACGGCATCACCTACCAGAAGGGCCAGGCGGTGATCGGCATGATGGAAGCGACGCTCGGCCCCGACGTGTTCCGCACCGGCATCCGCAGCTACATGGCGAAATATAATCACGGCAACACCGACACCGACCAACTGTGGGACGAGCTGGCGGCCGCTGCCGGTAAGCCGGTGGCGCAGGTCGCACACGACTTCACCTTGCAGGGTGGCGTGCCGCTGGTGACCTTGACCGGCGCGCGCTGCGAAAATGGCGTGACCAATGCGGTGCTGACGCAGGGGCGCTTCGGTCTCGACGCGGTGTCGAAGAAGCCACAGACCTGGCACGTGCCGATGACGCTCGGCGTCGTCGGTGGTCCGGTGACCAGCGCGATCGTCTCGGGTGCGGCACCCGCCACGGTGGCGGTCAAGGGTTGCGGCACGCTGGTCCTGAACCAGGGCAAGCAAAGCTATGTCCGCGTGATGTATGACGATGCCAGCCATACCGCGCTGGTGCGGGATTTCGCGAAACTCGACCTGACCGATCAGCTCGGCACGTTGGGCGACGATTTCGCGCTGGCGATGAGTGGCGATCAGAGCCTCGATCGCTATTTCGCGCTGCAGGCCGCGGTGCCGGTCGACGGCAATGCCTTGCTCTGGTCTTCGACCGCGGGCGACCTGAACGGCATGATCGGCCTCTACAGCGGCACGCCGCTCGAGCAGCCGCTACGCGCCAGGGTGCGTGCCACGCTCGCACCGGTGATGGCGCGCGTCGGGTTCACCGCGCAGCCGGGCGAGTCGCCACTGGTCACCAATTTGCGCGAAACGCTGATCGCCTCGCTCGGTGCGACGGGTGACACTGACGTGATGGCCAAGGCGCGCGACTATGTTTCCCGGTTGCAGCAGGATCCGAACGCGATCCCGCCAGCGATCCGCAGCCCGATCCTCGGTACCTTCGCGCGCAACGCCACGCCGGCGGAATGGGAAACCCTGCTGGCGATCACCCGGGCCGAGAAGAACCCGGTGGCGCGCAACGGCTATGTCCGGCTCCTCGGATCGGCCAAGGATGACGCGCTGGCCACGCGCGCACTCGGTCTGTTGCATGGCGATGAGCTGACCACGCCGCAAAAGGCCAGCCTGCTTGCCACCATCGCGTCGCGGCATCCCGACATGGCGTTCGACTTCGCGGTTGCCAATCTGGATCTCGTCAACGGCTTCCTCGAGACGAGCACCCGCGCCGGGTTCGTCGTTGGGCTGGCAGCCGGGTCGAACGATCCGGCGATGCCGGCCAAGGTGACGGCGTTCGCCGAAAAGAACCTGCCCGAGGCATCGCGTGGCGGGGCGAAGCGGACGCTGGCGCTGATTGAGACGCGGCGTCAGGCGGCAGAGCGACTGAAGCCGGCGGTTTCGAGCTGGCTGGGCGGCGGCGCGGGCTGATTGCCCTGATTCAATCGTAGCGCCGTGTGGCGCAGGATCGAGCTCGCGGGCGCGCATCGGCGTGCCCGCGATCGCTCTTTCGCATCGTCGATTGTAGGAAAATCCCGCGCCTGCTCGCTGACCTGCTCGCTCCTGCTCGGCAGGTGCCGGCCGACCTGCTCCGCACCTGTTATGTTGGATTGGGGTAACTGTACCAAATCACTGATATCGCACGGGCAAGGACGAAATCTGATCGCTTCTCGACCGGGCAAAAAAAGTCGCACCTGTTTTTGCAGGCGGAGCAGGTGAAAATGTTGGACGGGCGGTCAGCCGACCCGCGTCAGCCCCGTCGCGCAAGCGTGCGCCTTTTCGACATAATGCGCCGCCGACATCAGCAGCATCGCGGCGGCGTTGTCGTCGAGCGTCCGCACCGCGCGCGCCGGGCTCCCGACGATCAGGCTGCCCGGCGGGAAGGTCTTGCCCTCGGTCACCAGCGCGCCGGCGCCGACGATCGATCCTGCACCGATCACCGCGCGGTTGAGGACGATCGCGCCCATGCCGATCAGCACACGGTCCTCGATCGTGCAGCCGTGCAGGACGGCGTGATGGCCGATCGTGCAGTCCGCGCCGATCGTCAGCGGTGTGCCGGCGTCGCTGTGCCCCATCGCCCCT
The DNA here is from genome assembly GCF_036663795.1 of Parasphingomonas halimpatiens. Classification (NCBI taxonomy): domain Bacteria; kingdom Pseudomonadati; phylum Pseudomonadota; class Alphaproteobacteria; order Sphingomonadales; family Sphingomonadaceae; genus Parasphingomonas; species Parasphingomonas halimpatiens. The sequence continues at coordinate 81,350 of NZ_JAXOJP010000003.1, forward strand.
TCCTGGATGTTGCTGCGCGGCCCGACGATGATCGGCGTGTTGTCGCCGCGAATCACCGCGCCGAACCAGACGCTGGCGTCTTCGCCAAGCTGGACGTCACCGATCAGGTCGGCGCTGGGCGCGACCCATGCGCCGGCGGCGAGGGTGGGTTGCTTTCCGTCGAGGGCATAGAGCGGCATCAGGCAGGGACCTTCGTCAGGGCGGCGGGAAGGGCGCCTTTCTCGACAGCGCCGGCCGCGATGTAAAGGCCGGCTGATCGCCCGGCATCGTCAGCGAAGGGCGCAGGCCATTCGATGATCCTGTGCCGGGATTACGCCGCGACGCGCAGCCACAATGCCGTCGCGTCGTCGCAGGTCTTGAAACGCGGAAAGCGGGTGCAGGTCGAATCCGCGGCCTCGATCGCGCGAAGCTTTTGACCGAGACCGGCCAGCCCCTCGACCTCGAGCGTGTCGAACAATGTGGTCGCGTCATAGGCTCCATAGGCATCGATCAGCGCCGAGAATCCGTCGCTCATCAGCAATAGCTCGTCGCCGGGCGCGCATGGCTGGCGACACGTCTTCAGCTGTTGCATTGCCTCCGGCTCGACGCCCAGCACCGCGAGCCCCGGCCGGCTGCGTGAGGCGCGCAGACTTTCGATGATGGGCGCGCTCCGTTTGACATCGCCCAGTCCGTGCTCCGCCAGGCCAGCGGCACGCTCGGCCTCGGCGTCGCGTGTCTCGACCACCGGGCCGAGCCGCGTGACCGTGGCGCCATGGCGAAGCAGCCCGATACAGTCCCCGAGCCATGCGCATTCGAGCGCGCTATCGGCGAGCCGCGCGGCGAGAAAGGCGGCGATCGGCAGCTCCCAGCGGCCGAGCGGGTCGCGGGTCCGGGCGCTGGCATAGGCGCGGGCGAGGTGATCCGCGACGCCCACGCAGATCGATTCGATCGGCGCGTCGGGTGCCGCCGTGAACGCCGCGTGCGCTTCGCGCGCGAGCCATGCGGCCCCGCCGCGCCCGCCCATCAGCCCGGCTGGCCCGAGGTCGGTGGCACCGTCGATTACCCAGCCCAGCCGGTTGTTTTCTCCTGCTCGGTCATCGTTGGGTTTGGCGGTGGAGCCGGCGAGGCTGAGCGATTGGATGAGGTCGAAATGCATGCCTGACTGCCTAGCATCGGTTGACGACGTTTATCAGCATGTCGAGGCGTGCGGCGCAAATTGCCGTTGCGCGTTTCACGACATGCTCTAAACCCTTGCGATCGGGACAGCTTGCGTCACCGGGGGCATGAGTGAGCGGGGAAACTGAGCATCAGGCGGCCATCGCCGCCGATCGTTTCGCTGCGGCGCATCGTGCGCTTCGGGCGGACCCGTCGATTCAGTTCACCATGCAACCGGTAAAGCCGCCCGCGCCGCCGCCGGCCTGGCTCGAAAGCTTCTTCCATTGGCTCGCTTATGGGCCGATCGGTCGGTTTTTCAGCTGGATCGCCAGCTTCATGCCTGACGCACCCGTCGCGCGGGCGTTGCTATGGGCTTTGCTCGCGATCCTCGCGGCGACCCTGTTGTGGGTCATCGTCGTGCGCCTGCGCGAAGGACAATGGCGCCTGCCGCGGCGGCGCCGTGTCGTGGCGGCGTCGGCCGAGCCGGAAGAAGAAGCCTGGGCGCCCGATGCGGCACCGGTGCGCGCCTGGCTCGAGGAAGCCGATCTGCTCGCCGCCGACGGGCGCTACGCCGAAGCGGTACATCATCTGCTGTTCCGTTCGATCGAGGATATCGCACGCCGTCGTCCGCGCCTCGTTCGGCCGGCTCTGACGAGCCGCGAACTGGCCGCCGCGGATGCCGTGCCGGCACCGGCGCGCGATCTGTTCGCGCGGATCGCGCGGCTGGTCGAGCGCAGCCTGTTCGGTGGCCGGCCGGTCAGTGTCGAGGACTGGACCGGCGCGCGCGCCGCCTATGCCGATTTCGCGCTGCCGCGGACGTGGCGCGCATGAGCGACCTCGTCGTCAGCGGCACGTCCAGCGGCGCGGGCGCGTTCCGGGCGCGTACGGTCGCGATCATGCTGGCGATCGGCATTCTCGGTTTCGCCGCGACGCTCCTGCTGGGCGCCTATGCGCCCGATTTCCGCTCGGGCAACGATGCTCGCGGCCATGCGCTGTCCAACGCGGCGATCGGGTTTAGCGGGATCGTTCGGCTGGCACAGGATACCGGGCGCAACCCGACCGTCATTCGCGACGACAAGCGCCTGAGTGGCGACGCGCTCGTCGTGCTGACACCCGAATTTGCCTCGACGCCGATGGGCGACGTGCTGGCCACGCGCAAGGGCAAGCCGACGCTCATCGTCTTTCCCAAATGGTTGACGATACAGGACCCGGCGCACCCCGGCTGGGTACGCTATATCGGGCTGGATCCGCCGTCCGAACCCGAGGGTGTGCTGGCGCCAGACACCAAACTCACCTTCACGCAGCGCCGCAGCGGTGGCGTGGCGCTCCATGTGACCACAGAGGGCGGACCCGACCTGGCTTTCAAGGCGCCGCAACCGCTGCAAACGCTGACCGGCGCCGGGGTGATTCCGATCATCACCGATGAACAGGGCGGCGTGGTGTTCGGACGGATCGGTCAACTTTATTTTCTCGCTGATCCCGATCTGCTCAACAATCGCGGATTGGCCGACGCCGGTCAGGCAAGAGCGGCATTGGCCTTGCTCGACTATATGAGCCCTGCCGATGCGACCGAGATCGACTTCGACGTGACGCTGAACGGACTCGGTCGTGCACCGAACCCGCTCAAGCTGATGTTCCAGCCGCCCTTCCTGCCAATGACGCTGGCGATCGTCGCGGCGCTGCTGCTCGCCGGTTGGCAGGCGTTCGGCCAGTTCGGCGCGCCGCGTCGCCGCCCGCGCGCCATCGCCTTCGGCAAGGCCGCGCTGATCGACAATGCGGCGGCGTTGGTGCGGCGCGCGCGGCGCGAGAAGACGCTGGGTGGTCGCTATGCCGATGTCGTGCGGGAGCGCGCGGCGATCGTGTTCGGTGTCCCGGCGCGTCTGCGCGACAGCGCGATCGACGCCTATCTCGACCGGCTTGGACGGGGCGCGAAGTTCACGGATCTGGCCGGGGCCGCGCGAGATGCGCGCGATCGGCGCGAGGTACTCGACGCGGCGCAGGCGCTGCATCGCTGGCAATGGGAGAAGAATGCGTGACGGTCGAAGAGGTCAAGGCGCTGGCGGATGCGATCCGCGATGAGGTCGGCAAGGCGGTCGTCGGGCAGGAAGCAACCGTCGAGATGATGCTGGTCGCGCTGTTCGCGGGTGGCCATATCCTGCTCGAAGGCCCGCCGGGCACGGCCAAGACGCTGATCGCCCATAGCTTCGCCCACGCCGTGGGGCTGAAGTTCGGGCGCATCCAGTTCACGCCGGACCTGATGCCGGGCGACATCATCGGTGCCAATCTGTTCAACTTCCAGACCTCGACCTTCTCGCTGACGCGCGGCCCGATCTTCACCGATTTGCTGCTGGCCGACGAGATCAATCGCACGCCGCCCAAAACGCAGGCGGCGTTGCTCGAGGCGATGCAGGAACGGACCGTGACGATCGACGGCGAGAGCCTGCCGCTCGGCGACCGTTTCATGGTGGTGGCGACGCAGAACCCGATCGAGCAGCAGGGTGTCTATCCGCTGCCAGAGGCGCAGCTCGACCGCTTCCTTTTCAAGCACAATGTCGATTATCCGTCGGCCGAGGAGGAGCGCAAGATCATCGCCACACACGGCGCGCGCCAGGCGGCGATGTCGCCGGAGGAGTGGGGCGTCGGCAAACGCGCCGATGCCGTGTCGATCGGCGAGGCGGTCGACGCCGTTGCCTCGGTCGCGCTGGTTGACGAGGTGATCGACTATATTGCGGCGCTGATCCGCGGCACGCGCAACGTCGCCGACCTCGAAAGCGGCGCTTCCCCGCGTGCCGGCGCGATGCTCGCCGGCGCGGCGCGCGCACGCGCGGCGATCGACGGCCGCAACTTCGTCATCCCCGACGACGTCAAGGCGCTGGCGCCGGCGTTGCTACGGCACCGGCTGATCCTGTCGCCGGCGGCCGAAATCGACGGGCGCGTGATCGAGGATGTCGTCGCGTCGATCATCGAGACGATCGAGGCGCCGCGTTGATCTATCCGACGCGCTCGGCAGTGCTGGCGGCGGCGGCGGGGGCACCCGTCGCCTTGCTGATCGGCGTGTTGCTGCCGGCGCGCTGGTATGCCGGTCTCGCCTGGCCCGTCGCGGTGCTGCTGCTGACGATCGTCGATGCGCTGAGCGGCGCGCGCAAGGGTGAGGCTGTGCTGTCGCCGATCCCCAGCGCCAGCGTCGGCGCGACGGTCGATGCCAGGATCACCGTCCGCGTGCGCGGCGCGGGCCCACCGCAGGCGGCGCAAGTTGCGCTCGCCGGCAATGCGCTGCTCGGGATCGAGGATGACGGCCGGTTGTGGATCCCGCTGCAAGGCGGGGAGGGCGCTGCGTTGATGCCGCTCGTCGCGCTGCGGCGCGGCCTGGCGCGGTTCGAGGCGGTGTGGCTGCGCTGGCGCGGGCCGCTCGGGCTGGTGTGGAAGCAGCAACGCATGCAGATCGACAGCAGCTTTGCGATCGTGCCCGATGTTCGCCCGGTGCGCGAGCGCGGTGCCCAGATTTTCCAGCGCTTCGCCGTCAACGGGTTGATCGCGCAGGCTGACCGCGGCGATGGCGCCGATTTCGAGGCGCTGGTCGAATTTCGCTCGGGCATGGACCGGCGTGCGATCGACTGGAAGCAGTCGGCCCGCCATTTCAAGCTCCACGCCAAGGAGTATCGCACCGAGCGCAACAACCAGATCGTCTTCGCCGTCGATGCCGGGCGGCAGATGTCCGAGCCCGTCGGCGGCTTGCCGCGGGTCGATCGTGCTGTCTCGGCGGTGCTGCTGACGGCCTGGGTGGCGCTCAAACTGGGTGATCGCGTCGCGCTCAACGTGTTCGATTCGCGGCCGCGCATTGCCTCGGGGCTGGTTTCCGGCGTGCCCGCCTTTGCCGAGTTGCAGCGGCTGGCGGCGGCGATCGATTATTCGACCGAGGAGACCAATTATACCTTCGCGCTGACGACGCTCGCCACCAAGCTGACCCGGCGTTCGATGATCGTGCTGTTCACCGAATTTACCGACCTGACCTCGGCCGATTTCATGGTCCGTGCGGCGGCGCGGATCGTCGAGAAGCATCTGCTGCTCGTCGTCGTGCTGCGCGACGAGGAGGTCGAGGCAATCGCCGACCGCATGCCCGAGACGCCCGACGACGTGACCCGCGCCGTCACCGCCGCCGCGCTGCTCAGGGACCGGCGGCTCGCTTTGGCGCGGTTGCAGCACCTCGGCGTGCATGTCATCGAAAGCGCCTATGACAAGGTCGGCGAGACCCTGGTTGCCGGTTATGTCGACCTCAAGCGGAGGAACCTGTTGTGAACGCCGCCACGCCGTTCGTCGACGCGCAGCCGGTGCTGGTCAATGCCAGCCGCTTCCGCGCCGCGCATGAAGATGAGTGGCGACGCCTCGACAGGCTGATCACGCGGATGGAGAAGCGATCGATCGGCGCGCTCAGCGACGACGATCTGCTGGCGCTGCCCTTGCTCTATCGCACGACCCTGTCGTCGCTGTCGGTCGCGCGACAGACGTCGCTCGATCGTGCGCTGGTCGGCTATCTCGAACAGCTCTGCACGCGGGCTTATTTCCAGATTTACGGTGTACAGAATTCGGCGCTGCGGCAGATCGGCGGCTTCTTTGCGCGCGGCTGGCCGGTCGCGGTTCAGTCGTTATGGAAGGAGACGCTCGTTGCCTTCCTGCTGACCTTCGCGGGTGCGCTGGCGGCCTATCTCATGGTGCGGCACGATCCGAGCAGCTATTATACGCTCATCCCCGGAAGCATGTCGCAGGGGCGCGACCCATCGGCATCGGTCGAGGCGCTGCGCGCGACGATGCATGGCCACCCCCAGGGCAAGGAAGACGGGCTGGCGGTGTTTGCCGCCTTTCTCTTCACCCACAATGCGCAGATCGCGATCTTCGCCTTTGCGCTCGGTTTCGCCTTCGCCGTGCCGACGGTATTGCTGATCCTGTACAATGGTCTGATGATGGGCGCGATGATCGCTGTGTTCGATGCCAAGGGGCTGGGCGGGGAATTCATCGGCTGGCTGACGATCCACGGCACGACCGAGATCTTCTCGATCATCCTGTCGGGGGCCGCAGGGATGCGCATCGGCACTGCGATCGCCTTTCCCGGGCGCGAGACGCGCGGCGATTCGGCTACCCGCGCGGGGCGTCAGGCAGCGACCGTCATGGCGGGCGCGGTTGTGATGCTGATGGTCGCCGGCATGCTGGAAGGGATCGGACGTCAGGTGGTCGACGACACCGCGACGCGCTACGCGATCGGCCTGACCATGCTGGCCGGCTGGTTGGTCTATTTCTATCTGCCACGGAAATCCGATGGCCTGGTTTAGGCGCAACCGCGACAAGCCGAAGGGCCCGGCGTCGTTGCGGCGCAGCTTCGTCACGCCGGAGGGCGTCGATCTCCAACTCGAATTGGGCAGTGCCGGTACACGCGCGGCGGCGTTCATGATCGACGCGATGATCATCATCGCGGTTCTCGTCGTCGCGACGATTATCATCATCATGTTGTTCGCTGCGTCGCAATCGGGCCTGCTGGCGATCGTCTGGCTGCTCGGCTTTTTCGTGCTGCGCAACGGCTGGTTCACGCTGTTCGAAATGGGCGGCCGCGGCGCCACACCGGGCAAGCGGGCCATGGGGCTTCGCGTCGTTGCGCGCGACGGCGCACGCCTTACCGGTGGCGCGGTGATCGCACGCAATGCGATGCGCGAGATCGAGATATTCCTCCCGCTGTCGTTCCTGTTCGCGCAAGCGGTCGAAGGCGTCGCCGATGCGTTTCTGGTGATCTTCGCGCTGTCGTGGAGCGGAATCTTCCTGTTCTTTCCGCTGTTCAATCGCGACCGGCTGCGCATCGGCGACATGATCGCCGGTACCTGGGTGGTGCGCAGCGGCGTCACCAAGCTTGGCGCGGATCTGGTCGCGCCGGTCGAGCGCCAGCGCCGGATATTTCCCGATGCCGCGCTCGACCTTTACGGCGTCTACGAATTGCAGACGCTCGAAGATGTGCTGCGTGGCGGCCGCGAGGATGCCATCGCCACGGTCGCCTGGTCGATCCGCAACAAGGCCGGCCTGCCTGACGATGGTCGCGATTTCGAGTTCCTTTCGGACTATTATGCGGCCCTATGTGTCCGACTGGAGCGCGGCCTGATGGTCGGTCGCCGACGCGAGAACAAACATGCTGGCGCTGCTCGCTGACGGGCCTGATCGGCGGAAAGGCGCGGCATCATGATCATCCGTGGGCTGGGATCGTTGATGCTCGCTGCCGTCCTGTCGGCCTGTTCCGCACAGGCTCCTCAGCCGGCCGGTCCGCGCTGCGCCGCGTTGCATGACGCGCCGATGGTGCATCTTCCCGGCGGCAGCTTCACGATGGGCGACGATCCGCATTATCCCGAGGAAGGCCCGCCGCGGCTGGTGACCGTCAAGCCGTTCTGGATCGACACGCACGAACTGACCAACGACGAGTTTGCGCGGTTCGTAGCGGCGACGGGCTACAGGACAATGGCCGAGCGTGCGCCCCCGGTAACGCCGGAGATGCCGGAGGAAATGCGCGTGCCTGGTTCGGCGGTGTTCGCGGTGCCGAGCCGGGATGATCCGCGTTGGTGGCGCTGGAAGATCGGGGCGCAGTGGCGACATCCCTCGGGACCGCGCGAGACGATCGCGGGTCACGGCCAGGAACCCGTCGTCCAGCTCGCTTATGAGGATGCGGAGGCCTATGCCCGCTGGGCGGGAAAGCGGCTGCCGAGCGAGGCCGAGTGGGAATATGCCGCGCTTGCCGGGCAAAAGGCGTTGCCCGAGCCGGTCGACGAACATGGCGTGCCGCAGGCCAATTATTATCAGGGCGTGTTTCCCGTGCGCGACCTGGGGTTGGACGGTTATCGCGGTCGCGCGCCCGTGGGCTGCTTCAAGCCCAACGCTTTCGGGTTGTACGACATGATCGGCAATGTCTGGGAATGGACCAGCGAGCGGGCGCGCCCCGGTAGCGAGGACCGCGTGATCAAGGGCGGTTCCTATCTCTGTGCCGGCAATTATTGCGCGCGCTATCGTCCGGCCGCGCGGCAGTTCGAGGAGCGCGGGCTTGGCACCGATCATATCGGGGTGCGGCTGGTCAGTGACCAGGCGGCAGCGACGCGACATTGACGCCATCGTGATATTATGGCACTATGCGTGCCAATAAATGTCGCGGGAAGGAGTCGAATGGAGGTCTTGCGCACGCCCGAGCAGCGCTTTGCCGGCCTGGATGATTATCCCTTCACGCCGCATTACCTCACCGTCACCGACGCCGACGGCACCGATCTGCGGATCCACTATATCGATGAGGGGCTGCGCGACGCGCCGCCGGTGCTGCTGTTGCACGGCGAGCCGAGCTGGTCCTACCTCTATCGCAGGTTCATCCCCGCGCTCGTCGCCAAGGGCCACCGCGTCGTTGCGCCCGATCTCGTCGGTTTCGGGAAATCGGACAAGCCGGCGGCGCGAACCGATTACAGCTATGAGCGGCACGTCGCCTGGATGAGCGCATGGCTCGCGGCGCTCAACCTGCGCCATATCACGCTGTTCTGCCAGGATTGGGGCGGGTTGATCGGCCTGCGTCTCGTCGCGGCCTATCCCGACCGCTTCGCGCGGCTGGTGATTGCCAACACGGGATTGCCGGTCGGCACCGGCTTTTCGGAAGGGTTCAACGCCTGGCTGAACTTCAGCCAGAATGTGCCACAATTTCCCGCCGGCGCGATCGTCAATGGCGGCACATCGCGCGAGCTCACCCCGGCCGAAATCGCTGCCTATGACGCGCCCTTTCCCGACGAAAGCTACAAGGAGGGCGCACGGCAGTTCCCGACGCTCGTGCCGATCACGCCCGACCATGCCTCGGTAGCCGAGAATCGCGCGGCCTGGGCGGTGCTGGAAGGTTTCGACAAGCCCGTTCTGACCGCCTTCAGCGATCAGGACCCCATCACGCGCGGTGGGGAAAAGCCCTTTATCGATCGCGTGCCGGGCGCGCGGGGGCAGCCGCACCGCATCATCGCGGGCGCAGGGCATTTCTTGCAAGAAGATGCGCCGGACGAGCTCTGCGCGCTGATCGACGAATTCATCCGCGCTGACACCGGAGCCAGACCATGAACATTACCAACGCCGTTTTCCCCAAGCCGGAGCAGATCGCCGCTTTTTTCAGCGGTGCCGAGGATGGCCCGTTCGTCATGGTCAACCTGCTCAAGTTCAAGGACAAGGCCGAATATCCCGATGGCAGCGAGCCCGAACTTTCCGGGCGCGAGGCCTATGCGCGCTATGGTGCTGCGGTGCGGGCGTGTCTCGAATCCGTCGGCGGCGCCGCGGTCTTTGCGGGCGCGGTGACGGAATTGATGCTGGGCGAGAGTGACGAACTCTGGGACATGGTGGCGCTGGCGCAATATCCATCGCGCGCGGCGATGATGGCGATGGTCCAGTCGCCGGCCTATCAGGCGATCGAAAAGCACCGCATTGCCGGACTGGCCGGTCAGCTCAACATCCGGACCAAGGTGCCCGCGGCATGACGTTGACCTATGACCTCTATTGGTCGTTTCGCTCGCCATATTCCTATCTCGTGACGCCGCGGCTGGTGGCGCTCGAGCGGATCTACGATGTGCGGGTCAATGTCTGCCCGGTCTATCCGATCGCGGTGCGGCAGCCCGATTTCTTCACCAGCAACGATCCGCTGTGGCTGAGCTATTTCATGCGCGATATCGGGCGCAGCGCCGAATTTGTCGGCCTGCCGTTCCGCTGGGCATCGCCCGATCCGGTGGTAATGGATTATGCGACGCGCACCTATCCCAAGGAACAGCCCTATATCCACCGCCTGACGCATCTCGGCGTCGCGGCGACGGAGCGGGGGCGGGGACTGGCGTTTCTAGACGAAGTGAGCCGGATCATCTGGGGCGGTTCGGTGACCGACTGGCATCTCGGCGACCATCTCGATCGCGCAGCGGCGCGTGCCGGTCTCGATCTGGCGGAACTCGATGCGGCGATCGCCGCCGACGAGGCGGGCTATGTTGCGAAGATCGAGGCCAACCAGGCGGCGCAGCGGCTCGGCGGGCATTATGGCGTGCCGCTGATGGTGTTCGAGGGCGAGCCGTTTTTCGGGCAGGATCGCTTCGACCAGTTGGTCTGGCGACTGGAGCAGCGCGGGCTGCAACGGCGCGTGACCGAAGCGGCGGCGTGACGCAGGGGGGTGCCGAGGGCGCTCGTGGTCGGGCCGCTGCACGAAGCGAAGGTCCGATCGAGCTGCGCGGCACCATTCCCCCCCGAGAGCGGCGCCACGCCGATGATGAATGCGGCCGCTACGGGAATGGCCCCGCGTCCGCATGCGTCATCTCCCTCGCCCGCAGGATGCCGTTATAATATGGCATTGGCAATGCCGAAATAATTGCGCCCGGCCGCGTTGGTGCTAGGCTTTGGCGAAACAGAGGAGCGGGAAGTCATGACACAGGTGATGCGCGGCGTGGTCGCGCTGGTCGGATTGTTCAATTTCGCCCTTGGGATGAGCTTCCTGCTCGACCCGGCGGCCGGTGCGCAGCGCTTCTTCCTTACCCCGATCGGGTCGCAGGGCATGGCGACGATCCGCGCCGACTTCACCGCCTTCTTCGTCACCGGCGCGGTCTTTGCGCTGATCGGCGCGTGGCGGACATGGCGCGCGCCCTTGCTCGTCCCGATGATCCTGCTCGGCGTTGCGATCAGCGGACGCGCGCTTTCGCTGCTACTCGATGGTGCGGCGAGCACCGCCTATCCGCCGATGCTGGCCGAGGCCGGCATGATCGCGATCCTTGCCCTGGGCTGGCGCAGCTTTGCCGCGGTGCCGCGGTCATGAAGCGCTGGATCAAGGTCACGCTCGGCACGGTCGCGCTGCTCGCGGGCGGAATCTATCTCTCGAAGGACTATGTGCTGCTGCACATGCCGGGCTGGCTCGGGCCGCACATCTATCCCAACCACCCGGTTACCTGGCAGCAGGGGCCGGCAACCGCGGCGCTTTCGGTGGCGCAGCGACCGCCCAACATCATCCTGATCGTTGGCGACGATCTCGGCTACAACGATATCAGCTTCAACGGCGGCGGCGTCGCCGGCGGTTTGCTCAAAACGCCCAATATCGATGCGATCGGGCATGAGGGCGTGAGCTTCGCTGACGGCTATGCCGGCAACGCTACCTGCGCACCGAGCCGCGCGGCGCTGATGACCGGTCGTTATCCGACGCGGTTCGGTTACGAATACACCCCGGCCGAAACGCATCCACCGGCATGGTTCCCGACCAGCCTGATCCGCCCCGAGGTTCGCTTCGCGCGCAACATCGCCAATTTCCCCACCGAGTGGGAGCACAAGACAATCTTCGACGAGGACGCGGCGCGCCAGCCCGCGACGACGATCGAGAAGGGCGTTCCCGCCAACGAGGTCACGATCGCCCAGTTGCTGCAGGGCAAGGGCTATCACACGGTGCATCTCGGCAAATGGCATCTCGGCGAAGGTCGCGGGATGCGGCCCGAGCAGCATGGCTTCGACGAGAGCCTGGGGTTCATGATCGGCGGGCAGATGTACTTGCCGGAGGACAGCCCCGACGTCGAAAATTCCAAACAGGATTTCGACCCGATCGACCGCTTCCTGTGGGCAAACCTGCCGTTCAGCGTGCAGTATAACGGCAGCGACCGCTTCCATCCCGATCGCTACATGACCGATTACCTGACCGATCAGGCGACCACCGCGATCCATGCCAATCGCAACCGTCCGTTCTTCATGTACCTCGCCTATAACGCACCGCACACGCCGCTCCAGGCATCAAAGGCGGATTACGACGCGCTGCCGCAGATCAAGGACCACCGCACCCGCGTCTATGCGGCGATGATCCGTGCGCTCGATCGCGGTGTGGGCAAGGTCATGGCCTCGCTCAAGGCCGAGGGGCTCGACCAGAACACGCTGGTGATCTTTACCAGCGACAATGGCGGCGCGCATTATGTCGGCCTGCCCGACATCAACAAACCGTATCGCGGCTGGAAGGCGACCTTCTTCGAAGGCGGCGTCAAGGTGCCGTTGTTCATGCGCTGGCCGGCGCAGATCAAGCCCGGCATGGCGATTGCGGGGCCGGTGAGCCATTTCGACATCTTCGCGACCGCCGGCCGCGCGGCGGGGGTGACATTGCCGCGCGACCGGACGATCGACGGCGTCGACCTGATGCCATGGGTCGAGGGGCATGCGACGGGCACGCCGCACCAGACGCTGTTCTGGCGCGATGGTGCCTATCGCGTGGTGCGCGACGGCGACTGGAAGCTGCAGGCGCTCGATCTTCCACACACCTCGCTGCTCTACGACATGAAATCCGACCCTACAGAACATCGGGACGTCGCATCACAGCACCCGGATGTCGTTGCGCGCTTGACGGGGCTGCTCGCGCAACATGACAAAGACAGCGTTAAGCCCGCCTGGCCATCGCTAATCCGGTCACCGATCGCTATCGACCGGCCGCTCGGCACCAAACCACATGCCGGCGAGACTTATATTTACTGGGCGAATTAGGGTCAGGACTTGATGCAGGAAGACATGGCGCCGGAAGACGGACGGCGCAAACGATCACGGACCAGTCGCGACAAGATCGTCGCGGCGATGCTGGCGCTGGTCGAAGAAGGCGCGATCACACCGAGCGCCGAGCAGGTTGCGACGCGAGCGGAAGTGGGTCTGCGCACGGTGTTCCGCCAGTTCAAGGACATGGAAACGCTGTATGCGGCCATGCTCGAAGGCCTGACGAAATATTATGGCGGCTGGGCCGCGCCCTTCACCGCGCCCGATTGGCAGGGCCGCTTGCGCGAGGCGGTCGAGCGGCGCGTCGCGACCTATGAGCGCCTGTTGCCGTTCAAGCGCGCCGGCGACGCACATCGCCATATGTCGCCCGCGATCGAGGCGGAGAACACGCGGATGCTGGCGCTGATGCGGGCGCGGTTGCATTCGCTGATCCCGGAAACGGTCGCCGCCGACACGATTGCCTTCGAGACGCTCGACCTCGTCGCAAGCTTCGCCGCATGGCAGCGCCTGCGGGTCGAGCAGGCCCTGTCGGTCGATGACGCACGTGCGGTAGTCCTCGGCCAGGTGGAGCGTTTCACGGCCCGGTAAGAGGCGCCCGACAGCGTGACGCGGCCCGAGTTACGGGTATCTACGCATATGTTATAACGGCCGCCGACACGATAGCTCCCGCCGACGCTACGGGATTGGCGGGAGGGCTAGTTGGAAGACGATATTGCATTGCGCGGCGGACTTTGGTTCGTCGTTTTTCTCGCTTGCACGGTCGCGGCCGCCATGGCGGTGGATCATGCTTTTGCCGTGCACATGGCGATCGGTGCCGCAGCCGCGCTGCTGACCGTTTTCGTGACGGCACGGCAATTCGGCAAGGCGAAGGCCGGGCCAGCGGCAAAGGCGGTGGTACAGAGCCGCTATTATGACGACGTCATTCGCTGGGGCGTGATCGCCACCGTATTCTGGGGGGTCGTCGGCTTCCTGGTCGGCATCGTCATCGCCTCGCAGCTCGCCTTCCCGCTGCTCAATCTCCACTACGACTTTTCGACCTTCGGGCGCTTGCGGCCGCTGCACACCTCGGCGGTGATCTTTGCCTTTGGCGGCAACGCGCTGATCTGCACGAGCTTCTATGTCGTGCAGCGCACCTGCCGCGCCCGACTGTTCGCGCCGGCGCTCGCCCGCTTCGTCTTCTGGGGCTATCAGCTGTTCATCGTGCTCGCCGCGACTGGCTATCTGATGGGTGTGACCGAAGGCCGCGAATATGCCGAGCCCGAATGGTATGTCGACATCTGGCTGACGATCGTCTGGGTCAGTTATCTCGCCGTTTTCGTCGGCACGCTCGTGAAGCGCTCCGAGCCGCACATCTATGTCGCCAACTGGTTCTATCTCGGTTTCATCATCACGGTGGCGATGCTGCACCTGGTCAACAACCTGTCGCTGCCGGTGTCATGGGAGGGCTCGAAATCCTATTCCGCCTTTGCCGGCGTGCAGGATGCGCTCACCCAATGGTGGTATGGCCATAACGCGGTCGGTTTCTTCCTGACCGCCGGCTTCCTCGGCATGATGTATTATTTCGTGCCGAAACAGGCCGAGCGTCCGATCTACAGCTACCGGCTGTCGATCGTGCACTTCTGGTCGCTGATCTTCCTCTACATCTGGGCCGGGCCGCACCATCTCCACTATACCGCGCTGCCCGACTGGGCGCAGACGCTCGGCGAAGTGTTCTCGGTGATGCTGTGGATGCCGAGCTGGGGCGGCATGATCAACGGCCTGATGACGCTCAACGGCGCGTGGGACAAGATCCGCACCGACCCGATCATCCGCATGATGGTCTTCGCGCTCGCCTTTTACGGCATGTCGACCTTCGAAGGCCCGGTGATGTCGATCAAGAGCGTCAATTCGCTCAGCCACTATACCAACTGGACGATTGGCCATGTCCATTCGGGCGCGCTCGGCTGGAACGGCATGATCACCTTCGGGGCGATCTACTTCATGACGCCGCGGCTGTGGGGTCGTGAGCGGATCTACTCGCTGCGCATGATCAACTGGCACTTCTGGTGCGCCACGCTCGGCATCGTGCTCTACGCCTCCTCGATGTGGGTGGCGGGGATCACCCAGGGCCTGATGTGGCGCGAATATGGGTCGGACGGTTATCTGGTTTATTCGTTCGCCGAGGTCGTGGCCGCGCTGCATCCCTACTACGTGATGCGCATCGGCGGGGGGCTGCTCTACTTCGTCGGCGCCCTCTTCATGGTCTGGAACGTCGCCATGACCATTGCCGGCAAGCTGCGCGCCGAAGCGCCGCTCGCCACGACCACCTACGACCCCGAGCGCGACCGGCCCGTGATGCCGCTCGCCGTCGCGACCGCCAACTGAGGAGCGCGCAATGGCTTCCTTCCTGCATCGCCACAAGACGATCGAACGCAACGTCACGTTGCTGGCGGTCCTGGCTTTCCTCGTCGTCGCCGTCGGCGGCATCGTCGAGATCGCGCCACTGTTCTGGATCGACTCGACGGTCATCAAGGTCGATGGCATCCGGCCCTACACGCCGCTCGAGCTGGCCGGTCGCAACATCTACATCCGCGAGGGATGCTATGGCTGCCATAGCCAGATGATCCGTCCGTTCCGCGACGAGGTCGAACGCTACGGCCATTACAGCCTCGCCGCGGAGAGCATGTACGACCATCCGTTCCAATGGGGATCCGAGCGCACCGGACCCGACCTAGCGCGCGTCGGTGGCCGCTATTCGGACGAATGGCATGTCCAGCATCTGAAAGACCCGCGCGCCGTGGTGCCGGAGTCGATCATGCCGCCCTACGCTTTCCTGGCCGAGCGCGACCTCGAGGTTGCCAATATCGGCGACCATCTGAAGGCGCTGCGTCATGTCGGTGTGCCCTATACCGCCGAGGACATCACCAAGGCCGCGAAGGACCTTGCCGGGCAGGCCGGCAGCGACGGCGATGCCGCCGATCTGTCACGACGTTACCCCAAGGCCGCGTCGCGCGACTATGACGGCGACCCGTCACGCGTCACCGAGATGGACGCGCTGATCGCCTATCTCCAGGTGCTCGGCACCCAGGTCGACTTCAAGGCGGCGGCGCCGCGGGAGCGGACCAAGTGATCTACGAGACCTTGCGCACCTTTGCCGACAGCTGGGGCCTGATCCTGATGGGGGTCGCCTTCCTCGCATTCGTCGGCTGGACCTTCCGACCCCAGGCGTCGCGCGACCATTATCGCGCCGCGACCAGCATCTTCGAAGAGGAGCAGATCGATGGCTAAAGGCGAGCGCCTGGACCATCCGACCGGCACGATGACCGTCGGACACGAATGGGATGGTATCGAGGAACTCGATACCCCGATGCCGCGCTGGTGGCTGTATATCCTCTACGCGACGATCGTCTTCGCGATCGTCTATTGCGTGCTCTATCCGGCGATCCCCGGTCTGCGCGCCGCGACGCCGGGCACGCTCGGCTGGTCGAGCCACGGCCAGCTCGAACAGGAACTGGCCGCCGACCGCCAGCGCAAGGCGCCGATAATGGCGGCGCTGGCGCAAACGCCGATCGAGGCGATCGAGCGCAATCCGGCCTTGCAACGCGCCGCGTCCGAAGGCGGGCGCTCCGCGTTCAAGGTCTATTGCGTGCAGTGCCATGGTTCGGGCGCGGCGGGCGGCAAGGGCTATCCCAATCTCAATGATGACGACTGGCTGTGGGGTGGCGATATCGCGACGATCCAGCAGACGTTGCTCCACGGCGTGCGTCAGCCAGGTGACGACGCCACGCGCATGTCGCAGATGCCGGCCTTCGGGCGCGACGGCATCCTGAAGCCGGCCGAGATCGGAGATCTGGTCTCCTATGTGCGATACGTCTCGCACCAGGATCCGGCCGACGCGTCTGCGAAACGCGGCGCTGCACTGTTCGCTGCCAATTGCGCGGTGTGTCACGGCGACAACGCCAAGGGCAACCGCTCGCTCGGCGCGCCCAACCTGACCGATCACATCTGGCTCTACGGCGGCAGCAGCGAGACGCTGACGCAGACCATCACCAATGCGCGCTATGGTATCATGCCGGCATGGGGCCAGCGGCTCGACCCGATCACGATCAAGATGCTGGCGAGCTATGTCCATTCGCTCGGTGGCGGTGAAGCGTCGCCGCCCAAGGTTGCCGAAGCGGCGCCGGCTGCGCCGGTCGCGAAGCCGTAACGACCAATGACCCACCCCAAGGACCTGATCGAGCCGGAGCAGTTCTTCGAAGCGCGACGCAAGATATTCCCCAAAAGCGTGGATGGGCTGTTCCGGCGGCTGAAATGGGCGATCATGGCCGTCACGTTGGTGATCTATTACCTCACCCCGTGGCTGCGCTGGGATCGTGGGCCCTATGCGCCCAACCAGGCGGTATTGGTCGACCTCGCCCATCGCCGCTTCTACATGTTCGCGATCGAGATCTGGCCGCACGAATTCTATTATGTCGCCGGCCTGCTGATCATGGCGGCGATCGGACTGTTCCTCGTCACCTCGGCGGTCGGGCGGGCATGGTGCGGTTATGCCTGCCCACAGACGGTGTGGACCGACCTCTTCGTGCATGTCGAACGCCTGATCGACGGTGATCGCAACGCCCAGTTGCGGCTTCAGGCGGCACCATGGAGCGTCAACAAGGTGCTGCGCCGCGGCACCAAGTTCGCCATCTGGCTGATGATCGCGGCGCTGACCGGCGGCGCGTGGATCTTCTATTTCGCCGACGCGCCGACGCTCGCCCGCGCCTTTGCCGGCGGGACCGCGCCGTTCGTCGCCTATGCCACGGTCGGGGTACTGACCTTCACCACCTTCACGCTCGGCGGGCTGATGCGCGAGCAGGTGTGCATCTATATGTGCCCCTGGCCACGCATCCAGAGCGCGATGCTCGACGAGCAGTCGCTGACCGTGACGTACAAGTACTGGCGCGGCGAACCGCGCAGCCATGGTCTCAAGCGCGCCGAAGCCGGGGCGAAGAGTGGCGGCGTCGATCTGGCGGCGATGGCAGCGGGAACGGCGACCGTCGGCGGCGTTGGCGATTGCATCGACTGCAACGCCTGCGTCGCGGTGTGCCCTACCGGGATCGATATCCGCGAGGGCCCACAAATCGGCTGCATCACCTGTGCATTGTGCATCGACGCGTGCGACGACATCATGGCAAAGGTCGGCCGCGAGCCGCGTCTGATCGGCTACACCACCGACCTCGACGCGCGCCGCGCCAGCCGTGGCGAGAAGCCGCTATCGGCGCTGCGCCGGCTGTTGCGCCCGCGCACGATCATCTATTTCACCGTCTGGGCGAGCATCGGCGTGGCGATGCTGTTCGCGCTCGGCAATCGGACGCGGATCGACCTGAGCGTGACCCAGGCCCGCAACCCGCAATGGGTGCGGCTGTCCGACGGCAGCATCCGTAATGGTTATATCGTCAAGATCCGCAACATGGAGGAGCGCCCGCGTCAGTTCGAGATCGCGCTTTCGGGTATCGACGGGGTGATGTGGCAGGAGGGCGGCGCGCGCGACCATGCAGGGCGCACCGTGCGCATCGCCGTCGATGCCGACCAGGTCGCGCCGGTCCAGATCTTCGTGGTGGCGAGCGGCCATGGCGAGGAGCGTGTGCCGATGCGCTTCACTGCGCGTGCGCTCGATGCGGAGGGCGGGTCATCCAGCGACGCGAGCTATTTCGAACGACCGGAGGACGATTGAGATGACACGACGCTTCACCGGTTGGCACATGACCGCGATCATGTGCGCCTTCTTCGCCGTCGTGATCGGGGTGAATGTGCTGATGGCGAGCGATGCGATCCGTACCTTTGGCGGGACCGTCGTCGACAACAGTTATGTCGCCAGCCAGCAATATAATGGGTGGCTGGCCGAAGCGCGCGCACAGCGCCTGCAAGGGTGGAGCGCCGCACCGGGCAGGGGCGATGGCGGTGCCGTCACGCTCGCTTTGGCGCGCGCGGGCCGACCGATCGAAGGCGCCCGCGTGTCGATCGAGGCGAGCCATCCGCTTGGTCGCGTGCCGGCGCGGACGCTCGTGATGCACGACCGTGGCGAAGGGCATTATGCCAGCGAACAGGCCTTGCCCGCCGGGCGCTGGCTGCTCAGCATCGACGTGCGCTCGGGCGGCGACCATGCGCGCTTTGCGGACGAAGTGCATTCATGACGGCACTCGCGCCGATCGGCCCGGGTGAGGCGGCGGTGCGCTCGACCTTCGCGGTCGAGGGGCTGCGCTGCGCCGGGTGCATCGCAAAGCTCGAGGGCGCGCTCAGCGCGATGCCGGGCGTGATTGCCGCACGGGTCAATTTCGGCGCGGGGCGGGTAACGGTCGAGCATCTCGACGCGCCCGATGAGGATGCGCTGTGCGCCGCGATCGACGCGCTGGGCTTCCGCGCGCATGTCTTTGCCGGTGAGGTCGAGACGGCGGGGGATGCCGAGAGCCGTTCGCTGTTGCTCGCGCTGGCAGTGGCGGGCTTCGCGGCGATGAACATCATGCTGCTGTCCGTCGCGATCTGGTCGGGCGCCGAGGGCAGCACGCGCATCCTGTTTCACTGGCTGTCGGCGCTGATCGCGCTGCCGACGATCGCCTATGCCGGGCGACCGTTCTTCCGCAGCGCGTGGCGCGCGCTCAGCCATGGCACGACCAACATGGACGTGCCGATCTCGATCGGCGTGGTGCTGACCGCGGCGATGAGCCTGTACGAAACCGCGACTGGCGGCGCGCATGCCTATTTCGATGGCGCGGTGATGCTGCTGTTTTTCCTGCTCGCCGGCCGCGCGCTCGACAGCGTGATGCGCGCACGCGCACGCGACGGCGTCGCCGCCTTGCTGCGCCGCGTGCCGCGCGACTCGCTGGTGCTGCTCCCCGACGGCACGACGCAGCGCCGCCAGGCCGAAGAGCTGGCACCGGGGATGCGCGTGCTGGTCGCCGCCGGCGAACGCATCGGCGTCGACGGCAAGGTCGAGCAGGGCGACAGCAGCGTCGACCGCGCGCTGGTGACGGGTGAGAGCCTGCCCGAGCGCGTGACGATCGGATCCGCCGTGCTCGCCGGCACGATCAACCTCTCGGCGCCCCTCGTGGTGCGTGCGACCGCGACCGGCGCCTCGACCGCGATCGCCGACATCGCGCGGCTCATGGACAGCGCGGGGCAGGGCAAGTCGCGCTATGTCCGCATCGCCGACCGCGCCTCGCGGCTCTATGCGCCCGCCGTCCACACGCTGGCCGCCCTGACGCTGGTCGGCTGGCTGCTCGCCGGGGCGGGGCTCCATGCGTCGCTGATGACGGCGGTGGCGGTGCTGATCATCACCTGCCCCTGCGCACTCGGCCTCGCCGTGCCGATCGCGCAGGTCGTTGCGGCGGGTTCGCTGCTGCGCGCCGGCGTCTTGATCAAGGATGGCTCGGCGCTGGAGCGTCTGGCGACGGTCGATCGCGTGTTGCTCGACAAGACCGGGACGGTGACGCTGGGCCGGTTGCAACCAGACAGCGGGCTGCCGGAAGATGCCACCGAGCGTGGCATTATACTAACGCTTGCGCGGGCGAGCCGCCATCCGCTGAGCCGCGCGATTGCCGCCGCACTGGACGGCACGGTCGCAAGCGAAGCGCTTGCCGACATAGTCGAGCATCCCGGTTTAGGAGTCGAAGCAATGCTCGGCGACGAGCGCCTGCGGCTCGGGCGGGCCGACTGGGTGCTCGGCGAAACCGGCGTCGGCGGCGCCAGCGCGACCGAGGCGGTGTTCCGCGTCGGCTCGGCGCCGGCACATCATATCATCTTCAGCGACACGCCGCGTCCCGATGCGCGCAACGCGATCGACCGTCTCACCGCGCTGGGCCTGGCGCCGAGCTTTGTGTCGGGCGACAGCGCCGTGGTTGTCGACCGCCTCGCCGCGACGCTCGGCATGCCCGGGCGCGCTCGACTATCACCGGCGGACAAGCATGACGCGGTTGCTGCGCTGGATAAGGACGGGCATCATGTGCTTATGGTCGGTGATGGATTGAATGACGGACCGGCGTTGCGCCGTGCGTATGTCGCGATGGCGCCGGCCTCGGCCAGCGATGTCGGTCAGATGGCGGCCGATGCGGTGTTCCTCGGTGAGGCGCTGATGCCGGTGCCGCTGGCGATCGTCGCCGCGCGCCGCACGATGGCCGTGGTGCGGCAGAATTTCGCGCTGGCGATCGGTTACAATCTGCTCGCCGTGCCGATCGCAATGGCCGGAATGGTCACGCCGTTGATCGCCGCACTGGCCATGTCCGGCTCGTCGCTGCTTGTCGTCGCCAATGCGCTGCGGCTGCGCGGTGCGGCACGATGACCGGGGTAGCCTTCCTCATCCCGATCGCGCTGGCGCTTGGCCTTGGCGGGCTCGCGGGGTTCTTCTGGGCGATGCGTTCGGCGCAGTTCGAGGATCTCGATGGCGCAGCGCTGCGCATCCTGATCGACGATGACGACGAACATGTCCGTTAGATCGCCCATGCGGGTCGTGGCGGCGCTGCTCGGTGGCGCCGGCTTCGCCTTTGCCGGCGGCCTGCAAGCGCTGCCGATGACGAGCGACTGGCTGGTCGTGGGTACCTGCTTCGGCCACCGTTTGTTGGTTGAACTGCCAGGTCGCCCTGACCGCGACAACCGCCATGATTGCCAGGGCGGGTGCCACGCAACCTGTCGCCGACACGGCGACCTGCTCAGCGAAGACGAGACCGACTGAAGTCGCGGTTGATTGGCCCAGCGCCAGCGCGTGTCGGCCAAGTTTTTTGTCGTGCGTCCCAGATCGACCGCACCCACGGGCCCGACCGCGCGGCGCAATCGTTTCGTAACAGTCACGACGCTCAACCGTAACGCGATGCTGGCATTACCGCTGCGTCGGGTTTCGCGCACTGGGGGCAGTTTGCGCGCTCGCGGCGATAGGCTGTGGGTTGGGGTTGGAGATCAACGGCACCGATTCACCGTTCGAGGGCGTCGCCACCGGCCAGTGTGGCGACGCTCTCTCGTCCGCAGGCGTTTACGGCTTTCGGCCGCCCGGCGTGGCGAAGGAGGCGATCGCGTGCGAACATTGCCGAGCAAGGATCAATATATCGCCTGGGCGGCGCGCGCGCGGCGGCAGGCGCGCGACGCTTCGACGGAGATTGCGCGCGCAATCCATATCCAGGTGGCGCGCGAGTTCGAGGCGAAGGTGGCGAGGGCGACGCGCGTCGAGGTCTGAGCGCCACGAATGGCGGTTTCCTATTGACACTAGTGTCAGTAAACCTATCTTCATGGCCGTTGGCGGTAGTTGCCGTATCACCCCTCTGGAGGTTCTCGTGGCGAAAGCAGCGACGCCGGACGATCTGACCATCACCCCACGCGACCTTCGTTTCGGGCGCGGCGTGCCGATGCGGCGCTGGTGGCTCAATAACGATCCTTTCGCGACCGCCTTTTACAACGCGTTGTCGGTCACGTTCCCCAAGGGCGAGGGGTTCTTCATCGACAGTGTTCGCCAGTTTCGTGAGGGTACCTCGCCACGGCTGCGCGACGAGATCCAGGCGTTTATCAAGCAGGAAGTCGTCCACACGCGCGAGCATGTCGCGTTCAATCGCCATGTCACCGATCAGGGCTATGACGTTTCCCTGCTCGAACGGCATATCGACGAGGCGCTGGCGCTGACCAAGGGCAAGCCGCCGATCGGTAGCCTTGCCGCGACGATGGCGCTCGAGCATTTCACCGCGATGCTGGCGCATGAGTTGATCGCCAACCCGCGCCACCTTGCCGGCGGCGACCCCCAGGCCGTCGCACTGTGGCGCTGGCACGCCGCCGAGGAAATCGAGCACAAGGGTGTTGCCTATGACACCTGGCTGCACGCGACGCGCGACTGGACGCGGCGCAGGCGCTGGTCGGTCAAGGCGGTGGTGATGCTGGCGACGACGCAGAAGTTCTTCGCCGGGCGCTACAAGGGCATGCTCGAACTGCTGCGGCAGGACGGCATCACCGGCTGGCGCGCGCATCGCGGCATCCTGTGGTATACGCTCGGCCGCCCCGGCATGGCGCGCAAGATTCTCGGCGCTTGGCTCGCTTTTTTCCTGCCCGGCTTCCATCCGTGGAACCATGACGACCGCAAGCTGATCGCGCTGGCCGAGAGCGATTATGCGGCGGCAGTGCTGCCGCGCGAGGCGCTCGCCGCCTGAACCTGCGTTGCCGGTGACGATCGGCCGGGACCTATCCTCATAGGCCGAATTTGCGGGCCCGCCGGATCGGTCGGGCCATCTGTCGCTGTGCCCGCTTTTGCCCGCCATCAATCAATCGTTCCACAACGCGGTGAAGTCCGCGGTCGAAAACAATGGCTGGAATGACTTTCTGGTAATACTGTAAATATCCATATAAATATCACATATTCACAAAATAAATACCAGTTGAACTGCTTATCCGCGGCGTTGACGAACGCTTTTCACTGTTGGATTGATTGTCTTTTGTCATGGGCAGCAGGGGATAAGCGGCGTGTCATCGGATAATGAGGGGGATGCCCCAGGCAATGACGAGATATTTGTTACTTGCTGGGGGACGGAGAATTTTCACGACAAGCAGGTTTTGATCACCAGCTCTGTCAAGGATCTTGCGCAAACGCCTGTGACCGGATCGGGAAAAACCAACATCGACAATTGGATCCAGTCGCTCTCGACGGGTGCTGGCACCTGGGCGATCGGTTATTTCGACACCGCCTATGCGAAACCGGCCATCTATGTCGGGCCGAACAGCTGCATACCAAACACGCAAAAGCTCTACATCGGGAAGGGTGAAACGTGCGGGCGCGCGCTGTCGAGCATCGCGATTTCCGCCTCGCAACCCAAGGATTGGCCGGTCGATGGCGACACGCTGGCACGGCAGAACAATTATGTCGGTGGCGCGCCCAAACCCACGCCCGTGTTGACCGATCTCAAATGGGGCTCGACGAACCGAAAGGTCAAACGAGCCTGCAAGACGCTGGTCCGCGCCGTTCCTGTGGTGGGCAACGCCGTGTCGGCGGTCATTTCGATCTTCTGGCCGAATACAAGTCCGAGCAAGGATGAAGTTTGGTCTGCGATGCGCGTATGGACCGTGGACTTGCTCTACAACTTCGACCTTGCGTGGAAAGAGAGTGAAAGCAAAGAAATAATCGACGATACTTAAGATTATTTGCAAATTGCTTTAAAATCATACGCATTAAAATATGGGCTATTTCATTAAAAATTCGACAATGCCGTTAATTATGTATCGATAGAAACTATAAATAAGCTGAAGGACGTGCAGAAGCCGAACGCGGCGGCGCTTCTCGATACGGTAACATTGGTCGGCACCGTGGCGCTTGCATTGTTGAGAATGAGATTCATTTACTATCGTGAGATATATAAAAAGACAGGGGCGGAGGCTGACAGGGGCATTGCGAGCGCCATTGCCGATACGACGAATATGATCCGCACGCTGCGCGGCCTCGTCGATTCAGGCGTTGATCAAGCCGCGGCGCTGCGCGACCTGCAAATCAAGGTTGATGGCAGCTTTTCTGCCGCAAAGGCCATGGACGGTTATATGCGCTGGACCGGCTGCGCCTATGACAATTATGGCCGACCGCATGGCGGCGGTGTGCTGGCCTGGGCGCAGGCTGATGCGGCTTATTATCGAGAGCGTTTTGGCGATCCGACCTTCGCCGCGCTCAGCGAGCCTTACCGCGAAATCGCCGATCTGTGGACCTACTTCGATCAGCCGTTACCGATCGCCGCGCCAGGCGCTGCTGCCCGGACCGATCCGGTCGAGATGGCGATCAACAGCGAAACGCGCACCGCGATGATGGGGCCATGGGGTGGCAACGGTGCGCGGCTCGTCACGGGCGACCAGGGCGATTATACGCGTGACGAGGACGCGCAGGCCATCTTCTTCGATCATCCCGCACCGCCGGGCGAGCATGTGACTCATCTGACGATGTCAGGCACGTCGGGAATCACGCTGACATTTTCGAACGGTGACAAACGCGAGGCCGGACTGGTCGGCGCTACGCCGAAAGTCGAAATCGTGCTCGGTGCGGGGCAGGCGGTCGTCGGAATGTTCGGCGCGTGGGACAAGGCCTTCAAGAGCTTGCAATTTCGTACCAATTTCCCACTCGACGGCGCCTATGACCATGGCAACCATCTTGGCGGCGACGCCGGGGAGGGGGATTTCCCGTTCGCGACCAATGGTCCTGACGGCAGCGATGCGGTATTGAGCGGTGTCTTCGGCTTTCTGCTCGATCGCGACCCCGGCATTTCGGCACTGGGCTGTTACTGGACCTATTCGCGGGCATTGCCGCGTAACGGCTGGACCGACGTTCCTTCCGCCGTTGTGCCGACAACGGACCCCTGAACCGGCTGCGATGGTCCCGGCAGACCCGCCCGCAGGTGCGCGTGAAACGCCTCGATCAACGTCGTGCGCAGCCAGTGATGGCCAGGGTCGTCGGCATGGCGCGCCAGCCATGTCAGATAGAGATTCTGCTGCGGTATCGGAACGGGCAGCTTGTAGCTCGCCAGATCGAAATTACCGGCGATTTCGCGAATGAACCAGTCGGGCAGGATCGCGATGAGATCGCTGCGTTCGACGATCGCCGGCATCGACCAGACGCGATTGACGACGCATTGCATCTAGCGCGCAATGCCTTCGGAAAACAGATTCTGTTCGATCGCCAGACGGTCGCGCAATTCCGCTTCGAGCACGACATGTCCGAGTCTGGCGAAGGTTTCCGCATCGAGCGTTTCGCCAATCTCAGGGTGACCGCGGCGCGCCACGACGAGATGCTCGATCCTGCATAGTGGCTCGACATGCATGTCGGGCGCATCGATCGGGTAGAGGAACGCGGCGAGATCGGTACTGCCGCTGCGCAGCGCCTTGACGACGTCCAGGCGCAGGTGTGACGCCGACTCGACCGTGACATGCGGCGCCGCCGTGGCGATCTTGCGCAGCAGCGGCGGCAGCATGATCGGCTCGAACAGGTCGCCGATCATGATACGGAAATGCCGTCGATAGTGCTGGAGATCGAACGGCGCATCGGCGAGTTGCCGATCGATCGTGGCGAGTGCTTCGCGGATCGGACCGACCATCTGTGCGGCTTTGAGCGTCGGTGAAACGCCGTGCTGGGAGCGCGCGAACAACGGGTCACCGACCCGGTCGCGGAGCCGGCCGAGCGCATTGGATACCGCGCCCTGCGTCATGCCGAGCCGGTCCGCCGCCCGGCTGATGCTGCGTGCGGTGTAGACCGCGTCGAAGACGATGAGCAGGTTGAGATCGAGTGACTTCAGATTCGGTAGGTCACTCATACCCGGCCGATACCAACGCCGCGCGCCATCGCCAAGCTGGCAACGGCGATGAGATCGAGCGAGTTCGACAGCAAGGAGCGGGGCGCGGCGCTCCTGCTTCCGTACCATGTGTCGTGTCTGGCAACGCAGGTGGACGAAATATGACCGATGATGGAGCCGCAGCACGCATTGCCGCGCTCGGCTGGATGGCGCTGGGCGTACAGCTCGAGGAGCGTAGCGTTGCAATCGCGCCCGCTTTGCTCACCCCGGCTGAATGTCATGCCGTGCGGGAACTCTACCCGAAGGCCGACCTCTTTCGTTCGACCGTGACAATGGCGCGCCATGGTTTCGGGCGGGGTGAGTATCGCTATTTTGCCTACGACCTGCCGTTGCTGGTCGCGGAACTGCGTACGCCGCTCTATCCGCCGCTCGCGGCGATTGCGGCGGACTGGAGCAAGCGACTGGGTCTCGCAGTGACATGGCCCGCAACGCACGCCGCGTTGCTGGATCGCTGCCGAGCGGCGGGGCAGACGCGGCCGACTCCGTTGCTGCTGCGCTATGGCGCGGGTGATTTCAACTGCCTCCATCAGGATTTGTACGGCGAGATCCATTTTCCGCTCCAGGCCGCGATCCTGCTCGACGAACCGGGCGTCGACTTCCAGGGCGGCGCGTTCGTGCTCGTCGAAACGCGGCCGCGCCAGCAGTCGCGTTGTGAGGTCGCGGCACTGCGTCAAGGCGATCTTGTGATCTTCCCGGTGCGGGATCGGCCGCGTCAGGGCGCGAAGGGCGTTTATCGCACCCAGCTTCGCCACGGCGTTTCCACCATCACGCAGGGGCAGCGGCACACGCTCGGCATCATCTTTCACGACGCGCGGTAACACTATCACGGGCTGGCAAACGTTTGTTCCGGAGCGATTTTGTTGCGCTGCATCGCAGCATAAAAAAACGATAGCGTTCGCTACACATTGCCGATAGCCTCCCATTAGTTATCGCGTTCTTGGGGGGCAGATGATGACGATATGGGGCGGGACGAAGCTGTTGGCCGGGGTGGCGGCAATCTGGGCGGTGCCCGCGATGGGGCAGGTGGCGTCGCCGCCAACCGATCCGGCACGGCCCGATCCTCGCACAGCGGCACCACAGGCTGACGAGCGCGGGCAGGTCACCGATATCGTCGTCACGGCACAGCGGCGCGAACAGTCGCTGCAGAAGGTGCCGATCAGCATCACCACCTTCAACGCCGCGAACATCGCTGCGCTCAGTGCCGAGTCGATCGGCGATCTCGACAATTTTACGCCTGGCCTCTCGATCAACGATACCTCGGTGACGCAGCCGTCGTTCGCGATCCGCGGTGTGCAGACCGACGATTTCGGCATCGGTACCGAGCCGTCGGTCGGCATCTTCGTCGACGGCATCTATTCGGGCCGATCGGGATCGGCGCTGATCTTCTTCAACGACATTCAGCGCGTCGAGGTGCTCAAGGGACCGCAGGGCACGCTGTTCGGGCGCAACACCTCGGGCGGCGCGATCTCGATCATCACGGCAAAGCCCAGCAGCAAGCGCGAGGCGTTCGGCACGCTGCAGGTCGGCAATTACGGCAAGGTCCGCGCCGACGCGACGATCAACATTCCGCTCGGCGACACGCTGTCGCTGCGGCTCAACGGCGTCAGCAACTACCGCAACGGCTATCTCACCGACGCGCTGACCGGGCGCAAGCGCGAGGGTGAGAAGAGCAAGTCAGGTCGGGCAGCGTTGCGCTGGGCGCCGACCAGCGACACCGATTTCGTGCTTGCCTATGATCATGACGATACGCGCAAGGATGGTCCGTTCTCGATCGGCATCAGCAAGGCGGCGCTGAGCACCGACCCGGCTGGCCCGTATGCCAATGATGTTATCGGTGACAAGGAAACGCGCGTGCTCAACGCGGTGTCGTTCACCGCGACGCACCGCGCGGGGCCGATCACGCTGACCAGCATCAGCTCGTATCGGCAATTCGAGACGCACAATCGCGAGGACGAGGACGGCACCGCCGATCCGACGCGCTATTTCGACACCGAGAATATCGAGAAGAACAGCAGCCTCTACCAGGAATTGCGGCTCGGATTCGACAATGACCGGCTCAGCGCGATCGTCGGCGCGAGCTATTTCCACGAGCGCGGGCGGCAGACCAGCGCGGCGACCCTTCTCACCGACTCGCTCGATCGCCTGCTCGGCGGCGCACCGGGTGGTGCTCCGGTATTCAGCTTGCTGAACTTCTATGGCGGACTGCCGGTGTTCGGGCTGCAATATCGCGAGGACATGAACAACCGCGCGGCGAACGAAGCCTATGCCGCGTTCGGCGACGCGATCTACAAGGTCACCGACAAGCTGAGTCTGACCGCAGGCATCCGCTACACGCATGATCTCAAGAAATTCACCTGGACCAATGGCGGCTTCGTTGCGCCCGGGCTCGACGCGATCAAGGCACCGGGGTCGCTCTACAATGCGATCCTCGGCGCGCCGCTCTTCCCCGATGTGCCGATCAGCGTCACCGATTTCTACAACGCGATCATCGGCCCCAATGGCGTGATCTTCGATGTCGGCCCGCTGGAGGGCGTGCCGTTCACGCGCCGCGCCGCCTTCAACGACATCAGCCCGCGCTTCGTCGTGCAATATGACGCCAGCCCCGACGTCCACCTCTACGCCTCGGCGTCGCGCGGCTACAAGGCGGGCGGGTTCAACTCGACCGAGATCAACTCCTTCTTCCAGCCCGAAAAGGTGTGGAATTTCGAAGCCGGCATCAAGTCGTCGCTGTTCGACCGCCACGTGCGCTTCAACCTCTCGGGCTATTATTTCAAATACAAGAACCGCCAGTCGATCAGCCTCGAGGCGAACACCAACCCGGCCTGTCTCGTCTCGCCGATCCCGGCCGGCACGATCTGCCTGCCGCAATATGTCACGCGATCGGGCGATTCCGAGGCCTATGGTCTCGATCTCGACACCCAGTTCGTGCTGTCGCGCGACCTGCGCATCGGCGTGACGGCGGGCCTGATCAACTCAAAATGGGTAACGCGGATCGAGCAGGGCGTCGATATTTCGGGTCAGCCGACAGGCGAACCGACGTTCCGCGGCATTCTCAGCGCGCATTACGACCATGATACCGGCGGCGGATCGATCTTCGCCGATGCCAGCTACAGCTACACTTCGGCGTCGCGCGCCAACGACGCACAGCGCGCGATCGATGCCTCGATCGCACCGTTCGTCGACTGGTCGAAGCTCGGCGCGCTGCGCTCGGCGCGCAATATCGTCAACGCGAAGCTCGGCTGGCGCTTTGCGGGCGACCATGTCTCGATCGCGGTCTATGCCGAGAACCTGCTCGACAAGCGCTATTACCGCACGCTCAACACCATTTCGGCCGACATCTTCAACACCCCCTATGTCCGCGCCGACCGGCCCGGCTTCTACGGCGTCGAACTGGGCCTGAAATTCTAGCATCACGAAGGGAAAGAGGATGAACGCGAACAGAATCGCACTGCTCGGCTGCGTCGCCGTGCTGGCGCTGGCGCTGGCCGGCGGGTGCAGCAACAAACCGAAGACCGACGCGCAAGGCTTCGTGATCGACCCCGATTTCGAGAAGAACCTGCAGGCCAAGCTGCTCGACGCCAAGCCGGGCGACGTGATCGACATCCCGGCCGGCAAATATGCGCTGAGCCGCAGCCTGAGCCTGACCGGCAATGGCGTCACGATCCGCGGTGCGGGTATGGACAAGACGATCCTGTCCTTCGCGCGCCAGACCTCGGGCGCCGAAGGCATGCTCGTCACCGGCGACGATTTCACCCTGCAGGATCTGGCGTTCGAGGACAGCAAGGGCGATGCGCTCAAGGTCAATGGCGTCAAGAACGTGGTCATCCGCCGCGTCCGCGCCGAATGGACCGGCGGCGGCAAGACCTCCAACGGGGCTTACGGCCTGTACCCCGTGCAGGTCACCAACGTGCTGATCGAAGGATCGGTGGTGAAGGGCGCCTCGGATGCCGGCATCTATGTCGGCCAGTCGAACAACATCATCGTCCGCGACAACCGCGCCGAGGGCAATGTCGCCGGCATCGAGATCGAGAATTCGAGCCATGCCGACGTCTATGGCAACACCGCGACGGGCAATACCGGCGGCATCCTGGTGTTCAACATGCCCAATTTGCCGGTGCCGGGCAGCAAGACCCGCGTTTACCGCAACAATGTCTTCGCCAACAACCACGCCAATTTCGGTGCCAAGGGCAGCGCGGTCAGTTCGGTGCCGCCGGGCTCGGGCGTGATCGTCAATTCCAACGACGAGGTCGAGATTTTCGACAACGACGTGAAGGACAACAAGACCGCCAACGTCATCATCTCGAGCTATTATTCGACCGGCTTCGACACAAAGAACGGGATCGCCGCGGCTTATGATCCCTTCCCCGAGAATATCTACGTCACCGGAAACCGCTTTTCGGGTGGCGGCGACGATCCCGGCGGTCGCTTCGTACCGCTCAAGGCGCTGGGCGGTGGCCGGTTGCCCGACGTGATGTGGGACGGCTTCACCAATCCTAAACTCAAGACGCCGGGGATCTGCGTCCAGAACGGCGCCGCGAAGCTGCTCAACGTCGACGGCCCCGGCAAGTTCGCGCATCCCCGGATCGAGACCGGCATGAACTGCGCGCCCGCCACCCGTCTGCCGGAAATTTCGCTACCCGCCGCCATGACGAAGGACAGCAGCAAGCCATCGTGATCGGTTGCCCATGAACCTGCGTATCCTGGTCGCGCTCGGCGCGGCGATTCTGTTGGTCGCCTGTGGCGCAAAGCCCCAGGCGGTCGCCTTCCACGCCGAGGGCAACCCGGAAAAACTCTCCGACTGGGGATTGTTCGGCGTGGCCGACGGGCGGATCACCGCGCGACCCGGCATGGTGACCTATGAGCTGCAGACGCCGCTGTTCAGCGACTATGCGCAGAAATGGCGTACGATCTGGATGCCCAAGGGCACCCATGCGAGCTACAATGCCGATCGCTGGTTCGATTTTCCGGTCGGCACGATCGTCACCAAGACCTTTTACTACACCACGCCCGCTGCGGCCGCGCAGCCGCAGACCAGCAGCGAGGTGGTGAAGATGACCCCCGCCACCTATCAATCGGGCGTCGCGGGCATAGATCTGCGCCACGTCCGGCTGATCGAGACACGGCTACTGGTGCGGCGCGCGAACGGCTGGGTGGCGCTGCCCTATGTGTGGGACGCCGACGGCAAGGACGCCACGCTCGCTCGTACCGGTGCCGACGTGCCGCTGACGCTGATCGACGGGACAAGCCGCACGGCGTTCGACTATAGCGTCCCCAACCAGAACCAGTGCGGCGGGTGCCACGCGCAGGATTTCACCACACGCGCGATCAACCCGATCGGGCTCAAGGCGCGTCACCTCAACCGCGATTTCCCGGGCGAGGGCGGCACGATCAACCAGCTCCGGCGGCTCGAGGCAGTCGGCTTTTTGTCAGGGGTCCCGGCCAGCGGCGCACCGCAGAACGCCAACTGGCAGGATGCGTCTGCAACCCTTGAGGCGCGCTCTCACAGTTACCTCGATATCAATTGCAGCCATTGCCATAATCGCGTCGGCGCTGCGCGCACATCGGGGCTGTGGCTCGATGCGGCGACAATCGACCCGCGCCTCCGCGGCCTGTGCAAGCCGCCGGTCGCGGCCGGCCGCGGAACGGGCGATCGTCCGTTCGATGTCGTGCCGGGCCATCCCGAGCGCTCGATCCTGCCTTATCGGCTTGCCAGCATCGACCCCGGCGTGATGATGCCCGAGCTTGGCCGCGATCTGGCACACAAGGAAGGAACCGCCCTGATCACCGACTATATCCTGTCGCTCAAGGGCGCCTGCACGATCGATAACGGACCGATCGAGGCAACCGTCCGATGAGCTGGTCGAACTGGTCCGGCAGCGTCGCGTCGACGGCCGTGGTCGTTCGTCCGAAGGACGAGGCCGAACTCGCCGCGCTTGTCCGGGACGCGACGACGGTGCGCGCGGTCGGCGCAGGGCATTCGTTCATGCCGCTTTGCGCATCCGAGGGGCAGATCGTCAGCCTAGAAGACATGGCGGGTACCATGGTCGTCGCCTCCGACCGCAAGACCGCGCGCATCCCGGCAGGGTGGAGCATCAAGCGGCTGACCGCAGCTCTGTGGGCCGAGGGGCTGGCGCTGGCCAACCAGGGCGACGTCAACCCGCAGAGCCTGGCCGGCGCGATGGCGACCGGCACGCACGGCACCGGGCGCGACCTCGGCAATCTCGCCACCTTCGCGCGCGGATTTCGCCTGGTCGGTGCGGACGGCGAGCCGCGCTGGTGCGACGCGACGACCGAGCCCGACCTGTTTCAGGCGCAACGCCTGTCGCTCGGCCTGTTCGGCATCGCGACCGAGATCGACTGCGCCGTGGTTCCCGCCTACCATTTGGCTGAGCGGATCGAAAAACGACCATGGGGCGAAGTGCGCGAACGCTTCGACGAACTCGTCGAGCAGCAACGCCATGTCGAATTCTGGCTTTTTCCGCACGCCGACTTCGCGATCCTCAAGACGCTTGAGCCATGCGCGCCATGCGAGCCGCCAGCATCGACCAGCGACATCGAGGAAACGACCTTTCGCCGCCTGCTCGATGTCGGCGCCTTCGTCCCGGCGCTGATCCCGACATTGCAGCGGATCATGATGAAGACCAACATGAATGGCGGCCGTCAGGGCCCGGCGCATGCCATCTACCCCTCGGATCGCACGATCCGCTTCGAGGAGATGGAATATGAGCTGCCGCGCGCCAACGGGCTCACCGCGCTCGACGAGGTGGTCGGCTGGATCCGCCGCAAGCGGCTCCCCGTCGCCTTTCCCTTCGAATTTCGCGTCGTTGCCGGCGACGACATCTGGCTGAGCCCGATGAACGCCGGGCCGGTCGCGGCGATCTCGATGCACCAATATGCCCGGATGCCGTGGCAGGGGCTGTTCGCCGAGGCCGATGCGATCTTCCGCGCGCATGGCGGCCGGCCACACTGGGCCAAACGCCACACGCTCTCGCGTGACGATGTCGATCTGCTTTATCCAATGGCGGAGCGTTATCGTGCGGTACGGCGCACGGTCGACCCGACCGGCAAGTTTCTCAACCAGCATATGCGGGAGTTGTTTTCCTGATGGACGATCTGTCGTTGCACGCCCATCTGATCGGACAACAGGGTTCGCGCAGCGCGCTCAATACCCCGGTGCTGGTACTCGATATCGACAAGCTCGATCGCAACATCGCGACGATGCAGGCGCTCGCCACCGCGCGCGGCGTCGGCCTTCGCCCGCACGCCAAGACCCACAAGAGCGTCGATATCGCCAAGCGCCAGATCGCTGCCGGCGCGGTCGGCCTGTGTTGCGCCAAGATCGGCGAGGCCGAGGCGCTGGCCGATGGCGGGATCACCGGCCTGCTCATCACCTCGCCGGTCAGCGCACCGGCGGCGATCGATCGGCTGGCGGCGCTGGCGAAACGCGGTATCGGGTTGATGGCCGCGATCGACAACCCCGACATGGTCGCGCGCTGGCAGGACGCGCTGGCGTCCGCAGGTGCGATGCTCGACGTGGTGATCGATATCGATCCGGGTATCCGCCGCACCGGCGTCGCCTCGCCCGAGGCCGCGGTTGCCGTCGCCGAGGCGATAGCGCGGTCGTCGAGCCTGACCTATCGCGGCGTGCAATATTATTGCGGCAGCCAGCAGCATATCGAGGATTATGCCGCGCGACACGGCGCGATCGTCGAGCGCACCGACTATCTGCGCACCGTGATCGCCGCACTGGCCGAGGCTGGCTACCCGCCCGAGATCGTCACCGGTTCGGGCACCGGCACGCACCATATCGATCTCGAACTCGGCGTGTTCACCGAACTCCAGGCCGGCTCCTATGTCTTCATGGACAAGCAATATCTCGACTGCGACCTCGCCGGCGGCGCCGTGCCGCCGTTCGAGACCTCGCTGTCGGTCGATGCCCGTGTGGTCAGCGCCAACCATGCGGCGCTGGTTACGATCGACGCCGGCTACAAGTCGCTGTCGACCGATGGCGGCGCGGCGCAGGTGCAACGCGGCGCGCCCACCGACAGCATGTTCGCCTTCATGGGCGACGAACATGCCGCGCTCGTGTCGCCGGACATCGGCGTCCGACTGCGACCCGGCGACGCGGTGAGCCTGACCGTCCCGCACTGCGACCCGACGGTGAACCTGTACGATTATTACCATGTCGTCCGTGACGATACCCTGACGACGATCTGGCCGGTCAGCGCGCGCGGCCGGGCACGGTGAACCTCTCCGCCGATCGTGCGCTGGCGGTACTGGTCGTCGGCGTGATCGGCGTGATGATCCCCGGCCTGCAACCGCAACTGCTCGGCGCGCTGGTCGTGGAAGGGCGCTTGTCGGTCGGCGCACTCGGTATCGTTGCCACGCTTGAGCTGCTGGTGATGGGCGTTGCCGCAGGAGCCGCCGGCGTCTTCCTGACGATAAGCCGACTGCGCATGATCGCGGGCGGCGCATTGCTCCTCACCGCCGCCGCCGATTTGCTGACGCCGTGGCTCGACGACGGCGCGTTGTTCGCCGCACGGGTGGCTGCCGGGCTGGGGGAGGGGGTGCTGATCTGGATCGCGATCGGCTTCATCATCCGCACCAGCCGGCCCGAGCGCTGGTCGGGGATCTATCTGGCAGTCCAGACGCTGTCGCAGCTCTTCCTTGCCAGCGCGATCGGTTACTTCGCTGCCGGCAGTGCGGTCGGTTTCACGTCGCTCGGCGCCCTGACACTGGCCGGTCTGCTCGCTCTCCCCTGGCTGCCGCGCGCCTATGACCCGCTGGCGGACGACAATGCCGGCCATGGCGCCCTGCCACATGGCGCGGGGCTGATCGCGCTGGCAGGCGTGGCGCTCTATCTGGCCTATGTCGTCGCGGTCTGGGTCTATATCGAGCCGCTCGCGCTCGCCCACGGCATTGCCGCCGCGACGATCCGCTTCGTCGCACCGCTCTCGCTTGCCATGCAGGTGGTCGGGGCGGGAACGGCCGCCATTCTTGCCGGGCGGATGAATGCACGCGTGACGATTGTCGTGGTCGGTTTCATCAATCTCGGCCTGTTGGCGGTTCTCGCCGCGCCGCCCGATGCGACCGCCTTCGTCGTGGCGGCGGCGCTGTTCGGCTTCCTGTGGCTGTTCGCTCTGCCATTCCAGATCCCGCTCGTCATCGCCGCCGATCCGAGCCGGCGCGCGGCGGTGTTGATCGGCAGCGCGCAGCTCACCGGCTCGAGCCTCGGTCCGTTCGTGGCGAGTATCCTGATCGGCGATAAAGCGGTTGCGCGCGTGCTGGGGTTCGGGGCATTTTGCGCGATCGTCGGCATTGTCGCGCTGATCGGCGCTGCCACGCTGCCGAGACGATCTGGAAAGGTGTAACAGTGTCCGGGCTCGCCCCAACCAAGCGCCCGCGCCCCAAGCAGGAGCGCGCGCAACTGACCTACGAGCTGTTGCTCGATGTCGCCGGTAATCTCCTGGCGGAAGTCGGTATCGACCGCATCTCGACCAACATGATCTGCGCGCGCGCCGGGGTCACCCCGCCGGCGCTCTATCGCTATTTCAAGGACAAATATGATGTGCTCGAGGCGCTTGGCCTGCGGCTGATGGCGCGCCAGAACGTCGTGCTCGAGCAATGGATCGCGCGCCATGTCGACAACGGCATCGATGCCTTGCGTGGCGGCATCGAGGAACTGTTGCTCGAAACCGCCGCGGTGACGCGCAGCGAGCCCGGCGCGGTGTGGATCCTGCGTGCGCTGCATGCGACGCCGCAGCTGGTGCATATTCGCCTCGAATCGCATCGCTACGTTACGGACCAACTCGTCGCGGCTTATATGCACCACCTTCCCGACGTCGATCGCGCGGCATTGTGGCAGCAGTTGCGGTTATCCGTCGAACTCGGCTTTGCCGCCGACGAAATGCTTCAGGAGGAGACACGCGTCTCGCCGGAGTTCGTCTTCAGCCAGGTCGCGCGCGTGCTGCGGGATGAGGTCGACCTCGGCGGCGCCGCATAGTCATCGCTGCCGCGCCTTTGGAAGCCTTGCTATCGGCGCCGCTTCGAAAAGCGGCTGGCCTTGGCATTGTCCTCGCTGGTCAATTTGCGCCAGCGATCGAAACGCTCCGAGGTCAACGTCCCCTCGGCAATCGCCGCCGCGATGGCGCAGCCGGGCTCGCCGGCATGCGCACAATCCGCAAAGCGGCAACGCTCCGCCACCAGGTTGAAATCGTCGAAGACCTCCGAAATCCCGGCCGTCGCGTCGGAAAGCTGCAGCTCGCGCATGCCGGGTGTGTCGAGCAACCATCCGCCGCCGGCGAGCCTGTGCATTTCGCGCGCGGTCGTGGTGTGTCGTCCGGTGTCATCGCCCGGGCGAGTCGCTTGCGTGGCGATGCTGTCCGACCCGCGCAGCGTGTTGACGAGTGTCGACTTGCCCACGCCCGAGGATCCGAGAAGCGCCACCGTCTGTCCCGTGCCACACCACCCAGCAAGGCGGGCGACGCTCGCCGGATCGCGGCCGTTGACGGTCTCGACGCGCAAGCCCGGCTCGATCGCACGCGCTGCCGCCTCATACGTCTTCGGCACATCCGTCAGGTCGGTCTTGGTGAGGATGACAACCGGATCGACGCCCACCTCGCGCGCCAGCACCAGATAGCGCTCCAGCCGCGCGACGCTGAAATCCTGGTTGCACGAAGCGACGATGAAAAGCGTATCGACATTGGCGGCGATCATCTGTTCCTTGCGCGGATCAGCCGGCGCGCGGCGCTTGAACAGGTTCATCCGGCGCAGGACGCGTGTCGGCAGCTGCGTGCGGTTGTCGATCAGCAGCCAGTCGCCGACCGTGGGGTGATCGTCCGACGGCTGGGCGCCGGGAATATAGGGTGAGATGAGCTGCTGCGACGCCCCGTCGCTGACGGCAATCTGGCCGCGGTGGACCGTCATGACCCGGACGGGATGGCACATTAGCCGCTCCTCGTCGGATAGCTGCTCAGCGAAAAAGGACTTCCAGCCGAGTTCTTCCAAAATCTCGTTGTGCGATCTCATCCGATTCCAGCAGCAACTTTCTTTGGGCGCCGAAGGAGTGGCGCCGGCGAGGCCTCAACGCGGAAAATATTTGATCTACCGAGAAATTATGGTGGACGCACTTGGGCTCGAACCAAGGACCCGCTGATTAAGAGTCAGCTGCTCTACCAACTGAGCTATGCGTCCATGACCGGCATGTCGAAGGCGCCTTGGAAGAGCGCGACCGCGTCGGGAGGGCGCGCGTTAGCAAACCGTGCGCCGCATGCAAACCCTTTTTTGCGGTTGGCGCTACCAGCGCACCACATTGCGGTTCTGTCGGTCGATCGACATCAGGATGCCGATGCAGATCATCACGGTCATCTGCGCCGAACCGCCGAAGCTGATCAGCGGCAGGGGCACGCCGACGACCGGCGCCAGACCCATCACCATCGCCATGTTGATCGCCACATAATAGAAGATCGTCGCGCTGAGGCCGGCCGCCGTCAGTTTGGCGAAGCGCGACTGGGCGCGCAGCGCGACGCCGATACCCCATTGAACGACGATCCCGAACAGGATGATCAGCCCGACGCCGCCGATCAGCCCCCATTCTTCCATCATCGTGGCCAGCGCGAAATCGGTCTGCCCCTCGGGGAGATAGTCGAGATGGCTTTGCGTGCCTTTTAAGAAACCCTTGCCGAGGATTCCGCCCGACCCGATCGCGATCTTCGACTGGCTGATATGATAGCCGATGCCGAGCGGGTCACTTTCGGGATTGAGGAACACGAGAATACGGTTCTTCTGATAACCGTGCAGCACGAAGTTGATTGCCAGCGGGATTGCCGCCCCCAAGGCCAGGCCACCGCCGATGAACAACCGTAGCGGCACGCCGGCCAGGAACATCACCGTGATCCCGCCGATCACTACCATCAGCGCGGTACCGAGATCGGGCTGTTTCATGATGATCGCGGCCGGCACCAGAATCAGCGCGGCCGCCGGCCACACACCGCCGAACTTGCGCGTCTCGCTGGCCGGCAACATGTCGTAGAATTTGGCGCAGGCCAGCACGATGCACGGCTTCATCAGTTCGGACGGCTGCAGCCGGATCAGGCCGAGATCGAGCCAGCGCTGGCCGCCGCCGCGCACCGCGCCGAGCAGCTCGACGAGGAGCAACAGAACGATCAGCACGGCATAGGCGGGCAGTGCGCCGCCATTCCAGACACCCTCCTTGACCCGCGACAGGATGATCGCTCCGGCCAGGAAGATGAAGAAGCGCACGCCCTGCGACAGCGCCCAGGGATGGATGCTGCCGCCGGCGGCCGAATAAAGCACCAGCAGGTCGAAGCAGCCGATGATCAGCACCACGGTGATGATCTTCCACGGCAGCTGCGCCAGCGGCGCGGGGACGAAGTCGAGCCCGCTCATGGTGTCGTCGGGTCCGGAGAGCCCTGCGTCGCGACGCCGCCGCCGGTCGCGGTGGCATTGGCCTGCGCCTCGGCGCTGGCATCGGCGGCGTTGGTCGCCGCGGCGACCGCCGGGGCGTCGGTTGCCGCGTCGGCATCAGCCTCGGTCTGCGCCGCGGCGATCGGCGACGGGGCGCCGGCGGCGGTACGATAGGCGGCGGATTGCGCCGCCATCCGGGTTCTGATGTCGCCGCCCCAGCTTGGTTCGAGTTCGGCGAGGCTGGCGAGCGCGCGGTCGCGATCGAACAGATAGGTCATGATGTCGCGCCCGATCCCCGGCGTGTCGAGGTTGCGCACGGTGTGCCCGCCATGTTCGAGGACGATCGCCGCAGCGTAGCGTGGATTGTCGGCCGGGGCGAAGCAGACGAACAAGGCGTGGTCGCGCAGCTTGAACGGCAGCGCGGCGTTTTTGAGCACGCCGCCCGCGCGCTCGTTCATCGTGATGCGCCGGACCTGCGCCGTGCCGGTCTTGGCGGCGAGGCTGACCCCCGGGACCGCCATCCGCGCCGCGCCGCCCGTGCCGCCACCGTTGACCACGCCGAACATCGCCTCGCGAATCATCGTGAGATGCTCGGGCGTAAGCGGCAGGGCAGGGGCCGGCTTGTTCTGGCCCATCAGCAAGGTCGGCTGGATCAGCCGCCCCGAGGCGATGCGCGATGCCATCACCGCGAGCTGCAGCGGATTGGCGAGCACATAGCCCTGGCCGATCGACGCGTTGAGCGAATCCGCCACCGTCCAGGGCTGGTGATAGCGCTTCAGCTTCCACGCCGGGTCGGGCACCGTGCCGTAACGCTGGGTCGAGAAGGGCAGCTCGAACTTTTGCCCCAGCCCGAGCAATCGCGCGACCGGGGCGATCGCGTCGTAACCGACTTCGCGCACCATCTGATAGAAGAAGATGTCGCAGCTCTGCATGATCGCGTTCTTGAGGTCGAGCGCACCGTGCCCGCTCTTCTTGTGGCAGTGGAAGATGCCGTTGCCGACGCGCAGCGCCCCGGTGCAATTGACCCGCGTGCCCGGATCGACCCCGGCCTCGAGCAGCGCCAGCCCGTTCATCGGCTTCACCGTCGAGCCCGGCGGATACAGCCCCTGCAGCACCTTGTTCATCAACGGCACATGGTCGTCGTCGCTGAGCATCTTCCATTCGAGATGGCTGATGCCGTCGGAAAACTGGTTGGGGTCGTAGGCCGGCATCGACACCATCGCCAGCATCTCGCCCGTCAGGCAATCGAACACCACCGCCGAGCCCGAATTGGTGCCGAGCCGCCGCGCGGCATATTCCTGAAGGCCGGCATCGATCGTCAGCCTTGTGTTGGTACCGGGTGTGTCGGGCCGCGTGTCGAGTTCGCGTACCAGCTTGCCGCGCGCCGTCACCTCGACGCGCTTGGCGCCGGGCTTGCCGCGCAACTGATCTTCGAGTGACTTTTCCAGGCCGTCCTTGCCAAGCTTGAAACCCGGCGTGACGAGCAACTGGTCGCGAGTCTTCTGGAACTGCTCGGCATTGGCGGCGCCGACATAGCCGGTGAGATGCGCGACCGCCGCACCGGCGGGATAGCTGCGCGAAAAGCCGCGCGTCGGCGCCACCCCCGGCAAATCGGGCATGCGTACGCTGACCGCAGCGAAGCGCTCCCAGTCGAGATTCTCCGCGACCTGCACCGGCTGGAAGCCTGCGGCATGCTTCAGATCGGTGCGGATGCGGTCGACCTGTTCGACCGGCAGCGAGAGAATCTGCTGGAGCAGCGCCAGGACGCGCTCATGCGCCTCCTTGTCGAGCCGGTCGGGGATGATGTCGACGCGGAAATCGGTGCGGTTGTTGGCGATTGCCACACCCTTGCGATCAACGATCCAGCCCCGCCGCGGCGGCACCAGTGTCATGTTGACGCGGTTGCTCTCGCTCAACAGGCTGTAGCGCTGGTTCTCCGCCACCGCGATCCACGCCATGCGCCCCGCAAGGACGACGCCGACCGCCGCCTGACCCGCGCCGAGCAGGATAGCGCGGCGCGAAAAGCTGTAATTCTGGGCGGACTCGGTGACCATCGGCCGCAAGCCGTTCATGCGACAGCGCGCCTCCGGTCGAGCCAGACGGCGAAGCGCGCCGCAATCGGAAAGAGCATCACCGAGACCATCACCTGCAGCAATAGCACGGTATCGACATGCGCGCCGATCGGCGTTGCGACGAGCCGCCCGGCGATCAGGCAGAAGGCGATCGAGCCTGCCGCGATCAGCCAATCCTGCCAGAAATCGCGAAAAACGAGTCGCTGGTCGATCAGGTCGATGCAGATGAAGCAGAGCTGCCACAACAGGATCGCGCTGCCCATCGGCTGTCCGCTGAGCAGGTCGTCGAAAAAGCCGAGCGGCAGCGGTGCCCAGATCGGCAGCACGGCCGGCCGCGCCATCCGCCAGCCGAGCAGCATCAACAGCCCCAATGGCGGCAGGAACGGGAAGGAGCCGATGAACGGCCAGATCGTTGCCAGCGATCCGAGCATGATCGATCCGGCCGGGAGCGCCCTGCGCCAGCCGCTATGCGGCTGGTCGTCATAGGCGCCCTTGAGCGGGCTGCTCACGGCGTCGGCCCCGTCGGCAGCGTCGGCGCCACCGGCATGAACGCCTGCTGGACCAGCGCGAAATCGAGCGTGTCGGGCTGGGCGAAACTCCGCGCCAGCCCGGCATCGCCATGCGCGCGCCTGAGAATCTGTGCGACAGGGATATTCGGGGCATAAACCCCGCCGGTACCGGTCGTGACGAAGACATCGCCCGGCAGGAAGTCGGCGGTCGCCGAGGCGGCGGACTTGATGTCGAGCAATCCGTCGCCGCGTCCGACGGCCAGCGCCGGCATGCTGTCGCGCGTTCGCCGCACGGGAATCTGGCTCTCCGGATCGGTCAGCAGAAGGACGCGCGCGCTGTTCGGCCCGGTTTCGAGGATCTGCCCGATCAGGCCTTCGGGGCCGCGCACCGGCTGGCCCTTTTTGACACCCTGCCAGCTACCGGCGTTGAGCACCGCGAAGCGCCGCGTGCTCGACGCGCTGCTGCTGACGAGGCGCGCGGTGGCGACCGGGTCGCTCACGCGCTCGCGCACCGCGAGCAGGGTCTTGAGGCGGCGGTTGTCGTACGAGATTGCGCGCGCGCGCATCAGCAGCGCCTTGGCGTCGTCAAGCTCCTTGCGCAGCCGCTGATTCTCGTCATGCACCGCGACATAGTCGGAAATGCCCTGCGGGATTGCCGCGATCCCGCGGCCTGCGCCGGCAATGCTTGTCGAAATCGGCGTCGTCACTTCCGCCACCGTCGCCCGCAGCGCGCCGAAGGCGGGCGGATCGAGCGTGGCAAGCGCCAGCAGCACCGCGCCGACCAGCGAGCCGGCCACCGCGATCACATAACCGATAAACAGCGTATATTGCGCCCGACGCGAAAAACCCGGGCGCCGGTTACGAGGCGGCGCCATCTCATCCCCTCAAGCCCGACGCCTCGCCCCCACGGCAGAGGCGCAAAAAAACGTTTACGCGCTGTGCAGCACGCCGCGGAACACCGGATCCTCGAGCGCACGCCCGGTACCGAGCGCGACGCAGATCAGCGGGTCCTCCGCCACCGTCACCGGCAGGCCGGTTTCGTCGCGCAGCACCTCGTCGATGCCCTGCAACAAGGCGCCACCACCCGTCAGCACGATACCCTGATCGACGATGTCGGCGGCCAGCTCCGGCGCGGTGTTTTCCAGCGCGATGCGCACGCCCTCGACGATCGTCCCGACCGGCTCGCTGAGCGCCTCGGCGATCTGGCCCTGATTGATCTGGATTTCCTTGGGCACGCCATTGACGAGGTCGCGACCCTTGATGTGGATCGTGAGACCAATGCCGTCAGCCGGCGGCTTGGCCACGCCGACTTCCTGCTTGATCCGCTCGGCGGTGGCGTCGCCGATCAGCAGGTTATGGTTGCGGCGGACGTACGAGACTATCGCCTCGTCCATCTTGTCGCCACCGACGCGCACCGAGGTGGTGTAGGCGAGACCGCGCAGCGACAGCACCGCGACCTCAGTCGTGCCGCCGCCGATATCGACGACCATCGAACCGATCGGCTCGGTGACGGGCATGTCGGCGCCGATCGCGGCCGCCATCGGCTCCTCGATCAGCCACACCTGGCTGGCACCGGCGTTCGACGCGGCGTCGCGGATCGCGCGGCGCTCGACCGAGGTCGAGCCCGACGGCACGCAGATCACGATCTGCGGCCAGCGCATGAAGCGCCGCTGCCCGCCATGAACCTTGTGGATGAAATGCTTGATCATCTGCTCGGCGACGTCGATGTCGGCGATCACGCCGTCGCGCAACGGGCGGATCGCCTGGATGCTATCGGGGGTCTTGCCCATCATCAGCTTGGCGTCGTCGCCGACAGCCTTCACGCGCTTCACGCCGTTGATGGTTTCCACCGCGACGACCGACGGCTCGTTGAGCACGATGCCGCGTCCGCGCAGATAAACCACCGTGTTCGCCGTGCCGAGATCGATCGCCATGTCATGGGACATGAATTTGAAGAACCGCGAGAAGAAGGCCATCTATTCGTTTCCGTTCCTGGCCGGAGGTCCGGCCCGTCGCACATCGCCATATCCCCAACCCCAGCAGCCTGGAATGCCACGCTCTGGTTACCTGTTTATGCGGGTCGCGGGATGCCGTCGCTTGGGCTAGAGCAACATTCATGTCAATACGGCGCCTGCCCGAACATCTGGTCAATCGCATCGCCGCCGGCGAGGTGGTGGAACGCCCCGCCA
Organism: Parasphingomonas halimpatiens; assembly: GCF_036663795.1. Classification (NCBI taxonomy): domain Bacteria; kingdom Pseudomonadati; phylum Pseudomonadota; class Alphaproteobacteria; order Sphingomonadales; family Sphingomonadaceae; genus Parasphingomonas; species Parasphingomonas halimpatiens. The sequence continues at coordinate 124,504 of NZ_JAXOJP010000003.1, forward strand.
GCGCGTTGAAGGAACTGGTCGAAAACGCCGTCGATGCCGGCGCGCTGCGCATCGACATTCGCCTTGCCGGTGGGGGTGTCGACCTGATCGAGGTCGCCGATGATGGATGCGGCATGGCGCCGCCCGAAATGGCGCTCGCGCTGGAGCGTCACGCCACCTCCAAGCTCCCCGACGAGGCGATCGAAAACGTCGTAACGCTCGGATTTCGCGGCGAGGCGCTGCCCTCGATCGCCAGCGTTGCGCGGCTCACGCTCGAAAGTCGCGTGCGCGGCGCCGAGGGTTGGAGCCGGATCGTCGACAATGGTGTGCTCGTCGCCGAGGGGCCGGCGGCTATTCCCCCGGGGACGCGCGTCCGCGTCGAGCAACTGTTCGGCCGGGTCCCCGCACGCCGCAAGTTCCTGCGCTCGCCGCGCGCCGAATATGCCGCCAGCCTCGACGTGGTGAAGCGTCTCGCCATGGCACGGCCCGACATCGCCTTTTCGCTCGAGCATGACGGGCGTCGGACATTGTCGGTGCCGGCCGGCGAGACGCTGCCCGACCGCGTCGCCGCGCTCACCGATCGCGGGCTGGTCGACAATGGCATCGCCGTCGATCTCGAACGCGAGGGGCTGCGGCTCGGCGGCGTCGCCGGGCTCCCGACCTTCAACCGCGGCATCGCCGACCACCAATTTCTTTTCGTCAACGGCCGACCGGTGAAGGATCGTCTGCTGATCGGCGCGGTGCGCGGTGCCTATGCCGAACTGCTCGCGCGCGATCGCCACGCGGTTGTCGCGCTGTTCCTCGACGTGCCCACGGATATGGTCGACGTCAACGTCCACCCCGCCAAGACTGAAGTGCGCTTCCGCGAACCGAGCCTGGTGCGCGGCATGATCGTCAGCGGCCTGCGCCGCGCGCTCGACGAAGCCGGCCACCGCAGCGCCCAACGTCCAGCCGCCGATGCGATGACCCAGTGGCAAACCGAACCGCTAGAGGCCGCGCCTTCTCCCTCTCCCCATTTATGGGGAGTTCCGGGCGCATTCGGGGCCGATCATGCCCCCGGCATGATCTCTGGAATGCCGAGGGCATTCCAGACCTCGAATGCGCCCGGAACTGGCCGGGGAGAGGGGCAGTCCGACCTCCTCACCAGCTACGTTAGAGAATCCCGCCCCACCTACTTCGCCGCTCCGCCACCCCAGGCCCGCGCCGAACCCGCCTACGCGCCGATCCCCAACACCACCCAGCACCCGCTCGGCGTCGCGCGCGGCCAGGTCGCGCGGACCTATATCGTCGCCGAAGCGGAAGATGGGCTGGTCATCGTCGACCAGCATGCCGCGCACGAACGGCTCGTGCTCGAACGGATGCGCAAGGCGATGGCGCAGGGCGGGGTCGCGGCACAGGCGCTGCTGCTCCCCGAAGTGGTCGAACTCGACGAGCCCGCCTGCGACCGCCTCGAAACTCGCGCCGCCGAACTGACCGAGTTCGGCCTCGAGCTCGAACGCTTCGGCCCGCACGCGATGCTGGTGCGCAGCGTGCCGGCGATGCTCGGCCAGAGCGACGTGCGCGGCCTGATCGCCGATCTTGCCGACGAACTCGCCGCCTATGACGAGGCGCTGAGCCTGCGTGAACGCCTCGACCATGTCGCCGCGACGATGGCCTGCCACGGCTCGGTCCGCGCCGGCCGCGTGCTGTCGGTCGCCGAGATGAACGCGCTGCTCCGCGAGATGGAGGTCACCCCGCATAGCGGCCAGTGCAACCACGGTCGCCCGACCTGGATCAAGCTCGCGCATGGCGATATCGAGAAGCTGTTCGGGCGAAGGTGATACCGGAACCAGGAGAAGTGCCCATGCCGATCATCCTCCTCCCGTTCGCCATCTTTTTAACGTGCGGCATTGCCCAATTCTGGTTCTATCGACGCATTCGCCAGACGCTCGTGGAGCGTCACCCCAATGTCTGGCTGGCGCTATCCCGCAAGGCATGGTTCATCGACAGCGCAGTCGTTAGCTTCGCCTTCGGCCGAAAAGCTCGGTTGCTCGGTGATCCTGTCCTGATGGTACGGGTGAGAGATGCGAGGGTTCTCATGGCAGTCGCTTTCGCCGCCTGGCTTGTTGCCGCCGGATTGCTCATAACTGGCCTTGGCGGCCTGACCAGCTGAAGATCAGCGCAGCGTGTCGCCGGACACTGAACTTCATTTCATCTCGCGGACGTTCCAGCCGCAAAATGAGCCCGCTCATTCATCTGAAACCTTTCGCGACGGGCGCGCGTATTTCCGTCGTCCGATCGAAGGAGGCGAACGAACGATGAAAAATGCAGCGTCCCTGATCTTCGCCCTGATCCCGTTGATCGCGGTCGTAGGTGCCTGCGTCGCGGTACCGTGACAGAAGGAATCATCGACTCATCGATGGAAAAGCACGGCTCACCGTTGAAAGACGGTTACCAGCTTCTTAAATCACCGCCAAGAGACGTCCCGTCTCGGTGGACTCGACCATAGCATGACCAAGGTGATCCCCGTTTTGTTTGCCCTCATCCCGCTTGCCGCCGTGGTGAGTACCTATGTGATGACGGCCTGACGCCACCCCGGTGCCGTAAAGCAAAAGGGCCGCCCGGATCGCTCCGGACGGCCCTTTTTTATTGTGTGGCGTGCAGCCGATCAGCCTTCGCTGGTTTCGGTCGCTTCCTCGGCCTGAACCTCGGCGGTGGCGCCCGGTTCGGCATTGGGGTCGTACGCCTCGACGAAGCCGGCCTCGTCCTTTTCGAACATGGCGGCCATGACGTCGACGCCCTTGGCCTGCATCTCGGCCTCTTCGGGCGAGCGCGCGACATTGACCTTGATCGTCACCGACACCTCAGGGTGCAGCGCGGCCTTGACGTCATACACGCCGATCGACTTGATCGGCTTGTTGAGCACGATCGCCGACTTGCCGACCTTGTGGCCGGCGGCCTCAAGTGCCTCGACCAGATCGCGCACCGCGACCGAGCCGTAAAGCTGGCCAGTGTTCGATGCCTGGCGGATCAGCGTCACCGAGGTGCCGTCGATCGCCTTGGCTTCGGTCTCGGCTTCGCCGCGACGCGAGGCGTTGTCGGCGACGATGCGCTCACGATTGGCCTCGAACACCTTGCGGTTGGCCTCGTTGGCGCGCAGCGCCTTCTTGTTCGGCAACAGGAAGTTGCGCGCAAAGCCGTCCTTGACGGTGACGACATCGCCGATGACGCCGAGCTTCTCGACGCGCTCGAGCAGAATGATCTTCATCGCTGCTACTCCTTACTTAACGATGTAGGGCAGCAGGCCCAGATGGCGGGCGCGCTTGATCGCCTGGGCGAGCTCGCGCTGCTTCTTCGCGCTCACCGAGGTGATGCGCGACGGGACGATCTTGCCACGCTCGGAGACGAAGCCCTGCAGCAACCGGACGTCCTTATAGTCGATCCGGGGGGCGTCCTTCGCGGAGAACGGGCAGCTCTTGCGGCGGCGGAAAAATGGGCGTGCCATGGTCTATCGCTCCTTATTCGCCGTCGAAATCGCGACGCGGGCGGTCGCCACGATCGCCACGACCTTCGCGGTCACCGCGACGCTCGCGGTCGCGCTCCTGCTTGCGCATCATCACCGAAGGGCCCTCTTCATGGCCGTCAACCTTGACGGTCATGTAGCGGATCACGTCTTCATTGATCTGCGTCTGGCGCTCCAGCTCGGCGACCACGCCGGCCGGCGCGTCGATTTCGAGCATGACGTAATGCGCCTTGCGATTCTTGGCGATCTTGTAGGCCAGGCTGCGCAGGCCCCAGCTCTCGGTCTTGATGACCGTGCCTTCGTGATCCTTGACGATCTGTGCAGCAGCTTCCGCCAGCGTGTCTACCTGCGCCTGTGCCAGATCCTGGCGCGCAAGGAACACGTGCTCGTAAAGAGCCATGTTGTCTTACCTTCTCTTGGCCGATCGCTGACGCCGCCCAATGCGGTCGCCCCTCCGGCTGTCGTCTCAACAAATCAGGAGCAGACAGCCATAGGCCGTCCACCCCGGAGCGCGGTGCCTTAGCGAAATCCCCGCGAAAGGCAAGGCTAGAGTATCGGCTGGCTGACCAAGGCGGCCTCGGCCGCGCAATTCTGCGGCTTCGGTGTCGCGGCGTCGGCGCGAAGCGCAGCCAGTTCGGCGCGCGCTGCGGCGAGATCGGCCTGGAAGGCCACTTGCGCGTGGACCGCCGTCAGCGTCGCGGCGGAGGTAATCCGTCCGGCCTCGACCGCAGTCATGTTGTGGACGCCGCACACCACGCGGCTCTCACCATAAGCGCGCCCACGCGCCATGATCGCCGTCGCGCGATCGGGGACGAGTTCGGCGAGCAGGCTCGCCCAGGTCCAGGCCCAGGTCGCGTGGCCGGAAGGGTAGTCGAAGCTGCCCTTGAGTTCCGCCGGCGGCTGGCACACCGCACCCTTGTCGATGAGGAAAGGGCGGTCGCGCTTGAAGAAATCCTTGGCGGTGCCCGACTGGGTCTGGGTGTCGATCCCCGCCTTGCCGATCACCTTCATCGTCGCCGGTGCGTTCTGCGGGGTCAGCGCGATCCCGACCGAGCAGCTGAACGCGCTCATCATGTAGGGGATGCCGGTCGCGACATCCCTGGTCGCGAGATCGCCGCGCGGCGTGCCCAGCCAGTGCCGCGTCGCCTTGAAGATCGCGCGGTCGGCGGCATAGCGTGCGTCGCCCTGGTGCGGTGCCGCGGGCAGCACCTGCGTGATGTCGATCGTCCCCGACGGCAGATACCCGGCGCGTTGCTGCTGGCCGAGCAGCAGCGCCGGCACCGCAACGACGAGCGCCGTCGCCAGAATCCAACTCCGCTTGATCATACCTACCTCCGCCCGCGATTTCCCACGGTGCCGACATGGCAGGGCGCGGCGCAAAACGAAAGCGGCGGCGCGTCGCTGCAACGCCGCTCCTCGTTCTGACGGGCGCGCGCCTTAGTTGAAGGCACCCGCGAGCACGGCGCCGATCAGACCGCCGCTGATCGCGACGAGCACTGCGTCATTGTCCGACCGTACCCAACGATAGCCACGCGGCGGCGCGTAGAGGTGACGGCCGCGATAGCCGCGCCAGTTGTTGATCACCTGATAATGGCGCGCCTGGCGCCGGTCGAAGCGCTGGCCCTTGCGCCAGTTGCGATGCTGCGGCGCGCGCACGACGGTGCGCTTGACGATCACGGTACGGCCGGGTTGCTGGCGCACCGTCGTGCTGTGCCGCTCCTCGATCCCGCGACGGTCCTGCGGCGCGGCAACCGCCGGTGCGGCGATCATCGGCCCGGCGGCGATCGACGCGGCAAGCGCGGCCAGAATCAGCTTCTTCATGTTCTTACTCCTCGGTTCGGCGCCGATGCGATCGGCGTCCAACACCATCTGGGGAGCGATTGTCGCACACCCGTCGCGCCCAACGCGCGAAGTGATCGCAAAGTGTCGCGGATCGAGCGTGAAACTGAATGGTAGTTCAGAATCGCCGCCTTCGCGGCGCGCCTTGCCTAAAGGACGCGGGCTTTCTAGTCCGGCGACCCGTTTCGAGTGGAGACCATCATGCGCGCGTTCATCTTTCCCGGGCAGGGTAGCCAGGCCGTCGGCATGGGCAAGGCGCTTGCCGACTCCAGCGCGGTTGCGCGCGCGGTATTCCAGGAGGTCGACGATGCGCTCGGCCAGCATCTCTCGCGCCTGATGTTCGACGGCCCGGCCGCGGAACTCGTCCTGACCGAAAACGCCCAGCCGGCGATCATGGCCAACGCCATCGCGACGCTGCGGGTGCTCGAAAAGGAAGGCGGTATCCGTCTCGCCGACAAGGCGGATTATGTCGCGGGCCATTCGCTCGGCGAATATAGCGCGCTGTGCGCGGCCGGCGCGCTCGACCTTGCGACCACCGCGCTGCTGCTCAAGCATCGCGGTCTCGCGATGCAGGCGGCGGTGCCGGTCGGGCAGGGCGGCATGGCCGCGTTGCTCGGCGCCGATGTCGACAAGGCGCTGATCATCGCCAACGCCGCGGCGGAGGGGGAGGTCTGCACCGTCGCCAACGATAACGACCCGTCGCAGGTCGTGATCTCGGGCGCGCTCGCCGCAATCGAGCGTGCCGTCGCCATCGCCAAGGAATTTGGTGCCAAGCGGGCGATCCTGCTGCCGGTATCCGCGCCCTTCCACTGCCCGCTGATGCAGCCGGCTGCCGATGCGATGGCCAAGACCCTGGCGCAGGCGCGGATCGACACGCCCTTGGTCCCCGTTTTCGCCAACGTTACCGCGCAGCCAGTTAGCGACGTCGACACGATCCGCCGTCTGCTCGTCGAGCAGGTCACCGGCATGGTGCGCTGGCGCGAATCGGTGCTGGCGATGGTCGACACCGGCGTCGAGCGCTTCATCGAATTCGGCGGCAAGGTTCTCGCGCCGATGGTCAAACGCACTGCTCCCGACGTCGACGCGACCAGCATCGTGACGATGGACGACATCGAAGCTTTGGCGAAGGCGCTTTAAGACAGGGCTTTGTTCACGCGGAGGCGCGGAGACGCGGAGAAGAAGTGCGCGATATCGAGCAAGTTAGCGGCGATGTGGTCGATCTGGCCTTTCGGCTGCATCGCGATCTCGGGCCCGGCTTGCTCGAGAGCGTCTACGAAGCCGTCATGGCGGCTAAGCTCGAGCAAATGGGTTATCTGGTTAGCCGACAACAGCCCATCGACATTGAATATGACGACCTTCGCTTCGATGCAGCATTCAAGATCGACCTTCTCGTCGATCGACGGCTGCTAATCGAAATCAAATCGGTTGAACGGTTAAGCGCAGCTCATGGAAAGCAGCTGCTGACATATCTGCGGCTGACCAAGCAACCGGTCGGCCTGCTTATCAATTTTGGTGGCGCGACGCTCAAGGAGGGGCTCCGACGGATCGTCAACGACTACACCCCCTCCGCGTCTCCGCGTCTCCGCGTGAACAAAGTATAAGGAGAAAGTACATGTTCGACCTCACAGGCATGACCGCCCTCGTCACCGGCGCCTCGGGCGGGATCGGTTCAGCGATCGCGCAGGCACTGGCCGCGCAGGGGGCGCGGCTTGCCGTTTCCGGTTCAAACGCCGAGAAGCTCGAGGCATTCCGCGCGTCGCTCGGCGGCGATCATATCGCGTTGCCGTGCGATCTGTCCGACAGCGCGGCGGTCGATGCGCTGGTGCCGCGCGCGGTCGAGGCGCTGGGGGGCAAGCTCGACATTCTCGTCAACAATGCCGGCATCACGCGCGACAATCTCGCGATGCGCATGAAGGACGAGGAATGGGACACGGTCATCCGCGTCAATCTCGAAGCCGCCTTCCGCCTGATCCGTGCCGCCGCGCGGCCGATGATGAAGGCACGCTACGGCCGCGTCATCTCGATCACCTCGGTGGTCGGCACGACCGGCAACCCCGGCCAGGCCAATTATGCCGCGTCCAAGGCCGGCCTTGTCGGCATGTCCAAGGCGCTTGCGCAGGAACTCGCCAGCCGCAACATCACGGTTAACTGTGTCGCCCCCGGCTTCATCCGCTCGGCGATGACCGATGTCCTGCCCGAGGCGCAAAAGGCGGCGCTGTTGACCAAGATTCCGGCCGGTGATCTCGGTACCGGCGAGGATATCGGTGCGGCGGTCGTGTACCTCGCCAGCAAGGAAGCCGGCTATGTCACGGGGCAGACCTTGCACGTCAACGGCGGCATGGCGATGATCTGAAGAATCGGCCCGACGCGAGTCGGGCCAAACCGGGGGGAATTTGAAATGCGTATCCTGATCGCGCTGCCGCTGGCGGCAGCCATCTTCGTGGCATCGCCGGCCGTTGCCCGTGACGATCGTCCGGTGGCATGCATCTACGCCAAATCGCACCGTATCCCGCGTCCGGATCTCGTTGCGCTGGTGCGCAGCGGTTTCAACCCGACGTCGGGCCCCGAGAAGAATGCGATGATGACATTGGCTGATGCCGTGCGCGCCTGTCGCGCGCAATTCGGCTGGGCGGACAAGCGCCAGGGCGTCGCGCTGCGCTATTTGAGCGGACGGGTGCTGCACGAGGACGCGGTGTACCGCGGCCAGAAATCCGGGCTTACCGATGAGATACTTGGCGGCATCGTCGGCGCGCTCGATCCCGCCGGCCGTGCTGCCTATGTCGCCGGCCATCCGACCCCCGAGCTCAATCGTGCCGCGATGGCAGCGTTGAAAGGCGCGGGCGTGGCCGTCGACTCGCTGACTGGAGAAGATCTGACCGCGCTCGGGTCGATCATCGGGGAAGGCGTGACCGGGCTAGTGGTACAGCAGGACGCCGAAGCCGGCTTCGCGGCGAGTTAGCGCCGCGTCCTTCCGTTTGCGCATATCGCACCAAAGGCGACGCACCCCTTGCGCCAGTCCCACGCGCGCTCTACGTGCGTTGAGCAACACACAGACCCCCAAAGCAGAGAGGGAATTCACATGAGCGAGACTGCCGATCGCGTAAAGAAGATCGTCGTCGAGCATCTCGGTGTCGATGCCGACAAGGTGACCGAAGATGCGAGCTTCATCGATGATCTGGGCGCCGACAGCCTCGACATCGTTGAGCTGGTGATGGCGTTCGAAGAAGAATTCGGGGTCGAGATCCCTGACGATGCCGCCGAGAAGATCGGTACCGTCAAGGATGCGATCACGTTCATCGACGAACACAAGGCCTGAGCGCCTGCGGGAACGCGGCGACGCGCGCCCGTGCCCTGAACAGGGCAGAATGATCAGGATCGGCTCCCCGTCCCAGGGCTAAGCACGGGGCGGGGAGCCGATTTCCGTTTGAGTGAAGTGGAGAATGCCATGCGTCGTGTCGTGGTGACCGGATTGGGTTTGGTGACGCCGCTGGGTGCGGATGTCGAAACCGCCTGGGCCAATATCCTCGCCGCCAAATCGGGTGCGGCAACGATCACGCGTTTCGACGCGACCGATTATGCCTGCACCATCGCGTGTGAGGTCAAGCCGGCGGATCATCCTTACGGTTTCGACCCCGGCAAGCGTGTCGACCACAAGGTCCAGCGCCAGGTCGACCCGTTCATCATCTTCGGCATCGATGCCGCCGGCCAGGCGCTCGAAGATGCCGGCCTCACCGACATGACCGAAGCCCAGCGCTACCGCGCCGGCTGCTCGATCGGCTCGGGCATCGGCGGCCTGCCGGGCATCGCCAGCGAATCCATCGTGCTCCACGAAAAGGGCCCGCGCCGCGTTTCCCCACATTTCGTCCATGGCCGTCTGATCAACCTGATCACCGGGCAGGTGCAGATCAAATATGGCCTGATGGGCCCCAACCATGCCGTCGTCACCGCCTGTTCGACCGGCGCACATTCGATCGGCGACGCCGCCCGGATGATCGCGATGGACGATGCCGATGTGATGCTCGCGGGCGGCGCCGAAGGCGCGATCTGCCCGCTCGGCATCGCCGGCTTCTCGCAGGCCCGCGCACTGTCGACCAACTTCAACGCGACGCCCGAACGCGCCAGCCGGCCCTATGACGTCGACCGCGACGGCTTCGTCATGGGCGAGGGCGCCGGTGTCGTGTGCCTCGAGGAATATGAGCACGCCAAGGCGCGCGGCGCGAAAATCTATGCCGAGGTGATCGGCTATGGCCTGTCGGGCGACGCCTATCACGTGACGGCGCCGCACCCGGAAGGCTCGGGCGCGTTCCGCTCGATGGAAATGGCGATGAAGAAGTCGGGTCTGGCACTATCCGACATCGATTATATCAACGCCCATGGCACCTCGACGCCGCTCGGCGACGAGCTCGAACTGAACGCCGTGCGCCGCCTGTTCGGAAACAATATCGACACGCTGTCGATGAGCTCGACCAAGTCGGCGATCGGCCATCTGCTCGGCGGCGCCGGTGCGGTCGAAAGCATCTTCTGCATCCTCGCGCTGCGCGACCAGATCGTGCCGCCGACACTCAACCTCGACAATCCCAGCGAGAATTGCGCCGGGGTCGATCTCGTGCCGCACGTCGCCAAGAAGCGCTCGGTCAAGGCCGTGCTCAACAACAGCTTCGGCTTTGGCGGTACCAACGCCAGCCTCGTGATGAAGGCGGTCTAGCAGCTCATGCGCCGCCTTGGTTGCTTCGGCCTGCTCGCAATCCTGCTCGTCGTCGCCGCCGGCTTCGTCGTGTTGCAGATGTGGGGCGGCCGCGGCCCGCTGGCGCGCAACATCACGATCACCGTGGCACCGGGCAGCAGCCTCGCCACGGTGTCGGAGCAATTGGAGAAGGCCGGCGCGATCCCGTCCGCCGACCGCTTCCGGCTGTTCGCCAGGTTCCTCGGCAGCACCGCGGCGATCAAGGCCGGCGAATATCGCATCCCCGCGCATCTCAGCCAGGCCGATATCCTCAAAAGGCTGCAGGGCAGCAGGACCGTGCAGCGCTTGGTCAACATCCCCGAAGGCTGGCCCGCGGTGATGGTCAAGGACGCGCTGATGAAGGAGCCCGGCCTCAGCGGCAGCGTCGCGGTGCCGATCGAGGGCACCGTGCTGCCCGACAGCTATGCCTTTCAGCGCGGTGACACGCGCGACTTCATCCTCAAGCGCATGCAGCATGCGATGGTCGCTTATCTCGCCTCGGCCTGGGACAAGCGCCAGCCCGGCATCGCCGTGTCGACGCCGCGCGAGGCGCTGATCCTCGCCTCGATCGTCGAGAAGGAGACGGGCAAGTCGGAGGAACGTCGGCTCGTCGCCGCGGTCTATTCGAACCGCCTCAAGCGCGGCATGATGTTGCAGGCCGATCCGACGATCATCTACCCGATCACCCAGGGCCGCCCGCTCGGCCGCCGCATCCTGCGCTCCGAGATCGACGCGAAGAACGACTATAACACCTATGCCATGACGGGCCTGCCGGCGGGGCCGATCTGCAACCCCGGTCGCGCGTCGATCGACGCGGTGCTCAACCCGGCACAGTCGAACGCACTCTACTTCGTCGCCGACGGCACTGGTGGCCATGTCTTCGCCGACACGCTCGAGCAGCACAACGCCAACGTCGAAAAGTGGCGCGCGATCAGGCGCGCACGCGGCGAGATGCAGTAGGAGCGATCCGGCGCAACCCGGCGCGCGCCACCAGATGCCTGGGTTCGCGCAGATCCCACACCAGGCCCAACCGCCGCAGCGTCACCAGCACCCACCAACCCGGATCATGCTGACCCGGTTCGATTCCCAGCCGCGCCGAATCGGGCCAGGCATGGTGGTTGCCGTGCCACGCCTCGCCAAAGGTGATCAGCGCGGCAATCGGCAGGTCGTGACCCTGGACTGCGGTACCATCGACGACCCAGCCGGCCGGCCCGCGCCGATGCGTGATGTGGCCGACCAGCCAATGCCCCGTCACTGACACCGCGATGCGGAGCGGCACGCCCCAGATCAGCCACGGCATCCCGCCGATCGACCAGAACAGCAGCGCCACCGGTAGCTGCTGCGCCATCCATGTCGCTTCGAGAAAGCGCAGGAACGGCGCGTCAAGATGTGGTTCGGGTACGAAGCGCGGCGGATGGTCGAACGCAACCCGGCAATGCATCTGCCACCATGCATCGTGCAGCATCGTCGTGCGGTGTGCATGGAGATCATGGCATGCCGCCTGTTGCTGCGCCCAGTCGCGGGTATCGTGCAGCCGTACCATACCGAGCGGCCCCGCCATCCCGACCAGCGTGCCGAGATAGACCAACAGATATTCCATCGCGCGCGACGTCTGGAAATTGCGATGGATCAACAGTCGGTGCAGCCCGATCGAATGGCCGAGGCACAGGGTGACCGCGCTCGTTATCAGATACAGCGCCACCGCACCTGGCGTGACGAAAAAGGGTGCCAGCCCGACCCCGACCAGCGTCATCGAACCGATCCAGATCGATCGCGCGGGCGCCCATTGCACGATCCCCGCGGTTGCGCTCGTCTCGGGATCGACGTGCATGCGATCGGTTGCGATGCAGGGCATGGCATACTCCCAGGTAATTAGGGAATAGCCTAAATACACCGCACCATTTGTCAATGCTTAGCTTATTTCCTAAATGCCTGCGTCTGGAGGCATGATGCAGCGAATCTTCGAAGCCCTGGCGTCACCGGTCCGACGCAAGATCCTGGCCTATCTCTCGCACACCGAGTTGAGCGCGGGGGATATCGCCGCGCGCTTCGCCATGTCGAAGCCGTCGATCTCGCAGCATCTCTCGATCCTCGAAGCTGCGGGGCTCGTCGCCAGCGAGAAACGCGGCCAGTTCGTCTTCTACCGCCAGGTTCCCGAGAATCTCGTCAACACGCTCAACGGCTTCGTCCAGGAAGCCTGCCCGTATAGCCGCCCGTTGAAGCGCGAGAGTGCTGCGCTGGCCAAGGTCAGGCAGGAAGATTGAGCGCAGCCACGGTCGCGCCGAGCAGCCCGCGCCAACCGGCATAAGCCTCGCGGGCCCAGGCTTCCACATCGGCGATATGGCCTGACACGGTGATGTCGGCGGCCGTCAGTCGCCACGCGCCTGCGCGAGCCGGTAGCGCCGGGAAATCCGTTCCTGCCAGCTGTTGCAGCAACGCTGTCGCCTGCGCATGCGTGCGGCCCCTTCCCAAAATCGCGTCGAGCGCGGCGAAGTGCAGCCACACGGATCGTACGGCCCGTCCATCGGTCGGATCGCCGGGTTGCTGCAATGCATAGGCATCGACGGTCAGGCGGTGGCTGGCGCGAAACAGCGCCGGATCCTGATACTCCCGTGCGAGAACCGCGCCAAAGGCGGCCCAGCACCCCGCGCTGCCGATCATATAGGGGTGGGTTGCCCCGTCGACCGGCGGGAAATACCCGCCGCAGCCACCGCAGGAGATTGCGGCGATCATACCGTCAGCCGCGCAGACCCGCTGCCGCACGCGCCTTGGTCTCGACCTCGGCCATCGAACCGCCGGTTACCCAGCTGCCGCCGACGCACAGTACCGGCGCGAAGGCGAGCCATTCGGGCGCGCTTGCTTCGGTGATGCCGCCGGTCGGGCAGAAGCGGCACTGGTAGAAGGGCGCGGCGAGCGCCTTCAATGCCTTGAGGCCACCATTGGCCTCGGCCGGGAAGAATTTGAAGTGCGTCAGGCCGAGTTCGAGCCCGAGCATGATGTCGGCGGCATTGGCGATGCCGGGCAGAAAGGGCACGCCGCTGGCGATGATCGGCGTGGCGAGCCGCTCGGTGAGGCCCGGCGAGACGATGAACTCGGCACCGGCGTCCATTACCTGCTCGAACTGCTCGGCATTGACCACGGTGCCGGCACCCACGATCGCCCCGGGGACCTGCTTCATCGCGCGGATCGCGTCGAGCGCTGCGTCGGTGCGCATCGTCACCTCGAGCACGCGCAGGCCGCCAGCGACGAGTGCTTCCGCAAGCGGGCGCGCGGTCGCGGCATCGTCGATTACCAACACCGGGATGACCGCGCTGGTGCGCATGATGTCGGCGATATCGGTCATCTAGCTTGATCCTGGGCAAAGGCAGCCGCGGCGCCGAACAGGCCGGGCTGGGGGTGGGTAATGAGCTTGACCGGCACCGCCGCCATCATCGACTGGAAGCGGCCCTTGGCGGTGAAACGCTCGCCAAAGCCCGATCGGGCGAGATGGTCCTTGAGCCGTAGCCCGAGACCGCCGGCAATCACAACACCGCTGGCGCCATGCGACAGTGCGAGGTCACCCGCCACCGCGCCGAGGCACAGGCAGAAACGGTCGAGCGCGGCGAGCGCCAGGCTGTCCTGACCGTCGAGCGCCTGCGTCCAGATCGCCTTGTCGTCGAGCCGCTGTACCGCGCGCCCCTCGATCTCGGCCAGCGTCTCGTAGATCGTGACGATCCCCGGCCCGGCGACGATCCGTTCGGTCGACACACGGTTGAAGGTCTTGCGCAGCCGCTTGAGCATCGCGTCTTCCAGCGCGTCGAGCGGCGCGAAATCGGTGTGGCCGCCCTCGGTTTCGAGGACGTGATAGCCGTGCGGTGTGCGCAGGATCTGCGCCACCCCGAGACCTGTGCCCGGACCACAAACGGTCAGCACGCCATTGGCCGGGAAGGGCGTATCGGGACCCGAGAGGTGCACGAAGGCCTCGTCCGGAACCTGCGCCACGGCATGGCCGATCGCGCCGAAATCGTTGATCAGGACATAATCGTCGACCGCCAGCCGCTCTTTGACCAGCGCGGGCCGAATGATCCACGGATTGTTGGTCAGCTTGATGATCTCACCGCCGATCGGCGAGGCGACCGCAATCGCTGCGGCACGCGGCATCGGCCGGCCAAGCTGCTCGCCGAACGCCTGCCAGGCGGTTTGCAGCGAGGCATATTCTGCGGTCTTGAGCGTCACCGCCTCGCCGAGCGAGACGACCTTGCCGCCGGCCACCTCGGCAATGGCGAAGCGGGCGTGCGTCCCGCCGATATCGACCGCGACCAGGTCCATGCTCACCAGCCCATCGCCGCGAGCAAGGGCGATGCGCCCTTTTCGGCCTCACTCGCCGCGCCGCGGAACAGCGCGAACAACTCGCGGCCCATGCCGACCGCCGGCGCCGGCGCCTCGACGAACGACCGCGCCGCCCATTCCACCGGGTCGACCAGCGCTTCGAGCGTACCGGCCACGGCGTCGAGCCGGATCATATCGCCGTCGCGCACCTTGCCGAGCGGGCCACCGCCGAGAGCCTCGGGACTGGCATGGATCGCGCACGGCACCTTGCCACTCGCGCCCGACATGCGCCCGTCGGTGACCAGCGCGACACGGAAGCCGCGATTCTGCAGCACGCCGAGCGGCGGTGTGAGTTTGTGCAGTTCGGGCATGCCGTTGGCGCGCGGCCCCTGGAAACGCACCACAACGACGACGTCGCGGTCGAGTTCGCCGGCCCTGAACGCCGCCTGCACGTCGAGCTGGTCGTGGAACACGCGTGCCGGCGCCTCGATCACCCAGCGATCGCGCTCGACCGCGCTGACCTTGATGCACGCGCGGCCGAGATTGCCGGCGAGGATGCGGAAGCCGCCTTCGGGGGCGAACGGCGTGGCGGCGGGGCGCAGGATCGTGTCGTCGCCGCTGGCGCCCGGATCTTCCCAGGCTACCGCGTCGGCATCGACGACCGGCCGCTTGCCATAGTCGGTCATGTCATCGCCACCGACCGTCAGCAGGTCGCGATGCAAGAGGCCGGCATCGAGTAGTTCGCGGATGACATAGGGCATGCCGCCGGCATCCTCGAAGCCGTTCACGTCAGCGGCGCCATTGGGATAGACCCGTGCGATCAGCGGCACGGCGCGCGACAACCGGTCGACATCGTCCCAGTCGATCAGGATGCCTGCCGTCGCCGCGATGGCGGGCAGGTGGATCAGATGGTTGGTCGAGCCGCCCGTCGCGAGCAGGCCGATCGCCGCGTTGACGATGGCCTTTTCGTCGACGCACAGCCCGATCGGGCGATAGTCGTCGCCGTCCCAGCCGATCTTCGCGAGGCGATGCACGGCGGCGCGGCTGAGTTCCTGGCGCAGTTTGGTATCCGGATTGGCGAAGGCGGCGCCGGGGATGTGAAGGCCCATCACCTCCATCATCATCTGGTTCGAATTGGCCGTGCCGTAAAAGGTGCAGGTGCCCTTGGAGTGATAGGCGCCGATCTCGGCCTCGAGCAGCGCGTCGCGCCCGACCTTACCCTCGGCAAAGGCCTCACGGACGGCGGCCTTCTCCTTGTTGGGCGTGCCGGTGCGCATCGGTCCACCCGGCACAAGGATCATCGGCAGATGGCCGAAGCGCAGCGCGCCCATCAGCAGCCCCGGCACGATCTTGTCGCAGATGCCGAGCAGCGCGGCGCCTTCGAACATGCCGTGGCTCAGCGCCACCGCAGTCGACAGCGCGATGGTGTCGCGGCTGAACAGCGACAGCTCCATCCCGGCATAGCCCTGCGTCACGCCGTCGCACATCGCCGGCACACCGCCAGCGACCTGCGCCGTGGCACCGGCCTCGCGTGCCCAGATCTTCATCTGTTCGGGGTAGCGGTAATAGACGGCATGCGCCGAGAGCATGTCGTTATAGGCGCTGACGATGCCGATGTTCATCGCCTTGCCGGTCTTCATCGTATCGCGGTCTTCCTCGGTCCCGGCATAACCGTGCGCGAGGTTGGCGCAGCCCAGCGTGGGTCGCGCGACATGCTGGTCGCGCTCGCGCCGGATCAGCGCGAGATACGCCTCGCGCGTCGGCCGCGAGCGCTCGATCACCCGATCGGTGACCGCTGAGATGTCGGGGTGCAAGGTCATGCGCTTTGCCCTGCAACCGTTCGCCCTGAGCTTGTCGAAGGGCTGCTCTCCTTCTCGCGGGAACGAAGAAAGGACAGTGCTTCGACAGGCTCAGCACGAACGGAGGAGGGGTTGTGCAACACTTTTACGGCGCCCAGTGGATGTCGACCGGCAGTTCGGCATCGGCAAGCACGCGGCCGATCGGATAGGCCGAGGACGGGCCCTGCTTGATCGCTGCCTCGATGACCTTCTTCTTGGCATCGCCGGTCACAGCGATCAGCAGTGCGCGTGCCGAGACGATCGCGGCGCGCGACAGCGACACGCGCGCCACGGGTGCCTCGGAGGGCAGCGGATCGGGCATCACGCCGAGCGCGCGGCGTTCGTTCGGGCCGCTCAGCGCCTCGTCGAAATCGGGGCCGGGGAAGATCGACGCGGTATGGCCATCGGCACCGACACCGAGCAGGCACAGGTCGAGCGGCCAGTGCAGGTCCTGCATCAGCGCATCGGCCGAGCGGCCTGCCGCCTTGTAGTCAGCGGTGGCGGTCGGGACGATCGGCATGACGCGTGCGCCCTTGGGCAGGAAGGTCTTGGCGATCATCGTCACGTTGCTCAGCGGATCGCCGAGCGGCACGATGCGCTCGTCGGTCGGCACGATCGTCACGCGCTTCCAGTCGAGCTTGGCCTGGGCCAGCTTGGCGTAGATCGGCACCGGGGTCTTGCCGCCCGAAAGCGCGACGACACAGCCGCCGCGCGCATCGATCGCGCTTTCGATGATGAAGGCGATATCGCCGGCGACGGCCGCGGCCATCTCCTCGGCGTCGTCATAGTCCCACCATTCGATTTCGTCGCTCATAGTCACTCCTTTGCCCCTCTCAACACGTGAGCGGGGTGATCAATCGTCCTGCCAGGTCACACCGTCGCGCTCGGTCAGCGCAATCGCGGCCGATGGGCCCCAGGTGCCCGAGGCATAGCTTTTCGGCTTCATGTCGTTGGCGGTCCAGCCGGCACGGATCGCGTCGACCCATTCCCATTGCGCCTCGACCTCGTCGCGGCGCACGAACAGCGTCTGGTCACCCTCGAT
Source organism: Parasphingomonas halimpatiens (assembly GCF_036663795.1). NCBI lineage: Bacteria > Pseudomonadati > Pseudomonadota > Alphaproteobacteria > Sphingomonadales > Sphingomonadaceae > Parasphingomonas > Parasphingomonas halimpatiens. The sequence continues at coordinate 141,735 of NZ_JAXOJP010000003.1, forward strand.
CAGGTCGAGCAATAGCCGCTCATAGGCGATGCGGCGGCGCGTGCCCGCGAATTCCGAATCAAGGCTGAGGTTGAGCGGCACCTCGCGCAGGCGGATGCCCTCGCGGTCGAGGCCCGGTTCCTTGGCCATCACCAGCAGCTGGATATATTCCTCGGGCTGCAGGCGGATGATCAGCATGTTGGGCTGGAGCAGGCCGCCGCGGCTGGCGAACATCGAGTGCGGCACGGCCTTGAACTGGATCGCGATCTCGCTGCGGCGCGTCGTCATGCGCTTGCCGGTGCGGAGGTAGAAGGGCACGCCCTGCCAGCGCCAGTTGTCGACATGCGCCTTGACCGCGACGAAGGTCTCGGTGGTCGACGGCTTGCCGAGTTTGTCGACATAGGATTTGACGATCTCGCCGCCCGAGGCGCCCGCGCCATATTGCCCGGTGACGGTGACCTGCGGCGCTTCGGCCGGCGAGATGCGGCGCAGCGAGCGGAACACCTTGGCCTTTTCGTCGCGGATCGCTGTGCCGTCGAAGCGGGCAGGGGGCTCCATCGCGATCAGCGCGAGCAGCTGGAGCATGTGGTTGGCGACCATGTCGCGCAAAGCACCCGCGGTGTCGTAATAGCCCGCGCGCTCTTCCAGCCCGACCGTCTCGGCGATGGTGATCTGGATGTTGTCGATGCCCTGCGCATTCCACACCGGCTCGAAGAAGGAGTTGCCGAAGCGCAGCGCGAGGATGTTCTGCACCGTCTCTTTGCCGAGATAATGGTCGATGCGGAAGGTGCGGTCCTCGGGGAAGGCGCTTGCGACCGTGTCGTTGATCTCGCGGCTAGAGGCGAGGTCGTAGCCGAGCGGCTTCTCGAGGCCGATGCGGACGGTCGGGCCGGTCAAACCGGCGGATTCGAGCCCGCGGATAACCGGCTCGAACAGCGACGGCGCTGTCGACAGGAAGATGGCGAGCCCGCCCGCCACATCGCCGACCTTCTTCGCCAGGTCCTTGTAGTGCGCCAGATCGGTGGCATCGAGCGGCTGGTATTGCAGGCGCGGCAGGAAAGATTTGATCGCCGCATCGTCCTTGCGATCCTCGGGCAGGTACTCGTCGAGCGCTTTTTTTGCAAAGGCACGATAGGCAGCGTCGCTGTTCGCCGAACGCGCGGTGCCAGTGATCGTCAGGCCTTCGGGCAGCAGGCCGTCGGCATGCAGGCCGTAGAGTGACGGCAGCAGCATGCGCTGCGCCAGGTCGCCAGTCGCGCCGAACAGCAGCAGCTTGCCCACCGGATTGCGCATCGTTCCTACCACCTCTTCGTGATCGCCGCCGGGCGCCTAACAGAGCCGTTCGGGAACGGCCATGTGAATACGTAATCAGGCCGGTCGCTAAAGCGTCAGCCCCGCGATCGGATCAAGCCCGGCCATGATGTTGAGATTCTGCACCGCAGCACCCGACGCACCCTTGCCGAGATTGTCGAGCGTGGCGATCAGGCGTGCCTGGCCGGCGTCGCTATTGCCGCACACCCTGAGCGTGAGCCGGTCGGTCTCGGCGTCGGCCTCGATCGCGATCGTGTCGCCCTCGGGCTCGACGACGCGGACGATCTGCGAATCCTTATAGGCATCGCGCAGCGCCGTCTCGCACGCCGCCAGCGTCGGGCGCCGGACGAACTGGTGCAACGGCAGCGCGACCTCGACGATCATGCCGCGATAGGTGTTGGCGACCGACGGCATGAAGATCGGCGGATGCTCGACCCGGGCATGCTTCTGCATCTCGGGTACATGCTTGTGGAGCAGGCCGAGCGCGTAGAGCCGCGCCGCCGGCGGCGGATTGGGGCCCTGAAACTCGGCGATCATCGCCTTGCCGCCGCCCGAATATCCCGAGATCGCGTTGACCGCGAAAGTCCAGTCGACGGGCACGAGGCCGGCGCGGATCAACGGCCGGACCAGCGCCAGAAAGCCGGTCGGATAGCAGCCGGGATTGGACACACGCATCGCCTCGGCGATCGCTGCCTGCTGTCCCGGTTCGAGCTCGGGAAAGCCATAGGTCCAGCCATCGGCGACGCGGTGCGCCGTCGATGCGTCGATCACGCGCGTCGTGCCGTTGTCGATCAGCGCGACGGCCTCGCGCGCCGCATCGTCGGGCAGGCAGAGGATGACGATGTCGGCTGCGTTCAGCGCCTCCGCTCGCGCCTTGACGCTCTTGCGCTTGGTCTCGGGCAGTTCGAACGTCGTGATCTCGCCGCGCCCGGCGAGCCGTTCGCGGATCTCCAGGCCGGTCGTGCCGGCGGCGCCGTCAATGAAGACCGAGAGCGTCATGCCATCCCCAATGCATCGGCGTCGACATAGCCGACCAGGTCGATCCGCGGCGCCTTGCCCCAGGCGTTGCCGCCGGCAAGTTCGAGCGTCTCGAACAGGTCGCCTTCACCGAGCGAGCCGATGACCTCCGAGTCGTGCTGCGGGCCGGCGCGCATCAGCACCTCGCGCAACGCGACCATCGCGCGCGGTGCGGCATAATGCGGCGCGAAGACGCTTTCGGCGAGACGGATATCGGCCAGGTCACGGCGCACGGCATGCGTGCGGGGGTCGAGCGCCAGCGAGCGCCCGAGCAGCGCAAAGCTGCTACGCGGTCGCGCGCCGAGCGACGGACTGTACGGTACCGCCGATGAATTGTCCGAATTCCGCAAGAAAATCTGCCCCTTCCGCCGTGCGCGCCACGAAGATGTTGCGCTTGTCCGTTTCGTCGCGCTGGCGGCGCAGATAGCCCAGCGCACCGAGCCTGTTCAAGGCGCGTGTCACGACGGGCTTCGAGACGTTGAGAACATTGGCTAATCCCCGGACGGTGTGCGGTCCTGGCGCCAGATAAACGAACAGGAGCAGCGCCATCTGACGATTGGTCAGATCGGGTTGCCCCGAACGGACATAGTCGACCAGCGACTGCATCCAGTTGGTGAGAGATCGATCGAAAAGATTGGCCACCGACATTGTCCAACTCTGTACACGGCCCGGCGAACATACGCCGTGGCTGCAGGGAAGAACGCGCTCGCACCCGCCTGGTTTCAGGACGGATGCGAAATGTTGCAGCTTTAAGGCGACGCGCGCGGTTGATCGCGGGCGGCGCGTCGCCTATGTGCCCGCCTTCGCCGCTCGGGATGATCGATTTTTCATGTTCACGTTTTTGCTCATCGTTCACGGTTTCGTTGCCCTTGCGCTGGTCATCGTGATTCTGGTCCAGCGCTCCGAGGGCGGCGGACTCGGCATGGGCGGCAGCCCGTCGGGCCTGATGTCGGCGCGCGGCGCGGCCGATCTCTTGACCCGTCTGACGACCGTGTTCGGCTCGCTGTTCGTGGTGCTGAGCATCGGCCTGGCGATCTACGCCGCCGGTGGCCACAGCACCAAGATCGACCCGACGCTGGCGGTCAAGCCGGCGGGTAACGCGGCGCCGCAGCCCGGTGCGCAGCTTCCGCAGGACGCCGGCGCCTATTCGTCCGGCGCGGCCAACGTGACCCTGCCGACGAACAACGGCACGCTCCCGGTCCAGCACTAGGTCGTGACGCACGGCGCGCGGCGCCGCTTTCGTCGTTCCCATAAAATAATTGGAGTCGCGCGCTTGCCGCGTGGCGCCAAGACACGTTAGGCGTTTCCTCCCATGGCGCGGTTTATTTTCATTACCGGCGGCGTGGTTTCCTCGCTGGGTAAAGGTCTCATGGCGGCGAGCCTCGCGGCTCTCCTGCAGGCACGCGGCTATCGCGTGCGCATCCGCAAGTTCGATCCCTATCTCAACGTCGATCCCGGCACGATGTCGCCTTACCAGCATGGCGAAGTCTATGTGACCGATGACGGCGCCGAGACCGACCTCGATCTCGGCCATTACGAACGCTTTACCGGCGTGGCGTCGCGCCAGTCGGACAACATCACCTCGGGCCGGATCTATCAGCAGATCATCCAGCGCGAGCGGCGCGGCGACTATCTCGGCGCGACGGTGCAGGTCATTCCGCACGTCACCGACGCGATCAAGGAGTTCGCCACGGCCGAGATCGACGATCTCGATTTCGTGCTGTGCGAGATCGGCGGGACGGTCGGCGACATCGAGTCGCTGCCGTTCATCGAGGCGATCCGCCAGCTGCGGAACGATCTCGGCCGCGGCAATTCGGTGAGCATTCACGTGACGCTGGTGCCGTACATCTCGGCGGCGGGCGAGTTGAAGACCAAGCCGACGCAGCATTCGGTGCGCGAGCTTGCCGCGCTCGGCGTGCAGCCCGACGTGCTGGTGTGCCGCTGCGAGCAGCCTCTGCCGGCGAGCGAGCGCGCCAAGATCGCGCTGTTCTGTAACGTGCCGAAGGAAGCGGTGATCCCGGCGCTCGACGCCAAGAGCATCTATGCCGTACCGCTGCAATATCATGGCGAGGGCCTCGACGCGGAAGTGCTCAAGGCGTTCGGCATTCTTCCGGGCCTGGCGCCCGACCTGTCGCGCTGGGTCGAGATCGTCGACCGGCTGACCAATCCCGAAGGCGAGGTCACCGTCGGCGTCGTCGGCAAATATGTCGGGCTGCAGGACGCCTACAAGTCGCTCAACGAAGCGCTGGTGCATGGCGGCATCGCCAACCGCGTGAAGGTCAATATCGACTGGATCGACGCCGAGCTGTTCGAAAGCGACGATGATGCACAGATCGCGGCGCGGCTCGAGCCGTGCCATGCGATCCTCGTGCCCGGCGCCTTTGGCGAGCGCGGTGCCGAGGGCAAGATCGCCAGCGTGCGCTTCGCGCGCGAACGCGAGATCCCCTATTTCGGTATCTGTTTCGGCATGCAGATGGCGTGCGTCGAGGGCGCGCGCGATCTCGCCGGGATCGCCAAGGCCAGCTCGACCGAATTCGGTCCGACCGAGGAACCCGTGGTCGGCATGATCACCGAATGGATGAGCGCCGACGGCATCCAGACGCGCGAGGCCGGGGGCGACATGGGCGGGACGATGCGGCTCGGCGCCTATGACGCGACGCTCGACGGCAACAGCGTCGTCTCGTCGATCTATGGCGGCACGCACATCTCCGAGCGGCATCGCCATCGCTACGAGGTCAATACCGCCTATCAGGCTGCGTTGGAGAAGGGCGGACTGGTCTTCTCGGGCATGTCGCCCGACGGCATGCTGCCCGAGATCGTCGAGCGTCCCGATCATCCGTGGTTCGTCGGCGTGCAGTTCCACCCGGAGCTCAAGTCGAAGCCGTTCGAGCCGCACCCGCTGTTCGCGAGCTTCATTGCCGCGGCGGTGCGGCAGAGCCGGCTGGTCTGAGGCGACGCGCACACCTGTGAGATTTCCCTGCCGGCGGTGTGTGGCAGGGAATTTGGCAGGGAATTTCGAATATTTTTTGCGCGGTCGGCAGGGATATTGCCGCCGGCTCGATCCATGATCGCGGACAGGGTGAGTGGTCATGTGCATGCGGCGGACCATGCTCAGATTTGCGATTGGTTGAATCGCGACAAACAAAAGCGCTTAAAATTCCTCCCCGGAACGAGGAGGGGGACCGCGCGTCGCGCGGTGGAGGGGCTGGTCGAACGGTTGCGTGCCGCGAAAGGCGACATTCCGTTTGCCGCCCAGCACCAGTGTGGATCGAGGCGCGGTTTCGCTCGGCCAGCCCCTCCACCATTTGCTGAAGAAGCAAATGGTCCCCCTCCCCGTTCCGGGGAGGATTTAAAGAAGAAGAAAAAAGGGCGCCCGGATTGCTCCGGACACCCCATCTCACTCAGCGTTGATTTCGCGGCTCAGGCAGCTTCGGCCGTGTCGCTGTCATCGACAGCGATCAGCGGCGCGCCGGTCTTGATCGCGATGGTCTTGGGCTTCATCGCCTCGGGCACCTCGCGGACCAGCTCGACGGTCAGCAGACCGTCATTGAGCCGCGCATCGTCGACGCGCACGAAATCGGCCAGCTCGAAGCGGCGTTCGAAGCTGCGCGTGGCGATGCCGAGGTGCAGGAAGGCGGCGTTGTCCGCGGCCTGCTCCGCCTTCTTGCCGCGCACCTGCAACAGGTTCTGCTGCGCGGTGATCTCGATCTCGTCACGGCTGAACCCGGCGACTGCAATGGTGATGCGGTAGCGGTCCTCGGCGAGACGCTCGAGATTGAAGGGCGGATAATTGTCCACCGCCGACTGGCGCGCGCTGGTCTCCAGCATGTCGAACAGCCGGTCGAAGCCGATCGCGGAGCGGCGGAAGGGGGTCAAATCAAACTGACGCATGTCAAATCCTCCATAGAAGCGAGTTGGTCGTCAAATTCGGCATCCACCAGGGGTGCGACACCGTTGTCTGTCAGGCCCGTCAGGCGCCGAACACCGCAAATCTGGTGCGTTCCGTCGCCGGTTCAAGAGGGAAAATGGCGGAAAAGCGTGGGGCTAAAGCTGCGCTTGTGGTCAGCCAAGAAGCGCTAGGATTATAATCCTAGTAAATTAGGGGAGATTAAGGGCGAATCGCTAAGGGGACGTCGTCATGCTTTCATCCATCGCCATGCTGCTGGCATCGGCTGCACCTGTGGCCGCGCCTGCGGAACCCGCGCCGGTTGCCGATACGAGTGCTGCGCAGGAGGCCCAGGCGCCGGGCGATATCGTCGTCACGGCGCAACGTCGCCAGGAGCGAGCGCAGGACGTGCCGATCGCGCTCTCGGTGGTCAGCGCGAACGACCTGAGCAGGACGGGCGCTTTCAACGTCAACCGCCTGCAGCAGTTACAGCCATCGCTGCAATTCTATTCGAGCAACCCGCGCAATTCCTCGATCAACATTCGCGGGCTCGGTACGCCGTTCGGGCTCACCAATGACGGCATCGAGCAAGGGGTCGGCTTCTATCTCGATGGTGTCTATGTCGGGCGTGTCGGCGCCTCGACCTTCGATTTCGTCGATGTCGACCGGATCGAAGTGCTGCGTGGGCCGCAGGGCACGCTTTACGGCAAGAACACCACCGCCGGCGCCGTGAATATCACGACGCGTGCGCCGAGCTTCAGCCCCGAGGCGCAGTTCGAAGCCAGCGCCGGCAATGATGACTATTATCAGGTCAAGGGCTCGGTATCCGGGCCACTCGTTTCCGATACGCTTGCGGCAAGACTGTCGACATCCTTCACGCGCCGCGGCGGCACGATCTATGACGTCACGGGTGGGCGCAATCTCCACAAGCTCGACAATTTCAGCGTGCGCGGCCAGTTGTTGTGGAAGCCGCGCGCCGACCTGGATTTCCGCCTCACCGGCGATTTCAACGCCCAGAACCCGCTATGCTGCGTCCAATATTATGCGCGCGTCGGCAGCACGCAGCGGCCGGCCAATCGCCAATATGCGGCGCTCGCCGCCGCGCTGGGCTACACCGTGCCCAGCACCAACCCGTTCGATCGCGTGACTGACCTCGATGCGACGATCAATTCGCGTCAGGAAATGGGTGGCGCGTCGCTTGTCGGCAACTGGGACATCGGCCCTGCTACCGTCACGTCGGTGTCGGCATGGCGCTATTGGGATTGGAAGCCGGCCAACGATCGCGATTTTGTCGGCTTGCCGATCACGACCGTGTCGCAGAACCCGTCGCAGCAACATCAATATTCGCAGGAGTTCCGGATCGCCTCGAACGGCAAGAACAAGCTCAACTACACCTTTGGCGCATTCTTTTTTACGCAGAAGATCAATACGCAAGGATCGCAGGTACAGGGCGCCGCGGCCAGCCGGTGGCTGCTCAACCCGGGCAATGTGGCCGTCGGTTCGAGCGGTTGCGCCTCACCCACGGCCGATGCCTGCAACCCGTTGGTCTTGAACGGGCTGACCAGCACGAACACGATCAACTTCAGCAATCAGAGCGCGGCCCTGTATGGCAAGTTGAGCTGGTCCGTCACCGACCGGCTCCGCATCTCGCCGGGTCTGCGCGTGAACTACGACAAGAAATCCGGCTATTACGACTCTGTCGTCAGCATCCACAACGCACAGTTCGATTTCGTGGCGACGGCGGACAATGTGGCTGCCCTGCTGGCGGCGCAACCCACAGCTGCGGCAAAGGCGACCTTCCAGAACCAGATCAATACGCTGGCACCGCAGCATTATACACCCGCGTTCAGTGCCTGGAACGTTTCCGGCGACATCACGATCGCCTATGATTTTACGCCCGATATCCACGGTTATGCGACCTATGCACGCAGCTTCAAGTCCGGCGGCATCAACCTGTCGGGCCTCCCACTGAACTCGACCAGTACGGCGGTCGACCTGACGACCCAGACGGTGCGGCCGGAAAAGGTCAACCATTTCGAGCTGGGTCTCAAGACGCAGTTTCTGGATCGTCGCCTGACCGTCAACGTGGCGGGCTATTGGGATGTCATCAACGACTACCAGGCAACCGTGAACAACAATGCGATCAACGTGATCCGCGGTTATCTCGCCAATGCCGGCCAGGTACGGGCGCGCGGCGTGGAGTTCGACAGCTCGTTCCGGCCGAGCGAGCGGCTCAGCCTGTATTTCAATGGCGCGTATACCGACGCGACCTATACAAGATTCACCAACGCACCGTGCCCGCCCGAGCTTTCCGGTGGCGGCACCGGCACCCCGGCAAGTGCAGCCGGTACGGCAGGTGGGAACAGCCCTGCCTCGTGCGACATCTCCGGACAGGTGCTCCCCGGCGTGTCGAAATGGGCGCTGTCGTTCGGCGGCGAGGTCAACAAGCCGGTCGGTGCGGGCGAGATCTATCTGGGTTATGACGGCAGCTATCGCACGCGCTTCTCGTCGAACCCGAGCCCATCGGCCTATACCTGGATCGATGGCTTTTCCCTGTCGAACTTTCGACTGGGCTATCGCCAGGGCAGCTTCAACATCTTCGCCTGGGTGCGTAACGCCTTCGACCATCATTATTTCGAGTTGCTGTCGGTGCAGTCGGGCAGCACCGGTCTGATCGTCGGACAGCCCGGCGATCCGAGGACTTTCGGCGCGACGATCTCGAAGAAGTTCTGACCATCGGGACGATTGCTGGTGCCACCACCCTGGGCGCGATCCGGGGTGGCAAGGCAGTTAGCCTCGAGCCCGCCGCCGTGGATATCTGCTCGCGTGACGTGTTTGATGTCTACCAGAGGCTTCGCGGTTTAGCGTGAGTAGCCGGCGAGGGCGCCCCTGAAACGGCAAACGCCCGGACCGTTGCCAGCCCGGGCGCCTGCGTGACGATCGCTCGTCAGCCCCCTTAAGATCTCGCCCGCGCGCCTCTTGCGAAGCGGGGCTGCGACCCTTCCCCGAACCACGGCCGTTGCCTGTGTCTCAGCGGGTCGATTGCTAGGCAGGGACGTTGGATTTGTCACCGGGATTATGACCGGAGTGAACCGATTACGGCGGCGCTGTGGCGATTGCGCAACAGCCCGGTCCGGTTGCCAGCAACGCACGCAGAGCCTAGAGCGCGGACATCCTCAAGCCATGGTGCCGGCGCCCGCATGATCCTGTCCCGCTACGAAGCCATGATTGCGCGGCGTTACCTGCTGCCGGGCAAGGGCGAGGCGTTCATCTTCCTGGTCGGCGTGATCAGCTGGCTGGCGGTGACGCTCGGCGTCGCGGCGCTGGTCGTCGTGATGAGCGTGATGACCGGCTTTCGCGCCGAGCTGTTCGACAAGATCGTCGGGCTCAACGGCCATGCCGTGGTGCAGGGCGTCGGTGGGACCTTACCCAATTGGCGCCGCGTGATCGAGATTGCCGATGCCACACCCGGCGTGACGAGCGCGACGCCGATGATCGAACAGCCGCTGATGACGAGCTATAACGGCCGGGTCGAGGCGGTGCTGCTGCGCGGCATGCGCGTGCAGGATCTGCGCAGCAACGCGACGCTGGGCAAGAAGATCGTGCTCGGCTCGTTGTCGAACGTGACGGCAGGAAGCAACCAGATCGCGATCGGCTCGCACCTTGCCGAGGAACTCGGCGCGACGGTCGGCAGCGAGATCTCGCTGATCAGCCCGCAGGGCCAGACGACGCCGTTCGGCACCGTGCCGCGGATCGTGTCGTTCAAGGTCGGCGCGATTTTCGAGATCGGCCTCTACGATTATGACAAATCCTATATCTTCATGCCGCTGGAGGACGCCCAGACGCTGTTGCTGATGGGCGATTCGGTCGGGATGATCGAGATCAACACCGTCGACCCCGACCGGGTGCAGGCGATCCTGCAGCCGCTGAGCGACAAGGTAGCCGGCCAGGCCGTGACGACCGACTGGCGGCAGATGAACGCGCAATTGTTCGAGGCGCTGGGCGTCGAGCGCGTGGTGATGTTCACCGTGCTGTCGTTCATCATCCTCGTCGCGGTCTTCAACATCCTGTCGTCGCTGATCATGCTGGTGCGCGCCAAGACGCGCGACATCGCGATCCTGCGCACGATGGGCGCGTCGCGCGGCGGGCTGATGCGGATCTTCATCACGGTCGGTACGACGATCGGCGCGCTGGGCACGCTCGCCGGGCTGTTGCTCGCGTACGTGCTGCTGACCTTTCGCCAGCCGATCGTCGATGGCGTGCAACGCCTGACGGGGCAGAATCTGTGGGATCCGACGATCCGCTTTCTCAGCGCACTGCCGTCGCGCAGCAACCCCATCGAGGTGACGACGATCGCCGTGATGGCCCTGCTGTTCAGCTTCCTCGCCACGCTCTATCCCGCCTACCGCGCGGCGAGTACCGATCCGGTGCAGGTGCTACGTTATGAATAGTCCGATCCTCGAAGTGACCGGCCTCACGCGCAGTTTCCAGCAGGGCGACGTAACGATCGAAGTGCTGCGCGGTGTCGACCTGACGGTAGGGCAGGGCGAGATCGTCGCGCTGCTCGGGCCCTCCGGTTCGGGCAAGTCGACGATGTTGCAGGCGGTCGGGCTGCTCGAGGGCGGTTTCCAGGGCTCGATCCGCATTGCGGGGCAGGAGGCATCGCGCGCCGACGCGCATGCGCGGACCGTGTTGCGGCGCGATTATCTCGGCTTCGTCTATCAGTTCCATCACCTGCTGCCCGATTTCAACGCGACCGAAAATGTCGTGCTGCCGCAACTGATCCGCGACCGCACGCGCGCCGAGGCCGATGAGCGGGCGACCGCGCTGCTTACCGCGCTGGGGCTCGGCCACCGCCTGACGCATCGGCCGAGCCAGCTGTCGGGCGGCGAGCAGCAGCGTGTCGCGGTGGCGCGGGCGCTGGCCAACAAGCCGGCGCTGGTGCTGGCCGACGAACCGACCGGCAATCTCGACGAATCGACCGCCGATGTCGTGCTCGCTGAGTTCCTGCGGCTGGTGCGCGGCGAGGGTTCGGCCGCGCTGATTGCGACGCATAACGAGCGCATGGCGAGCAAGATGGACCGCGTCGTGAGGTTGGCCGAAGGACGGCTGGTGTGACCGCCTGGTCCGATGCGCCGACGCTGCGCGGCGACCATGTCACGTTGCGGCCGCTGCGCGCCGAGGATCGCGACGCGATTGTGGCGGCGGCGGGCGATGGCGACCTGACGGCGCTGTTCTTCACCAATGTTTCCAGCTTCGTCGATCCCGACGCGGCGATGGCAACGATCTTCAGGGAGCGCGATTTCGGGCGCGCCATGCCCTTCGCGGTCGAAACGCCCGATGGCCGGGTCGTCGGGCTGACGCGCTTCATGCGGATGAACGAGGCCAGCAAGCGGCTGGAAATCGGCGGCACCTTCTATGCGAAGTCGGTTCAGCGCACCGGCGTCAACACCGAGGCGAAGCTGCTTCTGCTCGGCCATGCCTTCGAGGCGATGGGCTGCAATGTGGTGCAGATCCGCACCGACTGGTTCAACAAGCGCTCGCAGGCGGCGATCGAACGGCTCGGTGCCAAGCGCGACGGGGTGCTGCGCAAGCATGGCATAATGCCGGATGGTCGCGTGCGCGATCTTGTCGTTTACTCGATCATCGCCGATGAATGGCCGGGCGTGCGGCAAAATCTGCGCTTCCTGCTGTCACGTCACGAGGAGAGCAAAGCATGACCGCGGTCACCGAGATGAGCGTCAAGGCAACCGATGGCTCGACCGTCGACCTGTCGGCCTATGCCGGCAAGGTGCTGTTGATCGTCAACACCGCCTCGAAATGCGGCTTCACCCCGCAATATGCCGGGCTCGAGGCGCTGCACCGCGAGCTGGCCGGGCGCGATTTCGAGGTGCTGGGCTTTCCGTGCAACCAGTTCGGCGGGCAGGAGCCGGGCGATGCGGCCGAGATCGCCAATTTCTGCTCGCTGACCTATGATGTGACCTTCCCGATGTTCGCCAAGATCGACGTCAACGGTACCGATGCCGACCCGCTGTTCGAACAGCTCAAGAGCGAGGCACCGGGGCTGATGGGCTCCAAGTCGATCAAGTGGAACTTCACCAAATTCCTGGTCGATCGCAGCGGCAAGACGGTCAAGCGCTACGCGCCGACGACCAAGCCGGAAGAGATCAAGGCGGATATCGAGGCGCTGCTGTAGCATGGCCGAGCCGGAGTCGTTGTCGAGCGAGGAGCCGCTCGAAGCGCATCTGCAGCGGCACCATTATGATCGCCTGATCATGCTGTCCGACGGCATCTTCGCGATCGCGACGACGCTGGCGGCGCTTGAGATCCGCTTGCCCGAGCACGCGACCTCGGTGGGCGATATGCTGGCCGCTGGCGGGCGGATGATGATCGCCTATGTCGTCAGTTTCCTGATCATCGCGGTGTTCTGGATCAGCAACCGCGATCTGTTCGCGCGCGTCGTGCGCGTCGATCGCTGGCTGACCGGGCTGACGCTGGCGATGTTGTGCCTCGTCGCCGTCATCCCGGCCTGTGCCCATGTCGTCTATCTCAAGGGCAACAGCGATGCGGCGTTCTCCTTCTATGCCCTGACGATGGCGCTATGCGGCGCGCTGAACGTCGCGATGTGGGCCTATGCGAGCTTCACGCCCGGAATCATGCGCGACGAGGTGCCGCGTGCCTATCGGCGGCAACGTGTGGTCGCGAGCCTGATCATGCCGTTGCTCTTCGGCATCCTGTTCGCACTGCCGGCCACTCAAGCGGTCAATGCGCTCGTGCCGCTGGCGATCGGCGCCGGGGTGATCCGTCGCATCCTCCTGCCGCGATGGTTCGGGAAAATTCGTTAGCCCGACGGACCTTCGGCATTTCCCGAATCGGCTGGGCAGGGCATAACCGGCCGATGCCCCATTCCGGCTTCGTGCCCCTCCGCGTCTTTTCCTCCTACACCATGCTCGATGGCGCGATCGAGCCCAAGGCGATCGCCAAGCGAGCGCAGGAACTTGGCTTCCCCGCGGTCGCGCTGACCGATCGCAACGGGCTCTATGCCGCGATGGCCTTTTCCGATGCGTGCAAGGGCGCCGGCGTGCAGCCGGTGATCGGCGCAATGCTCGGGCTGGCGCGGCCCGACATGCCTGACAGCGTCGAACCGATCGTCGACTGGATCGCGCTCTATGCGCAGGATGAGACGGGCTATCAAAATTTGTGCGGGCTGGTGTCGCAGGCGCATCTCGACCGGCCGCTCGAACTGGCACCGCATGTCGATTTCGCGGCGCTGGAAGGGCGGACCGACGGGCTGATTGCGCTGACCGCGGGCCGCGAGGGTGGGCTTGCGCGGTTGTTCGCCGAAGACCAGCCCGACCGTGCGCTGGCCTATGCCGACCGGTTGCAGGCGCTGTTTCCCGAGCGGCTCTATGTCGAGCTGACGCGGCGGCTCGACGAGATCGAGGGCCGGGCGGAGGCGCCCCTACTCGATCTGGCCTATGATCGCGACCTACCGCTGGTCGCGACCAACCCGTGCTGCTTCGCCGACGAGGCGTTCGGCGAGGCGCATGACGCGTTGCTGTGCATCGCCCACTCCTCCTATCTCGAAAGCGAGGATCGGCCGCGCAGTTCGCCGGACGCGTGGATGAAGCCGGCCAAGGACATGCGGCTGCTGTTCGCCGACCTGCCCGAGGCGATCGCCAACACGATGGTGGTGGCGCAGCGCTGCGCGGTGTCGGCGCCGTACCGCAAGCCGATCCTGCCGAGCCTTGCCGGCGACCGCGATGCCGAGGCAATCGCGTTGCGCGTGGATGCGCATGCCGGGCTGGAGGCGCGGCTAGAAAAGGCCGGTATCGCGGACGACGATGCGCGTCGGCTCTATACCGAGCGGCTCGATTTCGAGCTCGACGTGATCATCTCGATGGGTTTTCCCGGCTACTTCCTGATCGTTGCCGACTTTATCAAATGGGCCAAAGACCATGACATTCCGGTCGGGCCGGGCCGTGGTTCGGGTGCCGGCTCGGTCGTCGCCTGGGCGCTGACGATTACCGATCTCGACCCGATGAAACTCGGGCTGCTGTTCGAGCGCTTCCTCAACCCCGAGCGCGTGTCGATGCCCGACTTCGACATCGATTTCTGCGAAACGCGGCGCGGCGAGGTGATCCGCTACGTTCAGGAGAAATATGGCCGCGACCAGGTCGCGCAGATCATCACCTTCGGAAAACTCAAGGCGCGCGCGGTGCTCAAGGACACCGGCCGCGTGCTGCAGATGAGCTATGGCCAGGTCGACCGCATCGCCAAGCTGGTGCCCAACCACCCGACCGACCCGTGGACGCTGGAGCGTGCGCTCAACGGCGTCAGCGAACTCGCGCAGGAATATCGCAACGACGACGGCATCAAGCGCCTGCTCGACCTGGCGATGAAGCTGGAGGGGCTGCCGCGCCACAGCTCGACGCATGCCGCGGGCGTGGTGATCGGTGATCGACCGCTGGCGCAGCTCGTGCCGTTGTACCGCGATCCGCGCTCCGACATGCCGGTGACGCAGTTCGACATGAAATATGTCGAAAGCGCCGGACTGGTGAAATTCGACTTTCTTGGCCTGAAAACCTTGTCGGTGCTCAAAAAGGCGCTGGAGATGCTCGCCGATCGCGGCGTGATCGTCGATCTCGAGACGCTCGAATGGGACGACGAGGCGGTCTACAAGCTGCTGCAGAAGGGCGACACGGTCGGCGTGTTCCAGCTCGAATCCGAAGGCATGCGGCGTACACTGGCGGCGGTGCGACCAAGCAATTTCGGCGACATCATCGCGCTCGTCTCGCTCTACCGCCCGGGCCCGATGGACAATATCCCGATGTTCGGCGCGCGCAAGAACGGGCGCGAGCCGATCGAATATCCCCACCCGCTGCTCGAAGGGATATTGTCGGAAACCTACGGCATCTTCGTCTACCAGGAACAGGTGATGCAGGCGGCGCAGGTGCTTGCCGGATACAGCCTGGGCCAAGCGGATCTGTTGCGGCGCGCGATGGGCAAGAAGATCAAGGCCGAGATGGACGCACAGCGCGCCGGCTTCGTCGAAGGCTGCAAGGCGGTCAACGGCATCGAGGCGGGCAAGGCCAACGAGCTGTTCGACTTGATCGACAAGTTCGCTGGCTATGGTTTCAACAAGAGCCACGCAGCGGCCTATGCGCTGCTCGCCTATCATACCGCCTGGCTCAAGGCGCATTATCCGCACGAATTCTACGCCGCCTCGATGTGTTACGACATGGGGTTGACCGACAAGCTCGGCATCTTCACCGACGACATGCGGCGCATGGGCGTGACGTGCCTCGCGCCCGACATCAACGCCAGCATCGCGGAGTTCTCGGTCGAGGAGACCAAGGACGGTTTCGGGGTGCGCTATGCGCTCGCCGCGCTGAAGAGCGTCGGCGAGGGGGCGATGGAGCGGCTGGTGGCCGAGCGCGATGCGCAGGGGCCGTTCGCCGGGATCGACGACCTCGCCCACCGCGTCGACCCGCGCATGCTCAACAAGCGCCAGATCGAGACGCTGGCCGGGGCAGGGGCGTTCGACAGCTTCGACCTCAACCGCGCGGGCATCTTCGCCTGTGCCGAGACGATTCTCGCCACTGCGGCACGCGTCCATGACCAGAAGGTCAGCGGCCAGCACGGCCTGTTCGGCGGCGAGGATGCGGCCGAACCGGCGATCCGCCTGCCGCAATCGGCGCGCTGGACGCTGGCGCAGCGCATGGAGCAGGAGAAGGAGGCGTTCGGCTTCTATTTCTCGGCGCACCCGGTCGATCGCCACGGCCATCTCGCCAAGAGCCACGGCGCGCGCAGCTATGCCGCGCTGGGCGAGCTCGACATTCCCGATGACGGTACCCGCGCCGGCGCGACGATGGCGGCGCTGATCGAGGATGCGCGCTGGCGCACCTCGGCGCGTGGGCGGCGTTACCTGATGGCGACGCTGTCGGACCCGTCGGGGCAGTTCGTCGCCACCTGTTTCGACGACATGGTCGCGGCCGACCTCGAAGAGGCGGCACGGGGCGGCGCGTGCGGGATCGTCACGGTCGAGCTTGATCGCCGGCCGGGCGAGGAGAGCCCGCGTGTCTCGATCAAGCGTTTCCAGCCGTTCGATACACTGGCGAGCAATGCCCGCTTCGTGCTGGAGGCCGACATCGTTTCGCCCGAAGGCATGGCGGCGCTCGCCGCACTGGTTGCCGAGGCACGCGGGGCGCGCGGGCAGATCTGGGCCAATGCGGCGCTGCCCGACGGCGGCACGGCGCGCGTGCTGCTCGGCCGCGACTTCCTGATCGACGGAGAGCTTGCCGCGCGGATCGAAGCCTTGCAGGATGTTCGTAACGTCGCGCTGAAAACCTCGGAGACGAGGCTGGCGCTGGTCGGCTGATGGCTGTTGCCCTATGCGGCGCAGCTTCGGGGTGAGCATTGCGCTCACCCATGACAATGGTTTGCGGAAGTCGGGAGCCCACCCCTTGGTCCCCTGCCGCAAGCGGGAGGGGAGATAGAATGCTCGGTGCCATGCAGGATTTCGCGCTTCGTGTGCCGAGGTTGATCGACCATGCGGCGCGCGAGCATGGTCGTCGCGAGATCGTCACCAGCTGGGCCGATGGCAGCGAGACCCGCACCGACTGGGCCGGTGTCGCGCGCGACGCGCGCAAGCTTGCCCAGGCGCTGGAGCGGCTCGGCTGCAAACCGGGTGATCGCATCGCGACGCTGGGGATGAACCATGCGCGGCATCTCATCTCCTGGTATGGCGCGATCGGCATGGGCGGGGTGATCCACACGATCAATCCGCGGCTGTTCGACGAGCAACTCGTCTATATCGCCAACCATGCCGAGGACCGGGTGCTGTTCTATGACAGGCAGTTCCAGCCAATCGTCGACCGGCTCAAGCCGCAATGGACGACGATCGAGCATTATGTCGTGTTCGACAGCGACGGGCCGGACGGGTTCGAAGCGCTGATCGCGCCCGAGAGCGGCGATTATGCCTGGGTCGAGGGCGACGAGCGCGCGCCGTGCATGCTGTGTTATACCAGCGGGACGACCGGCAACCCCAAGGGGGTGCTGTACGAGCATCGCTCGACGATGATCCATGCGATGGCCGAGGTCGCGCCGGCGGTGTTCAACATCTCGTCGCAATCGGCGATCCTGCCGATCGTGCCGATGTTCCATGCCGCGGCCTGGGGGTTGCCCTTTGCCGGCGCGCTGGCGGGTGCCAAATTCGTCTATGCCGCGGTCAACGATGCTGCGGTGCTGTGCCGCCTGATGAACCAGGAGAAGGTGACGCATTCGGCCGGCGTGCCGACGGTGTGGCTTTCAATGTTCCAGCATATCGACGCGACCGGCGAGGTGCCGCGCCATCTGCAACAGGTGACGATCGGCGGCTCGGCCGCGCCGCGCGCGATGATCGAGCGGATCATGGAGATGGGTGTGACGGTCAAGCATCTGTGGGGCATGACCGAGACCTCGCCGATCGGCACGGCGGGCATGTACCCGTCGCACTGGGACGAGATGAGCAAGGACGAGCGGCTCGACTTGATCGCGAAACAGGGCGCCATTCCGTTCGGCGTCGAGCTGCGCATCATCGACGACGAGGGCGTCGAGCAGCCGCGCGACGGAGTCAGTTCGGGCCGACTGCAAATCCGCGGCCCCTGGGTGATCAAGCGCTATTTCAAGGCCGAGGCCGACGCAGTCGATGCCGACCAGTGGTTCGACACCGGCGATGTATCGGTGCTGCACCCCGATGGCACAATGCAGATCACCGACCGTGCCAAGGATGTGATCAAGTCGGGCGGCGAGTGGATCAGCTCGGTCGAGCTGGAAAACGCCGCGATCGGCTGTCCCGGTGTCGGCGAGGCGGCGGCGATCGGCATCTATCACCCCAAATGGGACGAGCGGCCGATCCTGCTGGTGGTGCGCAAGCCGGGCAGCGACGTCACTGCCGAACAGGTTACCGCGCATCTTGCCGGCCATGTCGCGAAATGGTGGCTGCCCGACGAGATCGTCTTCGTCGATTCGCTGCCGCATACCGCGACCGGCAAGCTGCTCAAGACGGCACTGCGCGAGCAGTATAAGGATCACCGGCTGGTCGGCGCGGCCTGAGCTTTCGCTTGCGCGAGGCCTTCGATCTGCGCCACATTTGACGATTGTTCGTTGCGAGGGCGCATGGCCGAGGCCGATCCGATCATCACCACTGCAGACAGCGTCAAAGCTGTTACCTTGCCGGCGCGGCCCGAGGCGTTGCGGCTCGATCCCGCACAGACCGCCGTCGTCGTGATCGACATGCAGAACGCCTATGCCTCCGAGGGCGGTTATGTCGATCTGGCGGGGTTCGACATTGCCGGGGCGGCCGGGGTAATCGGGAAGATCGCCACCGTGCTGGCGACGGCGCGCAGTGCCGGCGTGCAGGTGATCTACCTGCAAAATGGCTGGGACCCCGATTATGTCGAGGCCGGCGGGCCGGGCTCGCCCAACTGGCACAAGTCGAACGCGCTCAAGACGATGCGCGCGCGGCCCGAACTATCGGGCCAGCTACTGGCGCGTGGCGGGTGGGATTATGAACTGGTCGACGCGCTGAAGCCGCAGCCCGGCGACATCAGCCTGCACAAGACGCGTTATTCGGCCTTCTTCAACTCGCAGCTCGACTCGACGCTGCGCGCGCGCGGCATCCGCAATATCGTGTTCGTCGGGATCGCGACCAATGTCTGCGTCGAGAGCACGCTGCGCGACGGCTTCCACCTCGAATATTTCGGGGTGATGCTCGAAGACGCCACGCATCATCTGGGGCCCGAACTGATGCAACAGGCAACGATCTACAATGTCGAGAAATTCTTCGGCTGGGTGTCGACCGTCGCGGATTTCTGCGGCAGCTTCGGCCAGTCTCCCAAGGAGTAAGCAGATGCCGTTCGAAGCGATCAATCCGCCGCAATTCCCGACCCCGATCGCGCCCTATTCGGCCGCTGCCAAGGCCGGCAACACCGTCTATGTCTCGGGCATGCTCGCGCTTGGCGAGGGCGGCACGGTGCTCCATGTCGGCAACGCCGCAGCCCAGACGCGCCACGTGCTCGAGGTGATCAAGACCACGCTCGAAGCCGCCGGCGCGACGATGGCGGACGTGGCGATGAACCACATCTTCCTCAAGGATCTCGCCGACTATGCCGCGTTCAACGGCGTCTATGCCGAGTATTTCCCGGGCGCCAAGCCGGCGCGCTATTGCATCCGCTGCGACCTGGTGAAGCCCGACTGCCTGGTCGAGATCGCATCCGTGGCGCATCTCGCCTGATGCCCGAGGCGGCCGGACTCTATTATGAAGAACATGGCCGCGCCGACGGCACCCCGCTGATCCTGTCGGCGGGCCTGGGCGGCTCGGGCAATTACTGGTCGCCCAATCTCGATGCACTCGCACGCTATCACCGCGTGATACTGTACGATCATCGCGGCACGGGGCGCAGCGACCGGGCGCTGCCCGATCATGTCACCGTCGCGCAGATGGGCGAGGACCTGCTCGCGCTGATCGATGCGCTCGCGGTCGAACGCGCGCATATCGTCGGCCATGCGGCGGGCGGGGTGGCGGCGCTGGCGCTGGCGCTCAAGGCGCCCGAGCGGATTGCACGTATGGTGCTCGTCAACGCCTGGTCGCGGGGCGACCCGCATTTCGCGCGCTGTTTCGACACGCGGCTGGCGCTGCTGCGCGACAGTGGGCCGCGCGCCTATCTCCATGCCCAGCCGATCTTCCTTTATCCCGCGACCTGGATCTCGGCCAATGCCGACCGGCTCGACGAGGAGGAAGAGGTCCATCTCGCCCATTTCGCCGGCGCCGATGCCTATGAAAAGCGCATTGCCGCGCTGCGCGCCTTCGACGTCGATGCGCGGCTGGCGAGCGTCGCCGTGCCGACGCTGGTGATCGGCGCGGCCGACGACATGCTGGTGCCGATAACCTGCTCGCAGCGGCTCGCCGAGGGCATTCCCGGCGCCGCGTTGGCGACGATGGCGTGGGGTGGCCATGCCTGCAACGTCACCGATCCGGCGCCATTCAACAGACTCGTCCTCGATTTCCTCAGGAGCTAGGCCATGCAAGTCGGCGTTTTCGTGCCCATCAACAATAACGGCTGGCTGATTTCGGAGAATGCGCCGCAGTACAAGCCGTCGTTCGATATGAACAAGCAGATCGCGTTGAGCGCCGAGAAGCACGGGCTCGATTTCCTGCTGTCGATGATCAAGCTGCGCGGTTTCGGCGGCAAGACCGAGTTTTGGGAATATGGCCTGGAGAGCTTCACGCTGATGGCCGGCCTTGCCGCGGTGACCGAGAAGATCAAGATCTATGCGACCTGCCCGACGCTGGTCATCCCGCCCGCCTTCGCCGCGCGGATGTGCAACACGATCGATTCGATCAGCCATGGCCGCTTTGGGCTCAACCTGATCACCGGCTGGCAGCGCCCCGAATACAGCCAGATGGGGATGTGGCCGGGCGACGAGCACTTTCGCAATCGCTATCAGATGCTCGACGAATATGCCCATATCCTGCGCGAATTGTGGGAGAAGGGCGACAGCGACTTCAAGGGCACCTATTATCAGATGGACGATTGCCGCGTCCGCCCGACCCCGACCGGCGACATGAAGATCATCTGCGCCGGCTCGTCGGATGACGGCCTCGCCTTCTCGGCGAAATGGGCGGACTATGCCTTCTGCCTCGGCAAGGGCGTCAACACGCCGAAAGCTTTTGCCTTCAACAACGAGCGCCTTGCCGCCGCCACCGCCAAGACCGGGCGCGACGTGTCGGTGTTCGTGCTGGTGATGATCATCGCCGACGAGACCGACGAGGCGGCGATGGCCAAGTGGAAGTCCTACAACGACGGCGTCGATATCGACGCGATCGCCTGGCTCGCCGACCAGGGCGCGGCGGACAAGCACAACGCCACCACCAATGTCCGCCAGCTCGCGGCGCCCGAGGGTGCGGTGAACATCAACATGGGCACGCTGGTTGGCAGCTATGAGAGCGTCGCACGGATGCTCGACGAGATGGCCGAGGTGCCGAACACTGGCGGCGTGCTGCTGACCTTCGATGACTTCATCGAGGGCGTGGAGAATTTCGGGACGCGGATCCAGCCGCTGATGAAGTGTCGAGCCGGGGTGATGTCGGCTTAATCAACTCCCACCCCCGTTCGCCCTGAGCCTGTCGAAGGGCTGGTCTTCTCTACAGCGCACAAGAAGGACGGTGCTTCGACAAGCTCAGCACGAACGGATTTCTGTTCTGATCAGGCTAATCGAACAGCTCTCCCTGCGCCCCGCGCGGCGCGCGAAACAGGTCGGTGCGCAGTTCGATCCGTTCGGTGTTGAGCCCGTGCTTGCGGCAGGCGATGCGGAAGCGCGTGCGTAGCAGATCGGCCCAGGGGCCGCTGCCACGCATGCGCGAAAAGAATTCGGGGTCGTTGTCGCGCCCGCCGCGCAGTGAATTGATCGTTGCCATCACCTTGCTCGCGCGGTCTGGGAAGTGCGTGTCGAGCCAAGCGCGGAACAGTGGCGCCACTTCCCATGGCAAACGCACCGGCAGGAAGAAGGCGGACCGCGCGCCGGCATCGGCAGCGGCTGCGAGCAATTGCTCGATTTCCATATCGGTGATCGCCGGGATGACCGGCGAGATGGAGACACAGGTCGGGATGCCGGCATCGGCCAGTTTGCGCACCGCGGCGAGGCGACGCTGTGGCGTCGGCGCGCGCGGCTCGACCGTCATCGCGACCTTGGGCTGTAGCGAGGTGATCGACAGAATGACGAGCACCAGCCCCTTGGCCGCCATCGGCCCGAGCAGGTCGATGTCGCGCGTCACGCGATCGGACTTGGTGGTGATGGTCAGCGGATGATCGCACGCCGCGAGCACCTCGATACAGCCTCGCGTGATCCGCCACTGCTCCTCGATTGGCTGATAGGGATCGGTGTTGGTGCCGAACGCGATCGGTGCCGGCGCGTAACCCTTCTTGCCGAGTTCGGCGCGCAACAGGGCAGGGGCATCGGGCTTGGCGAACAGCTTGCTCTCGAAATCCAGACCGGGCGAGAGATCGAGATAGGCGTGCGACGGGCGCGCGAAGCAATAGATGCAACCATGTTCGCAGCCGCGATAGGGGTTGATCGAGCGATCGAACGGGATGTCGGGCGAGGCATTGCGCGTGATGATCGTGCGGGGATGTTCGACAGTGACCGTGGTGCGCAAGGGCGAGGGCGTTTCGTCGAGCGTTTCGCGGACATCCAGCCAATCGCCGTCGGCTTCACGCGCTGGCAGATTGAACCTGCTGCTTTCAAAATTGATCGTGGCGCCGCGGACGGCGCGAGTCTTGGCCATTGCCTCGTCCTAGAAGATTCTATAGAACATAGCAAGAACAGGAGAGCGAACAATGGCCAGAATCAGTTATCTCGAATTGCCCGTCTGCGACGTCGCCGGCGCCAAGGCGTTTTATAGCGCCGCCTTCGATTGGGCCTTCACCGACTTCGGGCCGGATTATGCATCGACCATGAGCGGCGACAGCGATCTCGGACTGAACGGTGACACGACGCAATCGACGGCGCAACTGTTGCCGGTGATCGACGTCGTGGATCTGGAGGCGACGCTGGCGCGAGTGACCGCGGCGGGCGGCACCGTCACTCACCCGATCTTCGCGTTTCCCGGTGGTCGCCGCTTCCATTTTCGCGATCCGGCGGGGCACGAACTGGCGGCGATGCAGACGGACGCGCCAGCCAGCTAACGGGAGGCACCTGTCGGCATCATTCGCGACCCGCGCTACAGCGGGATGTGAAATCTGAACCGGCAAGCGCGTAGCAGCGCTATCTTTCTTGCTTCCCCGGCGAAGGCCGGGGCCCAGCTGGGATAGCGGATATGATGGGCGGCAACGCCCGTCGCCGCGTCCCCCAACTAGGCCCCGGCCTCCGCCGGGGAAGTGTAGGGATATGCGTCAACGGGCAGATTTTTAGCAAGCTGCTCTAAGCGTGAGCAGGCTCCGCCGTGGATCCGCGCTTTCGCGCCAGCCCGGGAAGCTAGCCGGTAAATCAGCCGCCCCCGCGAGCGAGCGACGAAGTAGTCAGCGTTCGCGCAGGCGCGGCATCAGTTCGACGAAATTGCAGGGGCGGTGGCGGCTGTCGAGTTGGTCGCGCAGGATGCCGTCCCAGCCGTCCTTCACAGCGCCGGTCGAACCCGGCAGCGCGAAGATATAGGTGCCGCGCGTAACGCACGCGCAGGCGCGCGACTGGACCGTGGACGTGCCGATGCCGCTGTAGCTCAGCCAGCGGAACAGCTCACCAAAGCCGGGAATGGCCTTTTCCTGCACCCGCTCGATCGCCTCGGGGGTGACGTCACGCCCGGTAAGGCCGGTGCCCCCGGTCGTGATGATGCAATCGATCTGCGCATCGTCAATCCATGCGTGCAGAGCTGATACGATCGTATCGGCATTGTCCGTAACCAGTTTGCGATCGGCGAGGATGTGCCCGGCCTCCTCGATCCGCGCGACCAGCGTGTCACCCGAACGATCGTCGGCAAGCGTCCGCGTGTCGGAAACGGTCAAGACAGCGATGCGTACCGGGAGGAACGCCGCGCTCTGGTCAATTGGCACTGGCAACCGCGGCGGAAGGCCGGTTCGCGCTCAAGCGGACCGAGGTCGCGCCCGGCAAGCCGGGGAAGCGCGGCCACAAGCCTTGCGACAGGGCAACGCGGCTCGGCGAGGCGGTGCGACCGCTTTGCCCCTCATACATCCAATAGTTGCGCAGCACGGTGGTGACGTAGCCGCGGGTTTCCCAATAGGGGATCGATTCGATGTAGAGCAGCGGGTCGCCGCCATCGCGCGCCTGGGTGTTCCACTGCTCTACCGGCACCGGGCCGGCATTGTACGCCGCGATCACCTTGGGCAGCAGCCCGCCGGTGCAGGGCTGGTCGCGCAACTGCTCGAGATAGCTCTGCCCGACCTCGAAGTTGGTGCCGGGACGGCTGAGCGCCGAGCGGTCGAACGCGCGCCCCTGTTTGCGGGCGATATCCGACGCGGCGCCGGGCCGGACCTGCATCAACCCATAGGCACCGGCCGAACTGACGACATCGGTGCGAAAGCGAGATTCCTGCAGCGTATGCGCGAACACGAGCGCGCGATCGACGCGCCATCCGCCATCAGGCGTCCAGTTGGGCGCGGGGAAGCGCGCCTCGACCGGCGGCGTCGCACCGACCGGGCCGTTGTGCGACAGCCAGACCTGCGTGCTCGGCAGACTCAGTGCCGCGGCAAATCGCACCAGCGAGGGGTATTCGGACGGGTCGCCGATCCTCGCCTGCTGACGGATCACCTGATCGGCCAGGGTGGTCTCGCCGATTTCGACCAGCGCCGCGGCAACGCGGATGTTGGGGCGGCGGGCAAGCGACTGCCAGTCGCTGGCGATGAAGGTGTCGGTAGCGCGGAGCGGTTGATCCTTGATACCCAGCGCCTGGCGGGCGAGCAGGCCGTAAAAGGTCTCGCGATACTGCGCGGCGCTCTTCATCCGTGGCTCGACCCGGTCGGGCCGGCCGCACGCCATGTCGGCGCGCGCCGCCCAGTAGAGCCCCGCAGCGCGAAGTTCGACGTCGCTGGCGCGCGCCGTCACGGTCTCGAAGCTCGTGCCGGCTGCGGCGCAGTCATGCTGGCGCCATGCCGCAAGTGCCGCGACCCAATTTCCCTGTACCGCCCAGTCGCCGACGCCCTGCGCCGCCTTGGTCGCCATCGCCCGGGCGTTGTTGTCATCGCCCGACAGGAAATACATCCAGGCGACTTTCTGCTGCCACTCGGTCAGCGCTTCGGGCGACAGGTTGGGCGTGCTTTCCAGCACTGCCTGTGCCGACGCGCCGTCGTCAGACTTGACGAAAGGCTGCATGCGCAGAGCGAGTTCGGCACCGACCAGATCGCTCTTGATCGTGCGTGCCCGTCCGCGCGTCGGCGCGCCATTGATCCACGTGAGGGCATGCGCCTCGGGGAGGGGCGGCAAACCGACCGCGCCGCGCGAGGCAGCCAGCGTCGCGACCTGCTGCGCCTGCGGCAGCTCGGGCGCTTCGGTCAGCAGCTTCAGCAGCGGGTCGAGATCGGCCTTGGGCGAACCCTTGGCGGTGAGCATTTCGGCGCGCGCCATTGCATGGAGCGGTCCCGGCTTCATCGCTTCCAACTGAAGGCGGGCATCCTGCCAGCGCTGGTCGCGGATGCTCTGGAACACCGCGCGGTAGCCGGAGCGCTGTTCGGCATCGAGCTGGGTCGGGACCGAAGGCGACATTGCCGCCGTCGCATAATCGGCCGGTGCCGCATGTGCGGCGAGCGGCATCAGCGCGACCGAGGCAGCGAGCAGGAATTTCGCGGTCATCTATCAAGGCCCCCGATCAATAATTGCAGGTCACGCCAGGCTTCGGCCTTCTGGGCCGGGCGCTCGAGCAGGAAGCGAGGATGAAAACTCGCAATCGCCTCGACCGTCACATCCGATTTTCCGCCCGTAAGGTTAACCGCGCGTAAACTTCCTCGGGCTCGCGCGACGTCTGCCGCGAGCAGCGCACGGCTTGGCGCATTGCCCAGCAGCAGCACGCGTTTCGGCGCGGCGAGCGTGATATGGTGGCGCGCGATTTCGATCAGCCGCTCCTCGATCTCCGGCGCGATCCGCCCGGCGATCGGACGCTTGGCGCACACCGCGACGAGATGGATCGACGTACGGCTCTGGCCGATCGCTGCAAGCATACGGTCGAACAGCCGCCCGGCGGCGCCACTGAGTAGCTGGCCGCTTTCTGTATCTTCACGTTCGGGCACGTCGACCAGGACGAGCAGCGACGCATCGGCCGGCCCCTGTGACGTCAGGAAGGCGCCGGGCCACTCTCCCTCGGGCGCGGCATCGCTTTGACGCCACGCGAGAAACGCATCAAGGCTGGCCGGCAGGACGGGCTCCGGCGCTGCTTCGGCTAGTGCGGCCGATCGCCGCGTGGCGGGTGGCGGCGCGACGATCGCGGCGAGCCAGTCGCGCGGTGCTTCATCGACCGACGCATCGACGCCGGCGTCGATCCACCAGTCGATCGCGCTCGCGGCGGCAGCATGCCAGTCAAGATTTTGCTCGGCCCCCATATGGTTTGCATAGACTAGCATGTTGACGCGGCCGTCAATTCGCTGGCACGCGCAGATGGACAAGCCGTGGCTGGGACGCGACGACAGGATCGCAAATGTCCCGTTGGGAGACGAACATGAGCGAACGCGAGTCCATGCCCTATGACGTCGTCGTGGTCGGCGGCGGGCCAGCCGGACTGTCGGCGGCGATCCGATTGAAACAGCTGGCGAATGAAGCCGGTGCCGAACTGTCGGTGTGTCTGCTGGAAAAGGGCTCCGAGATCGGGGCGCACATCCTGTCGGGGGCGGTGATCGACCCCAAGGCGCTCGACGAGCTGATTCCCGACTGGAAGGACAAGGGCTGCCCGCTCGCCGAGGTGCCGGTGAACGACAACCAGCATTGGGTGTTGACGAAGCACAAGCGCTTCGGCCTGCCGCATTTCATCACGCCGCCGTTCATGCACAACAAGGGCACCTTTACCGGCAGCCTTGGCAATCTGTGCCGCTGGCTGGCGAGTCAGGCGGAAGAGCTGGGTGTCGAGATTTTCCCCGGTTTTGCCGCAGCCGAAATCCTGTTCAATGAGGATGGCTCAGTGAAGGGCGTCGCGACCGGCGACATGGGCGTGGCGCGCGATGGCACGCACAAGCCCGATTACCAGCCGGGGCTGGAACTGCACGCGAAATACACCTTCTTTGCCGAGGGTTGCCGCGGGCATTTGACGAAGGAAATGATCCGCATCTTCGATCTGGCGAAGGACAGCCAGCCGCAGGTCTACGGCCTCGGCATCAAGGAATTGTGGGATATCGACCCCGCGCTGCACGCACCGGGCCGGGTGATCCACACCCAGGGCTGGCCGCTGTCCGAGACCGGTACCAATGGCGGCGGGTTCCTCTATCATCAGGCCAATGGCCAGGTCGCGCTCGGCTTCGTCACCTGGCTCAATTACTCCAACCCCTATCTCTCGCCGTTCCAGGAAATGCAGCGCTGGAAGACGCACCCGGCGATCGCCGAGATCCTGAAGGGGGCCAAGCGCGTTTCCTACGGCGCCCGTGCGATCAGCGACGGCGGGTTGCAGTCGATCCCCAGGCTCGTCTTCCCCGGCGGCGCGCTGGTCGGCGACAGCGCCGGCTTCCTCAACGTCCCGCGCATCAAGGGCACGCATACCGCGATGAAGTCGGCGATGATGGCGGCCGAAGCAGCATTTGCGGCGGTACAGGCCGGCCGCAGCGGCGACGAACTGACCGCCTATCCGCAGGCGTTCGAGCAGAGCTGGGTCCGTAAGGAATTGTCGATCGTCCGCAACGTGTTGCCGCTGGTCGAGAAGTTCGGCGATTCGCTCGGCACGATCCTGTCGGGCGCGACGATGTGGCTCGAATATTTCGGGATCAAGATGCCCTTCACCATGAAGCAGCATCCCGACCACAAGAGCCTGTGGCGCAAGGACCAGGTCAAGCCGATCGTCTATCCCAAGCCCGATGGCGTGCTGACCTTCGATCGCCTCTCCTCAGTGTTCGTGTCGAACACCAACCATGAGGAGGATCAGCCGGTCCATCTGACGCTCAAGGACCCCGACATTCCGGTCAAATACGACCTGCCGATGTATGACGAGCCGGCGCAGCGTTATTGCCCGGCCGGGGTGTACGAGATCGTCGGACAGGAAGAGGGCGATCCGAAGTTCGTGATCAACGCGCAGAACTGCGTCCACTGCAAGACCTGCGACATCAAGGACCCGACCCAGAACATCAACTGGGTGGTGCCGGAGGGCGGCGGGGGCCCCAATTACCCGAACATGTGACGGTGCGGACCCGATGAAGATCGTCGAGACGGCGCCGGCAAAGATCAACCTCGCGCTGCATGTTCGTGCGCGGCGCGCGGATGGCTATCACGAGTTGGAGACGCTGTTCGCCTTCCTGCGCGACGGCGATGTGCTGGCGCTGGAGCCGGGTGACCTGGCTCTGGCGATCACCGGGCCTTTCGGAGCCGATCTGGCGGTCGACGACGACAATCTCGTGCTGCGCGCGGCGCGTGCCTATGCCGCCGCGTTAGGGGTGGCCGAGGCGGGCAGGTTCATGCTCGACAAGCGCCTGCCGGTCGCTTCCGGGATCGGCGGCGGCTCGGCCGACGCGGCGGCGGCGTTGCGCGCGCTGGCGCGGCGCGACGGTGTCGCTCTCGATGATCGACGATTGTTCGAATGCGCGGCGGCGCTGGGATCCGACGTCCCGGCATGCCTGCTTGGCGTCACCGCGCTCGGCGGGGGCAGGGGCGAGGTCCTCGAACCGATCGACGGCGTCGCCGGGGTGGCGGTGTTGCTGGTCAACCCGGGGGGCGCGGTGTCGACCGCCCGTGTATTTGCCGGATGGGACCGGGTCGATCGCGGCCCGATCGCGGCGGGCGCGACGCTCGACCGTGCGATTGCCGGTCGCAACGACCTCGAGGCGCCGGCACGGGCGCTGGCGCCGGTGATCGATGAGGTTCTGGCCATGCTCTCCACCACCGATGCGCTGCTCGTGCGCATGTCGGGATCGGGCGCGACCTGCTTCGCGCTATTCGCCAGCGAAGCGCGCCGCGCGGCGGCCGCGATGACGATCCGCGCCGCGCAACCGCACTGGTGGTGTCTCGAATCGGTGCTCGCGTGACAGTCGTCCGCCCCGTTTCGGCACAGCAAGCACCGCATCGCATCGGAACAAGGCGGGCGACCGCTTATGGCACCCTTCTTGCTGGGCACCGTGCGAACAGGTCCGCCGTGCCGCACGGCGCGCCTGTCGGTGGTCCTCGGCCCCGCCGCGCGCCATCCCCCCAGGAGGGCGGCAGGTTTGCGCCTGTCGCCCTTTTGCGTGTCGCATGAGCGCGCCGCGCCATATCGCGGGCAAGCCCGGCGGCACGTTGCTGATCTGCGACCATGCCTCGAATGCCGTTCCCGACGGAATCGATCTCGGCGTCGAACCACATCTGCTCGACAAGCATATCGCGATCGATATCGGCGCCGCGCCGCTGACCGAGGCACTGGCCGTTAGGCTGGGGGCTCCGGCGGTGCTGGCGACGGTTTCGCGCCTCGTGATCGACCTGCATCGCCAGCCCGACCATCCCGGGCTCGTGCCGGAGATCAGCGACGGCCATGTCATTTCCGGCAACCAGCCCCAGGTGCGCGACGCGCGCATTGTGCGGTTCCACGCGCCTTATCACCGCGCCCTCGCCGAGGTGATCCGCGAGACCCGGCCGACCCTGCTCGCCTCGATCCACAGCTTCACGCCCCGGCTCGAGCAGGATGGCGCGCATCGCCCGTGGGAAATCGGCATCCTGTCCAATCGCGATCGCCGCGCCGCCGATCTTGCGGTTGCCCTGCTGCGCGCGGCTGGCCTGCCGACCGGCGACAACGAGCCCTATTCGGGCCGGGTGCTCAACGCGACGCTCAACCGGCACGGGGAGGCAACGGGCATCCCCAGCCTCGCCATCGAGGTGCGCAACGACCTGATCGGAGACGACGTCGGTGTGGCGCGCTGGACGGACATTCTTGCACCGATTCTGGAAACGATACGCAATAGTCTTGCGCGAGATACCCCTCTCGCGACATAGGCGCGCGCATGACACGCTCCTTCGACAAGTCTCGCCTGCCCAGCCGCCACGTCTCGGTGGGTCCCGAACGCGCCCCGCATCGCAGCTATTATTACGCGATGGGGATTTCCGAAGAGGATATCGCCAAGCCGTTCGTCGCGCTCGCCAGCGCCGGCAACGACAGCGCGCCGTGCAACACCACGCTCGACGCGCAGGCCGATGCCGCGCGCGGCGGGGTGATCCAGGCCGGCGGCATGCCGCGGCGCTTCAACACGATCACCGTCACCGACGGCATCGCGATGGGCCATCAGGGCATGAAATCTTCGCTGGTCAGCCGCGAGGTCATCGCCGACTCGGTCGAGCTCAGCGTGCGCGGGCATTGCTATGACGCGCTGGTCGGCTTTGCCGGCTGCGACAAGTCGTTGCCCGGCATGATGATGGCGATGCTGCGGCTCAATATCCCGTCGATCTTCGTCTATGGCGGCTCGATCCTGCCGGGTCGCTTCCATGGTCGTGACGTCACCGTGGTCGATGTGTTCGAGATGGTCGGCCAGTATGCGGCCGGGGCCTGCCCGTTGTCGGAAGTGCATGAACTCGAAAAGGTCGCCTGCCCAGGGCACGGCGCGTGCGGCGGGCAATATACCGCCAACACCATGGCGTGCGTCGGCGAGGCGATCGGGCTGTCGCTGCCCAATTCGAACATGGTGCCGGCGCCCTATTCGACGCGCGAGCAGATTGCCGTCGCGGCCGGCGCGCAGGTGATGGAGCTGCTCGCCGACAATATCCGCCCGCGCGACATCTGCACCCGCGCCGCCTTCGTCAACGCGGCTCGTGTCGTCGCGGCGACGGGCGGGTCGACCAATGGCGCGCTGCATCTGCCGGCGATGGCGCATGAGGCGGGCATCTCCTTCGACCTGTTCGACGTCGCCGAGGTCTTCAAGACAACACCTTACATCGCGGACCTCAAACCCGGTGGGAAATATGTCGCCAAGGACATGTACGAGGCCGGCGGCGTCTATATGTTGATGAAGACGCTGCTCGCCAACGACCTGCTCGACGGCAATTGCCTGACCGTGACGGGCAAGACGCTGGGCGAGAATATCGACCAGGTGACGTGGAACCCCGACCAGAAGGTGATCTACGACGTCAAGGCACCGCTCTCGCCGACCGGCGGCGTGGTGGGCTTGCGCGGCAGCCTCGCGCCCGATGGTGCGATCGTCAAGGTTGCGGGCATGCATCGGCTGCAATTCGAAGGACCTGCGCGGGTTTTTGAATGCGAGGAGGACACCTTCGCCGCGGTCGAGAATCGCGAGATCAACGAGGGCGAAGTGATCGTCATCCGCTATGAGGGACCCAAGGGTGGCCCCGGCATGCGCGAGATGCTGTCGACCACCGCCGCGCTTTACGGCCTCGGCCTGGGCGAAAAGGTCGCGCTGATCACTGACGGGCGCTTCTCCGGCGCGACGCGCGGTTTCTGCATCGGCCATGTCGGCCCCGAGGCGGCCGAAGGCGGGCCGATCGCGCTGGTCGAGAATGGCGACATTATCCGCATCGACGCCGAGGCGGGGACGATCGACCTCGACGTTGCCCCGGAAATCATGGCCGAGCGACGCGCCAAATGGCAGCCGCGACGCCATGACTATCAGTCGGGCGCATTGTGGCGCTATGCGGTCAATGTCGGCCCGGCCTATAGGGGGGCGGTCACCCACCCCGGAGCCAGCGCCGAAACCCATGTCTACGCGGATATCTAGCGGCCCGTTGCTGGCCTTGATGCTGGGCGGCTGTGGCGAGCAGACCGCCGACCGCAACGTCCTAGCACAGGTCGAGGGGCGGCAACGCAACGATGCCGAGGAACGCGGGCTGATCGTCTGCGCGCAGCATGGCTCGAACGATTTCGCGCGCGTCTGCACCGTGGACCGCGTCGCAGCGGCCGACGGGCTGGTGCTGACTGTGAGCCATCCCGATGGGTCGTTCCATCGCCTGCTCGTGACCAAGGACGGTCGCGGGGTCGTTGCCGCCGACGGGGCCGAGAAGGCCTTTGTCACGGTGATCGGCCAGGATAGCATCGAGGTCGCGCTGGGCGGTGATCGCTACCGGCTCCCCGCCACCGTCAAGGGCGCGACGGCGCGCGGCTCATGACGCCGCTTGCCGGCCTGCCGGTGGTCACCGCCGCGGCGATGCGCGCGGCGGAAGATGCCGTTGTCGCGGGCGGCACCTCGGTGATCGAGCTGATGGATCGCGCGGGCACAGCGGTTGCCGAGGCGGTGTGGCGGCTCGGTGGCGGCTCCCCGGTGCTGGTGCTGTGCGGCCCCGGCAATAATGGCGGCGACGGTTATGTCGCGGCAGCGGCGTTGGCGGCGCGCGGCGTCGCGGTGCGCGTTGCGGCCAGCGCTCCGCCGGGCACCGAGGCGGCGCGCCATGCCCGCCTCGGCTGGCAAGGTCCGGTCGAAGCGCTGGCCGATGCCGTGCCAGCCCCGGTGCTCGTCGATGCGCTGTTCGGCACGGGTCTGTCGCGCCCGCTCGACGCGGCGATCAGCGGTCCGCTGGTCACGCTCGCCCGCGCCGCGCGCCTGTCGATCACGGTCGACGTGCCGAGCGGGGTCGGGACCGACGATGGCAAGCTGCTCGGCGAGGTTCCCGTTTTCGACGTCACGCTGGCGCTGGGGGCCGCCAAGCCGGCACATCTGCTGCAACCCGCGGCGCGACATTGCGGATTGGTCAGGCTGCTCGATATCGGCATCCCCGTGACGAGCGACCTTAGCGTGCTGGGCAGGCCGGCGTTGGCGTCGCCGGACGCCGATGCGCACAAATACAGTCGCGGTATGGTCGCGGTCATCGCGGGAGCAATGCCGGGCGCCGCCGAGCTCGCGGCCGAGGCGGCGATGCGGGCCGGGGCGGGTTATGTCCTGCTGCTGGGACCGGGCGGACCGATCGCGCCGCATGCGATCGTGCGCCGACCATGGGACGCCGATGCGCTGACCGACAAAAGGATCGGTGCGGTGCTGGTGGGTCCGGGCCTCGGACGGGATAGCGACGCGGTCGCGCGCCTCGACGCGGCAATCGCCTGTCCGCATACGCTGGTGATCGACGGCGATGCCTTGCACATGCTCGACGAGCATCGACTCGATAAGCTGGCAGCGCGCGGAGCGCCAACGGCACTGACGCCGCACGCCGGCGAGTTCGCGGCGCTGTTTGGCACGCCGAACGGCAGTAAGATCGATGCCGCAGGCGCAGCGGCGCGGCGCACCGGGGCGTTCGTCGTCTTCAAGGGCGCCGACACCGTCATCGCCGCGCCCGACGGCCAGGTCCGCCTTGCCGAGCCCACCAGCGCCTGGCTTTCTACGGCCGGTACGGGCGATGTATTGGCGGGCACCATCGCGGCGATGCTGTCGGCCGGGACGAGTCCGGCGCTCGACCGGATCGGCGCGGGCGTATGGCTGCACGCCGAGGCGGCGCGGCGTCTGGGCGGCGCGTTCATCGCCGACGATCTCGCGGCGGCACTGACAATGACAAGGGATTCACTGTGAGTGACACGATCATCCGCATCGCCGGACGCGGCGACGGCGTGACCGCCGACGGGCGCCATGCCCCGCTGGCGGCGCCGGGCGATACCTTGATGGCGGACGGCACCGTCGTCCCCGGCCTGCACCATGCGACGCCGCCATGCCGGCACTTCCCGACCTGCGGCGGTTGCCAGCTCCAGCATCTCGACGATGCCTGTTATGCCGACTTCGTTTCCGATCGGATCGAGGGTGCGCTGGCGGCGCATGGGCTGGCGACCGAGATCCGGACGCCGCTGCTGTCGCCGCCACTCACCCGTCGCCGCGCAGCGTTGCAGGCCGAAATGAGCGGCGGGCGCGTGCGGATCGGGTTCAGCGAGAATGCCAGCCACGCGCTGATCGATCTGGAGGAATGCTGGATCCTCACCCCGGCGCTGTTCGCGCTGATCGCACCGCTGCGTGCGCTGCTGAGCAAGATGATGAAGCCCAAGCGCCGCGTGCGCCTTCATCTCGTCGAGGCCGACCAGGGGCCCGACCTACTGATCGAGGGCATTGCCGCCGAGGGGCTGGCGGCGGCCGAGGCGATCACCGCCTTTGCCCAGCGCCACGGCGTTGCGCGCATCGCGATCGACAATGGCGACGGCCCGGAAAATCGCTGGGAGCCTGAGCCTCTCACCATCACGCTCGGCGGGGTTGCCGTGCCTTTACCCTATGCCGCCTTCCTCCAGGCGACGCGCGAGGGCGAGGCGGCGCTGGTCGATGCCGTGCGGCTGGCGATTGGCGATGCCGCGACGGTCGCCGATCTGTTCGCCGGGCTCGGCACCTTCGCACTGGCGCTGCCGGGGCGGGTCTATGCCGCCGAGGGCGCGCGCGATCCGATCGGAGCGCTCAAGGCAGCGGCTACGCTCGCCGGGCGGCGCGTCTTCGCCGACCATCGCGACCTGTTCCGCCGCCCGCTCACCAGCGAGGAGAGCAATCGCTTCGCGGCGATCGTGCTCGATCCGCCACGTGCCGGCGCTCGCGAACAGGTCCTGCAACTGGCGGCGGCGACCACCCCGGTAATCGCTTATGTTTCGTGCAATCCCGGTACCTTCGCCCGCGATGCCGAGATCCTGGTTCAGGGTGGCTACACGCTCGACTGGATTCAGCCGGTCGGCCAGTTTCGCTGGTCGACGCATGTAGAACTGGCGGCGCGCTTCAGTCGCTGAGCGGATATTCCGCACCGACGAAATAAAGGCCATCGGGCGGGGCGTTGAGCCCAAGCGCGGCACGGTCGCGCGCCGCGAGCGCGGTCGCCACGTCGTTGGGCGTCCATTTGCCCTGACCGACCAGCGCAAGACAGCCGACCATCGAGCGCACCTGATGGTGCAGGAACGAGCGCGCCTCGGCGAACACGGTGATGCGGTCGCCATGCTGCGTCACCTCGAGCCGGTCGAGTGTGCGTAGCGGGCTGTCGGCCTGGCAATGCGCCGAGCGGAAGGTGGTGAAGTCATGGCGCCCGAGCAAGTGCCGCGCCCCTGCCGCCATCGCCGCCGCGTCGAGCGGCGTCGGCACGCGCCAGGCAAGTCCCGCCTCGAAGGTCAGCGGCGCACGCCTTGTCACGATGCGATATTCGTAGCGCCGGCCGATACAGGAGAAGCGCGCATGCCAGTCGTCGGGGACGATGGCGCAGGCGAGGATCGCGACCGGAGCAGGGCGGACCAGCGCGTTGAGCGCCTCGCCGAGGCGGAAGGCGGTGATCGGCCGGGCGATCTCAAGATGCGCGCGCATCGCGGTGGCATGGACGCCGGCGTCGGTGCGGCCGGCGGCGTACACCGCCACGGTTTCGCCGGTAATCGCGTGAGCGGCGGTTTCGATCGCTTCCTGCACGCTCGGTCCATGCGGCTGGCGCTGCCAGCCCATGAAGGGCCGGCCGTCATATTCGATCGTCAGCGCAAAGCGGGTCACGCGATACGCGTACCGGCCGAAATCGCGAAGCCGCGCAGCAATTCGGCTGACGTCATGACGCCACGACCGGCGCGTTGCAGCGCGGTCGGGCGGATGATGCCGGCGCTGGTGGCGATGCCGAGATCGTCGTCGATCACCGTACCGGCGCTGCCGGTCCCCGGCTCGACGACGGCGGCGAGGATGCGAATGCGCTCGCCATTCAGCTCGAAAAAGGCGCCCGGCGCGGGATTGAAGGCGCGCACCTGGCGCTCGATGGCGATCGCGGGTTGCGCGAAATCGATCCGCGCCTCGGCCTTGTCGATCTTGGCGGCGTAGGTGACGCCCTCTTCCGACTGCGCGATCGGCGGATAGGTAGCGAGGTCGGCAAGCACCGTGACCATCAGCCGCGCGCCCATCGCGCTCAGTTCGGCGGTAAGGTCGCCTGCCGTCTTGCCCACGACCGGCGTGCTTTCCTCAAGCCGGATCGGACCAGTATCGAGCCCGGCCTCCATCTGCATGATGTCGATACCGGTCTCGCCGTCGCCGGCGAGAATCGCGCGCTGGATTGGCGCCGCGCCGCGCCAGCGTGGCAGCAACGACCCGTGCACGTTGAGGCAGCCATGGCGCGGCGCGTCGAGCACGGCGCGCGGCAGGATCAGGCCATAGGCCGCGACGACGCCGACATCGGCGCGGAGCGCGGCGAAGCGCTGCTGTTCCGCCGTGTCGCGCAACGTGACGGGCGCGCGGACTTCGAGTCCCAGCGCCTCGGCACGCTGCTGCACCGGCGACGGCGACAGTGCCTTGCCGCGCCCGGCGCGACGCGGCGGCTGACTGTAGACCGCGACCACATCGTGACCATGATCGACCAGCGCCTGGAGCACCGGCACGGCGAAATCGGGGGTTCCCATGAAGACGATGCGCATGGCACCTCTCTCGCCGCTTGGCAGAGGGGTGCGCAA
The DNA here is from genome assembly GCF_036663795.1 of Parasphingomonas halimpatiens. Lineage (NCBI taxonomy): Bacteria > Pseudomonadati > Pseudomonadota > Alphaproteobacteria > Sphingomonadales > Sphingomonadaceae > Parasphingomonas > Parasphingomonas halimpatiens. Next base: position 177,929 of record NZ_JAXOJP010000003.1, read on the forward strand.
CCCCCTATCTGTTCCGCATGGCATCTCCCGAGATCGAAGCGCTGACCCAGGCGCTGGCCCGGCTACCCGGCCTTGGCCCGCGTTCGGCGCGGCGCGCCGTGCTGCACCTGCTCAAGAAGCGCGAGGCCGCGCTGGGGCCGCTGCTCTCGGCGCTGACCGCAGTCGAGCAGCGCCTCGCCACCTGCTCGATCTGCGGCAATGTCGACACGACCGACCCGTGCGGCGTCTGCGCCGACCCGCGCCGCGACTCGCGCGCGCTGTGCGTGGTCGAGGAGGTCGCCGACCTGTGGGCGCTCGATCGCTCGCGCCTGTTCCCGGGGCGCTTCCACGTGCTCGGCGGGCGGCTGTCGGCGCTCGAAGGCGTGCGGCCCGAGGACCTGACGATCGATTCGCTCGTCCGGCGGATCGAGGCCGGGGGGATCGACGAGGTCGTGCTGGCGATGAACGCCACGCTCGAAGGGCAGACCACGGCGCATTATATCGCCGACCGGATCGAGCGCTTTCCGGTGCGCGTCACGCAACTGGCGCACGGCCTGCCGGTCGGCGGCGAACTCGACTATCTCGACGAGGGAACGCTGGCCCAGGCACTGCGCGCGCGGCGTCCTGTCGCTTGACGAGTCGCCCCACCTTTCCTAGCTCGCGGATATGAGCCTGCTGGAAATCCTCGAAGTGCCGCATCCCGGCCTGCGCGCCGTCGCCAAACCCGTCGAAACCATCGACGACGGCGTGCGCGACACCATCAACGACATGTTCGACACGATGTACGACGCGCACGGCATCGGCCTCGCAGCGACCCAGGTCGGGATCGAGCGTCGTATCGTCGTCATCGACCTTCAGGAACCCGAAGGCGAGGGCGAGGATGCCAAGCGCGCGCGCAAGCCGATGGCGTTCGTCAATCCCGAGCTGCTGTGGCTGAGCGACGAGCTGGCGAGCTACAGCGAGGGCTGCCTGTCGATCCCCGAGCAATATGCCGAGGTAGAGCGCCCGGCGCGCTGCCGCGTCAAATGGCTCGACGGCGACGGCAAGGAGCATGAGCAGGAAATGGACGGCCTGCTGTCGACCTGCATCCAGCACGAGATCGACCACCTCAACGGCGTGCTGTTCATCGACCACATTTCGCGGTTGAAGCGCGAACTGGTGCTCAAGAAGCTCGCCAAGATGCGTAAGGCCGCCTGAGGCTCGCAACGCGGGGTTTCGCACCCGCGTCGATTCAACATCACCGATAGATGCCCGAGGGTGAGGGCGGACGGCGCGCCATGCGTGTCGCACCGCTCTTTCTCATCGTGGTTGATACTAACGGTCACCTGCTAGCAGGACGGTGCCGCCTGCTCGCAGACCTGCTCGCCACCTGTTAAGTTGGACTTCGCGCCTTCGCTCCGGCGCGAGGATATGCTGGCAAAGTACGACTATTGCTTCTTATTTACGACATGGCGCCAAATACGCCCGCGCAACGAAAAATCATACCCTGCTAAAGCAGGTGTAAGCAGGTGATGGGTCGGTCAGAACAGCCCCTCGATAACCCCGTCGACCAGGCGAATATTCTCCGCCGCGGGGACGCGGGGCAGGCCGGGCATGGTCATGATCTCGCCGCAGATCGCCACCACGAAACCCGCGCCCGCCGAGAGCCGCACCTCGCGTACGTCGACGACGTGACCGGTCGGCGCCCCCAGCTTCGTCGGATCGGACGAGAAGCTGTACTGCGTCTTGGCCATGCAGACCGGCAGATGGCCGAAGCCGGCAGCCTCCCAGCGTGCGAGCTGGCGGTGGATCGAGGGCTCGGCGATCGCCGCGTCGGCGCGGTGGATGCGGGTGGCGACGCTGTTGATCTTCTCGAAGAGCGGCATGTCGTCACCGTAGAGCGGTGCAAACCGGGGGGCGCCATGGTCGCACAGGTCGGCGACATGCCGCGCCAGCGCCTCGGCCCCCGCGCCGCCATCGGCCCAGTGCGTGCAAAGCACCGCCTCGGTGGCTTGCGCGGCGGCAATTTCCCGGACGACCTGGAACTCCTCTTCGGTGTCGCCGTCGAAGCGGTTGATCGCGACGACCACCGGCAGACCGAACTGGCGGATATTCTCGATATGGCGGGACAGGTTGACGCCACCGCGGTGCACCGCCTCATAATCCGGCCGGGCAAGGTCCGCCTTGGCGACGCCGCCATTCATCTTGAGCGCGCGGACCGTCGCGACCAGTACGACTGCGGCGGGCTTGAGCCCCGCCTGGCGGCATTTGATGTCGAAAAACTTCTCCGCGCCGAGATCCGCCCCGAACCCGGCTTCGGTGACGACATAATCGGCGAGGCCGAGCGCCGTCCGTGTCGCGATCACCGAATTGCAGCCATGTGCGATATTGGCGAACGGTCCGCCATGGATCAGCGCCGGATTGCCTTCGAGCGTCTGGACGAGATTGGGTTTGATCGCCTGGGCCAGCAGCACCGCCATGGCGCCATCCGCCTTGAGATCGCGCGCCGTCACCGGCCGACGGTCGCGGCTATAGCCGATAACGATGCGTCCGAGCCGCGCTTCCAGATCGGCGATCTCGCTGGCGAGGCAGAGGATCGCCATCACTTCCGACGCGACGGTGATGTCGAAGCCGGACTCGCGCGGAAAGCCATTGGCCGGGCCGCCGAGCGACTGGACGATCTCGCGCAACGCCCGGTCGTTCATGTCGAGCACGCGGCGCCAGACGATGCGCCGCGTGTCGATGTCGAGCGCATTGCCCCAATGAATATGATTGTCGATCATCGCGGCGAGCAGATTGTGTGCCGCGGTGATGGCGTGGAAATCGCCGGTGAAGTGGAGGTTGATGTCCTCCATCGGCACGACCTGGGCATAGCCGCCGCCGGTCGCGCCGCCCTTGGTGCCGAAGCACGGTCCGAGCGACGGCTCGCGCAGGGCGAGCACGGTCTTGCGGCCGATCCGGTTGAGCGCGTCGGCAAGGCCGACCGAGGTGGTCGATTTGCCCTCGCCGGCCGGAGTCGGGTTGATTGCCGTCACCAGGATCAGCTTGCCCCGGCTGGTCGCTGGCGGCACCAGCGCGAGGTCGATCTTGGCCTTGTGGCGACCATAGGGTTCGATCGCCTCGGCCGGGAGCCCGGCACGCTCGGCGATCACGCCGATCGGCTGAAGCGTGGCGGCGCGCGAGATCTCGATGTCGCTCAACATGCCGCGAAGGGTAACGTCGGCACGGTCCACCGCAAGGCACTTTGCCAATCGTCGCGTACGGTTTAGAAAGTTCGCCGAATGTTCTGTGAGGCGTGAATGGACGGAATGATGACGGCGCTGGTGGTTGTGGCGGTGCTCGTCGGGGGGGCGCTGATCGGGTGGCTGCTCGGCAGCCGGGGTACGGCGCAACTCCGTGCCGAGCGCGACGCGCGTACCGAGGAATTCAAGCGCGCCATCGTCGATCTAGCTGCGGCCGAGGAACGCGCACGAAGTGCGGAGCTGATGCGCGAGGAAGCCGCGTTGCTGCGCGACGAGCGCGACATCGCGCGGCTGGAGAATATCGAGTTGAAGACGCTCGCCTCGGCGTTCGAGTCGCGACAGAAGGAATTGCTCGAGGCCAAGGAGGCGATGGCCGGGCAGTTCGCCGAACTGTCGGCCAAGGCGCTGGGGCAGGCGCAGGAGGTGTTCCTCAAGCGCGCCGACGAGCGTTTTCGCCAGTCGGAAGAAACGGCGGGGCAGAATCTCAAATCGATGCTGCAACCGGTCAGCGATCGACTGCTGCGCTACGAAGAGGCGGTCGGCAAGGTCGAGGCCGAGCGCAAGGGCGCGTTCAGCGAGCTTAAGGGCCAGATCGAGGCGATGCGCGTCGGCCAGGAAAAGGTCAGCAGCGAGGCGGCCAAGCTGGTCAACTCGCTGCGCAACGCGCCCAAGTCGCGCGGGCGGTGGGGCGAACAGCAGTTGAAGAACGTGCTCGAAACCTGCGGCCTGTCCGAGCATGCCGATTTCCAGACCGAGGTCAGCGTCAGCGACGATGAAGGCGGGCGGCTTCGCCCCGACGCGATCATTCGCGTCCCCGGCGGTCGTGCGCTGGTGATTGACGCCAAGGTCTCGCTCAACGCCTATCAGGATGCCTTTGGCGCGGTCGACGAGGCGGAGCGGGTGATCGGGCTGGCGGCGCATGCGACGGCGATGCGCGCGCATGTCAACGCGCTGGGCAACAAGGCCTATTGGAGCCAGTTCGCCGACGCACCCGATTATGTCATCATGTTCGTGCCGGGCGAGCATTTCCTGTCCGCGGCACTCGAGCACGATCCGACCTTGTGGGATTTCGCGTTCGAAAAGCGCGTGCTGCTGGCGACCCCGACCAATCTCATCGCGATCGCACGGACGGTGTCGGCGGTGTGGCGACAGGAGAAGCTGGCCAAGGAAGCGCGCAAGATCGGCGAACTGGGCAAGGAGCTGTACGACCGCCTCGCCATTTCGGCGCAGCATTTGCGTGTCATGGGGAGCGGGCTGTCGAGCGCGGTCAACAACTACAACAAGTTCGTTGGAAGCTTCGAGCGTAACGTTCTAAGCAGTGGCCGGAAATTTCTCGGCCTAAACATCGAGCCCGGCGCCCGCGAGATCGAGGAGGTGCCCCCCGTCGAGGCACTGGCGCGCTATGGCGAGGTTCCCAAGTTGATCGAAGACATCGGCGAAGCGGCGGAATGACGGTGGAAGACAATCATTGAAGGAGCCGTCGCCGTACGCTTATGACGTTGCTGCTTTCGGGAGAAGCGCATGACATTGCTTGTGATCGCAGCCGCCATGGTTCTTGCCGCTGTTCCTGCGACGCCGGGGAAGCAAGCCGATTCCGACCCGCAAGCCGCAGCCGTCGATCGTGCCGACCAACTTGTGTCCGACGGCAAGCTGGGTGAGGCCACGCCCATTCTCGATACGACGCTCGACGCCTATCAGCGCCGGTTCGCCAGCGAGAAGCGCGCCATCTACTGCAGCTCGAGTTACGCGGAGACGCTACTGTACCTGATGGAGGCCGCAACCGCCAAGAAGTCCGCCATCGCGATCGGACCAGGCTGGTGCAGGGCATTGTTCCTGAAGGGTTATATCCTGGACGACGGCCATCATTTCAGCGAGGCTGCGGCGTTGTTGGAGCGCGCCACGGCGATGGCACCACATCACGCCCATTATCTCAACGAACTGGGCTTCGCCTATCAGCAGCAACATAACTGGTCGGCCTCCGACGCCACCTATCGTCGTGCGGATGAAAGTGCCGAATTTGATTCGGCATCGTTGAAGGTTGAGCGCGGGCGCGCATGGCGTGGCCTCGGTTACAATCTCGTCGAGGAGGGCAAGCTCGACGAGGCTGAAGCGATGTATCGCAAGTGCCTCGAACTCGATCCCGGCGACACCAAGTCGCAGGGCGAACTGCGGTGGATTGCCGAGCAGCGAAAGCGCCACACCTGAGACCCGAGCACTGCTGTAAGATCAGCGTGCAGCGCGCAACTCTATCGTGCCGCTTTCGCCGGACAGCGTGATCGTATCGGCGCCGCTACGCACGACACGCGCGCTGGCAATCGCCGCAAGGAAGCGACCCTCGACGTCAGCGCCCGGCCCCACGCAGGCCATTTTTGTCGTCATGACCTGGCCTGTGCTCAGGCGGTCGCCCGCAAAACGATAGGCACCGCCAAAGCTGTTGCACCCGGCATTGCCGGCGATGCGCGTATCGGTGAAGCGGATGTCGGTGGTGCGCGCGGTACGGACGGGGCGACCGTCGACCGCGGCGATCATCCAGCGCGTGCCGGCGAGCGCGAGCGTCGGGGTCAGCTTCTCGCCGCCGCATCCGCTGAAGCTGCGCCGGCCGACCATGACGGTCACGCGGTCATGATAGGCCTCGCGCGTGCGCAGGTCGATGCAGCGGACGTAGGTCACGTCGACGGTGATCCGCGGGGTGACGTAGCGCAGGCCGTTGAAGCTGGGGCGCGCGACCGGGGCGGGGGCGACGACGCGCAAACGTTCGCGCGGTGCAGCGAAGGCTATGAGGCCGCGATCGATGCGCAGCGTCCAGGTCGGTTCGCTGCCCGACGCGCGGTACGGCGGCGATGCGGGTTGGGCGGTGGCGGCGGTCGCGATCAACAGGGCAGGGGCGGCAAGCGCGATAATCGGTTTCATAGCGTTTCTCCCAGCACCCGGGCTAACCGGCAAACGCTGAACCGTGCGTGACTTGCCCGTTCAGCTACCTGCGGTCTGAGCGAGTACCTCATAGGCCATCACTGCGGTCGCCACGGCCGCGTTGAGGCTGTCGGCCTTGCCGCGCATCGGGATCTTGACCAGCAGGTCGCACGCCGCCGCATAGCCATCGGGCATGCCCTGCGACTCGTTGCCGGTGAGCAGGAAGGTCGGCACAAGGTATCGCGCGGCGCGATAGTCATGCTCGGTGTCGAGGCTGAGGCCGACCAGCTGCCCGGGACCCTTGCGCAGCCAGACGAGGAACTCACCCCACCCCGACTGGACGACGGGCACGGTGAACAGCGCGCCCATGCTGGCGCGGACCGCCTCGACCGAGAAGGGATCGACGCACTCGCCGATCAGGATCAGGCCACCGGCCCCGACCGCATCGCCGGTGCGCAGTATCGTGCCGAGATTGCCGGGATCACGCAGCCGCTCGGCGACCAGCCAGATCGGCGAACGCGTGCGATCGATCTGGTCGAGCGTGACGGCGAATTCCTCGAACACGCCGACGACCGCCTGCGGGTTATCCTTGCCGGACAGTTTGGAGAGGATGTCCGGGACCGTCTCGATCGCCTCGCCACCGGCGGCTTCGACATCGGCGACCAGCGCGCGGACGAGCGGATGGTTGGCGCTGTCACGCGCGAAGAACAGATAGACCGGCAGCCGGCCCGCCTCGCGCGCTTCGGTCAGGATGCGCAGCCCCTCGGCGAGGAACAGCCCTTCCTCGCGCCGGTGGCGCTTTTCGCGCAACGACCGGACGCGCTTGATCAGCGGGTTGGAATAGGCGGTAATTTCGCGCGGCAAGCGTCAGTCCTCGCCGAACTTGGCCTCGACCAGTTCGCACAACGTGGCGACCGAGGTCTCGGCGCCGTCACCCTCGGCGGAAATGACGATGCTGTCGCCCATCGCCGCGCCGAGCATCATCAGCCCCATGATCGAGGTGCCCGTCACCGAGCCGGCACCGTCCTTCTCGACGGCGACCTCGCACGGCAGGGTGGCGGCTAGCGTGACGAACTTGGCACTGGCGCGCGCGTGGAGACCGCGCTTGTTGGCGATCATGACCCGGCGGCTCACCGACATCAGGCGGCTGCCTCGCCCAGGACCTCGGAGGCGACCGAAATATATTTGCGGCCCGCCTCGCGCGCGGCGGCGACGGCATCGACGACCTTCATCGACTTGCGCGCCGATTCGAGCCGGATCAGCATCGGCAGGTTGATCCCCGCGATGACCTCGACGCGACCGCGCTCCATCAGCGAGATGGCGAGATTGGAGGGCGTGCCGCCGAACAGATCGGTCAGCACGATCACGCCGCGCCCGGCGTCGACCGCGGCGATCGCGTCGGCGATATCCTTGCGGCGCGCCTCCATATCGTCATCGGCGCCGATCGCGATCGTCGCGATGCGCTCCTGCTTGCCGACTACATGCTCCATCGCCGTGACGAATTCTTCCGCGAGGCGGCCGTGCGTCACCAGGACAAGGCCGATCATTGCCCGGATTCCTTCATTACCAATGTCGTCCCGTCCCCAGACTGGCCGCGCGGCGCCCCCTCCAATGAATCCTGGGGAGCTGCCGCGAGATCGCGGTGCGCGACCGTGGGCGAAAATCCGGCGTCGCGCAACCGTGCCGCCACCCGCTCGGTGACATGGACCGAGCGATGTCTCCCGCCGGTACAGCCGAAGGCGATAGTGACATAGGATTTTCCTTCCGCCCGGTAGCGCGGGAGCAGCAACAGCAGCAGTGATTCGATCTTCGCCAGTGCTTCATCATAGGCGGGATCGTCGGCGATATAGGCGCTGACGTCGGAATCGAGTCCGGTGCCGGGGCGCAGCGACTCGACCCAGTGCGGATTGCGCAGGAAGCGCATGTCGAACACCAGATCGGCGCCGCGCGGCAGGCCGCGCGCAAAACCGAACGAGGTTACCAGCAAAGTCGGTTCACCCGACCGCTCGCGGGCGAAATTGGCGCGGATCTGCTGGGCAAGTTCGTTGGCGCCGAGATCGGTCGTGTCGATCAGCCGGTTCGCCCAGGTGCGCAGCGGGGCGAGCAACTCGCGCTCGCGCGCGATGCCGTCCGATGCGGGCCGGTCCAGCGCGAGCGGATGACGGCGACGCGTCTCGGAATAACGCCGTTCGAGCTCACCCCCGGCACAGTCGAGGAACAGCGTGCCGATATCGAATCGCTCGCGCAGCGCGTTGACGCGGTGGATGATGCGCCCGGCATCGAAATCGCGCGTACCGGCACCGATGCCCAGCGCGAGCGGGCGGTCGGGCCCATCGGCGCCTTCGGCCGGCGGCGCGCTCAACAGCCGTTCGAGCAACAGAAGCGGCAAATTGTCGACGACCTCCCAGCCAAGGTCCTCGAGCGTCCGCAGCACGGTCGACTTGCCGGCACCCGACATGCCGGTGACGAGGAGGATATCCTTGGGAGCGCTGGTCATCTCGGCTCCTCTACCAGTCGCGACAGGGCAATTTCCACCTTGATCGGCGCCGATGCTTCGAATGCGTCGATCGCGATCAGACAACGCTCGACGCCGGCGATGCGGGTGGTCCCGCGCTCGGGCATGCGTTCGACCGTGTCAGCGAGCGTCACGACCATCGCCACGGCGGTCGGTCCCGCTTGCGGCATGTCGACGATGCCGAGACCGCGCACCTCGATCTTGCCCGCGATCGTCGGCGGCGCGGACGCCATCAGGACCCCCTCACGCGCCGCGCACTCGGTGTAATCGTCGCTGACCAGCACGGCGCCGCGATCGATCAGCCGCAGGGCGAGATCCGATTTGCCCGCGCCGGATGGCCCGACGATCATCACCCCGCGCCCGTCGATCGCGACGGTGGTCGCGTGGATCCGGGTCGCGCTCATGGACGCGACAGGGGCAAGCGCACGACGAAACGTGCCCCGCGCATCCGGTCGTGCCGCGCCTCGACCACGATACTGCCCTGATGGCCCTCGACGATGGTCTTGGCGATGGCGAGTCCGAGGCCGCTGTGCTGGCCAAAGGCCTCGCCCTCGGGGCGCAGCGACTGGAAGCGGGTGAAGACCTGGGTACGCGCTTCTTCCGGCACGCCGGGGCCTTCGTCCTCGACGCGGATTTCTAGCATGTCGCCGCTCCGCACCGCCGAGATCGTGATCAGGCCGTTATCGGGAGAGAAGGACAGGGCGTTCTCGATAAGGTTCTCGAACACGCGCACCAGCCGAGCACCTTCGCCGAGCACGACCATGCGCTGCGCGTCGGCGCGATCGAAGCGCAGGCGTACGCCACGCTCGACGCCGCGCTCCTCGCGCGACGAGATAAGCCCGGCGAGCATCGCGCCGACATCGACCGGCTCGAATTTGGCGCGGCTGAGCTGCGCGTCGAGGCGTGACGCCTCGGCGATGTCGGTGATCAGGCGATCGAGCCGATGAACGTCGTCGCGCACGATCGCCAGCAGTTTTTCCTGCAAATCTGGTTGCTTGACCGTCGCCAGCCCCTCGACCGCCGAGCGCAGCGACGCGAGCGGGTTCTTCATCTCATGCGTTACGTCGGCGGCAAAGGCTTCGATCGCGTCGATCCGTGCGCGCAATGCGAGGCTCATGTCGGACAGCGCGCGCGCGAGCAGGCCGATCTCGTCGCGGCGATCGGGCAGGCGTGGCACCACCACTTCGCGCGCGCGACCGAGTCGGACGCGGACCGCGGCGCGGGCGAGCTGGCGCATCGGGCGAACGATCGTGCGGGCGAGAAACAGCGACAGCAGGACCGACAGCAGCGCGGTGACCGCCAACACCACGCCGAGGCGATAACGTTCGACGCGAACCGTCTTGGTGATGTCGCGCGCATTGACCGTGGTCATGACGACGCCGCCATCGGGCAGGGCGGCAGCCGCGGTGATGACCGGCGTGCGATCCGGCGCGCGCCACACCGTGGCGGGCGCGGTGTGGGTGTCGCGCGCGGTGCGTACGTCGGGCCAGTCGAGACCGCCCTTGCGCTCGCGATAGAGCGGCGCGCGCGCGGCGTTGACGACGGTGTCGATCATCGCGTCGAGGAAGCGGGCGATGCGCTGCCCGAGGTCCTCCTTGTCGGGATCGACCAGCACGAAGTTGCGCAGCCCCAGCGCCCTCGTATCGCCGAGCAGCGTGCCCGCCGCGTCATAGAGCCGCAGGCGTGTTCCGGTATCGTGGGCGAGGCGCAGGGCGAGCGCGTCGCGCTGATCCTTCGGTACCGCGGCGATCGCCTCGGCGATCAGCCGGACCTCGCGACCCGCCTGGGCGACACGGCTGTCGACAATGCGGCTGCGGTATGAATCGAGGTAGAAGAAGCCAAAGGCGAGCAGCGCCAGCGCGAAGATGTTGACGAACAGGATGCGCGGCGTGAGCGAGACGCGGGTCGAAAAGCCGAAGCGCAGTTCGCGCTCGTCACTCCTCGGAGAATCGGTATCCGGCGCCATATAAGGTTTCTATGGCATCGAACTCGGGATCGATCTGCCGGAATTTGCGCCGCACGCGCTTGATGTGGCTGTCGATCGTGCGATCATCGACATAGATATCGTCGTGATAGGCGGCATCCATCAGCTGGTTGCGCGTCTTGACGATGCCGGGGCGCTGGGCGAGCGTCTCGAGGATCAGGAATTCTGTCACCGTCAAGGTCACGGGGGTGCCGCCCCATGTGACGCGGTGCCGCGCGGTATCCATCGTCAGCCGACCCCGCACCAGTTCGGCCTCGCTGGCTTCCTCGCTCCCCGCGGTCCCGGCCTGCGCCAGCTCGGTACGGCGCAGGATCGCGCGGATCCGGGCAATCAGCAGGCGTTGCGAGAAGGGCTTGGCGATATAATCGTCGGCACCCATTGCCAGGCCCAGCGCCTCGTCGAGTTCGTCGTCCTTGCTGGTCAGGAAAATAACCGGAATGGCGCTCTTCTCGCGCAGCCGGCGCAACAGTTCGAGTCCGTCCATGCGCGGCATTTTGATGTCGAAGATGGCGAGGTCGGGCGGGTTGTCGATCAACGCCTTGAGCGCGGTCTCGCCGTCGGAATAGACCCGGGTAATAAAGCCCTCGGCCTGAAGTGCGATCGACACCGAGGTGAGGATGTTGCGGTCGTCATCGACGAGCGCGATGGAAGCGGTCATGCGAAGTGCGCCTTGTCCATTGGCGTCACCGGTTAGTCGAAAGCATCGCGGGGCTCAACCACGTCGTCCTTGTACGAGTTTTGCGACCCATTTGACCGACTGGCATCCCAACGATATGCGCATGCCGATTCGAGCCGCATACGTATGCGGCCGCGCATGGGCGCTGGTTTCAGGAGAGTGGTAAAAGTGAGCGATCGGATTCCGGACGCCGGGCTCGAAGCCCAGGGCATCGAAACGAGGGCAACCCTGTACTGGAACCTCGTGACGGCGCGGCTGGTCGAGGCCGCGGTGGCGCGCAACGAGGGCAAGCTGTCGGCGGACGGCCCGCTGGTCGTCGAAACGGGCAAGCACACCGGCCGTTCGGCGCAGGACAAGTTTATCGTGCGCGATGCCGAAACCGAGTCGGTCGTATGGTGGGGCAAATCCAACCGAGCAATGTCGCCCGAGCACTTCGCCGCGCTCAAGGCCGATTTCATGGCAGCGCTGAAGGACAAGGAAAACCTGTTCATCCAGGATCTGTTCGGCGGCTCGCAGCCCGAGAACCGCGTTCGCGTCCGCGTGATCAACGAACTGGCGTGGCACAATCTGTTCATCCGCACGATGCTGGTTCGTCCCGACGAGTCGGAACTGCGCAGTTTCGTCGCTGACTATACGATCATCGACCTGCCGAGCTTCCAGGCCGATCCGGCGCGGCACGGTTGCCGCAGCGAGACCGTGATCGCGGTCAACTTCACCGAAAAGCTGATCCTGATCGGCGGCACCAAATATGCCGGCGAGATGAAGAAGTCGGTGTTCGGCCTGCTCAACTATCTGTTACCTGTCGATGGCGTGATGCCGATGCACTGCTCGGCCAATATCGGCCCCAAGGGCGATACCGCAGTGTTCTTCGGCCTGTCGGGCACGGGCAAGACGACGCTCAGTGCGGACGCCAGCCGCACGCTGATCGGCGATGACGAGCATGGCTGGTCGGACACCGCGGTGTTCAACTTCGAGGGTGGTTGCTACGCCAAGATGATCCGGCTGTCGGCCGACGCCGAGCCCGAGATCTTCGCGACGACCAAGCGTTTCGGCACGGTGCTCGAAAATGTCGTGATGGATCAGGTTACGCGCCAGCTAGATCTGCACGATGCCAGCCTCGCGGAGAACAGCCGCGGCGCCTATCCGATCGATTTCATTCCCAATGCATCGAGCGACAATATGGGGCCGGTGCCGCGCAACATCGTGATGCTGACGGCGGACGCCTATGGCGTGCTGCCGCCGATCTCGAAGCTGACGCCCGACCAGGCGATGTATCACTTCCTGTCGGGCTACACTGCACGCGTCGCCGGCACCGAAATCGGCGTGACCGAGCCCGACGCCACTTTCTCGACCTGCTTCGGCGCACCGTTCATGCCGCGCCATCCGTCGGTCTACGGCAATCTGCTCAAGGAGCGGATCGCCAAGGGCGGGGTGGATTGCTGGCTGGTCAATACCGGCTGGACCGGGGGAAAATACGGCATCGGCAGCCGCATGCCGATCAAGGCGACCCGCGCGCTGCTCAACGCCGCGCTCGACGGCAGCCTCAACCATGCCGAATTCCGCACCGATCCCAATTTCGGCTTCAAGGTGCCGGTGTCGGTGCCGGGCGTCGACAGCGCCATCCTCGATCCACGCGAGACGTGGCCGAACAAGGCGGACTATGACGCGACGGCGGCCAGGCTGGTCGATCTGTTCGTCGAGAATTTCGCCCAATTCGCCGAGCATGTCGACGAGGGGGTGCGACAAGCCGCACCACGAACCCCCGCCACCGCCTGAACGGCCCGGTCTCGGATCGGGCGCCTGAAAGAGAGCCCGATCCGATGACCGAACCGACCTACCGCCCCTTCGCCGACGATGCCGCGATACGCCATCTCGGCGAGGGCTTGCTCGACTGTACGCTGCCGAAAGCCGAATGGACTCACGAAGCCCATCTCGGCGCGACCTTGTGGCTGCTGCGCGATCGGCCCGACATCGATGTCGACGCCGAGATCGCGACGATCATCCGCCGCTACAATGAAAGCGTCGGCGGGGTGAACGACGCCACGCAGGGCTACCACGAGAGCATCACCCGCGCGTTCGTCGCGGGGGTGCGGGCGCACCTCGCAACCCGCTCCACGGCCGAGCCCCTGGTGGACGCCGTCAACGCGTTGCTTGCTTCACCCGCGGGCCGGCGCGACTGGCCGCTGCGCTTCTACAGCCCGGCGCTACTCAAATCGGCTTCTGCCCGGCTCACCTTGGTGACACCCGATCTCGCACCCTTTCCGACGTCATGTTAGGGAGGTCGTACCGGGACCGATATGAAGGGGTAAATGCCATGGGAATGCTTGACGGACTGCTGGGTCAGATTGCTTCGAACGTCGATGTCGCCGGGCTGGCCGCCAAGGTCGGCATTTCACCCGAGCAGGCAGCCAGCGCCATAACCGCGCTCGGTCAGGCGCATACCGCGCCAGGCAATACCGTCGACACCGCGGCTGCCGCGACCGGCCTGCCGACCGACATATTGCAGCAAATCGTCGGGCACATTGGCGGCGAAGGCGCGCTGGGGCAGTTCGCCAGCATGCTCGTCGCGCAGGGCGGTGGCGCGGGCGGGATCATGGGCACGCTGGGCGGCATGCTCGACCAGAATGGCAACGGCAGCGCGACCGACGAGATTGCCGGCTTCGCCAAGGGCCTGTTCGGCAAGAGCTGACGACCCATTGCGACGGATCGCCGGGTTAACCGGCGATCTGTATCGCACCCTCAGGCCGGTTCGACCTGCAACAAGGTGCCCTCGACTCCGATGATGCGGACAAGCGTTCCGACGGGGGCATCTGCGCCCTGCGCGGTCCACGCGCCATCGCCGACCCGCACGCGGCCCTCGCCGTCGACGATCGCCTCGCAGACATGGACGGTCTTGCCGACCAGCTTGCCCGCGCGATCATTGAGATCGGGGCGCGTGGTGACGCCGCGGATGCGCTGATACCAGTCGCGCCCCAGCGCGACGGCAGCGGCGCCAAACAGGGCAAACAGCACAACCTGGGTGATGACGTGCATGCCGGGAAAGGCGAGCAGGACGAATCCCGTGACCGCCGCGGCGGCAGCGACGAAGATCAGGAAGAAGCCGGGCGCAATCAGTTCGGCGATTGCCAGCAGCAGTGCGCCGACAAGCCACGAAGCGCCGGCGCTTGCGGTCAACAACGACCAGGTCATGCAGCGCCTCCCTCGAAGGGGCCGGGCCGGCTCGGCGCGCGGGGCGCTGCCGCCGCAGCTGCGGCCGACGCCTGATTGGCACCGACCGCATCACGGACCAGTTCGCCGATACCGCCAAGCGTGCCGATCAACTGCGTTGCCTCGACCGGGAACAGGATCGTCTTGGCATTGGGCGAGGTGGCGAACTGGCTGATCGCCTCGACATATTTCTGCGCGACGAAATAGTTGATCGCCTGGGTGCTGCCGCCTTCGATCGCGTCGGACACCATCTTGGTGGCGGTCGCTTCGGCCTGGGCCGAGCGCTCGCGCGCCTCGGCATCGCGAAAGGCGGCTTCCTTGCGACCCTCGGCTTCGAGAATTTGCGCCTGCTTCAAACCTTCGGCGCGGTTGATCTCGTTCTGCCGCGCGGCCTCGGATTCGAGGATCGTTGCGCGCTTTTCGCGCTCGGCCTTCATCTGGCGCGTCATCGCATTGACGATGTCCGCCGGCGGGCGAATGTCCTTGAGCTCGACGCGCGTGATCTTCACGCCCCATGCCTCGGTCGCGTGATCGACCACGGCAAGCAGCCGGCCGTTGATCTCGTCACGCTTGGACAGCAGTTCGTCGAGATCCATCGAGCCCATCACGGTGCGCAAATTGGTCGTCGCCAGCTGCATGATCGCGACATAGAGGTCGCTGACCTCATAGGCGGCCTTGGCGGCGTCGAGCACCTGGAAGAACACCACGCCATCGACCGCGACCATCGCATTGTCCTTGGTGATGATTTCCTGGCCCGGAATGTCGAGCACCTGCTCCATCATGTTCACCCGGCGGCCGACACGATCGAAGAAGGGCAGAATCATCGTCAGGCCGGGGTGCGCGACGGCGGTGAACTTGCCGAACCGCTCGATGGTATATTGATAGCCCTGACGGACGACCTTGATGCTCATCATGATGTAGATCAGGACGATGAACAGCAGCAGGGCGGCGATTGTGAAACCCATGATTGCTTCCCCATGACGCTGTCGGCGAGCACGCCGACGCGATGCTTGATTAGCATATCGCGGGCGGCGTTATAGCGAAATGCGTTGCCGGCGCGCGTCAGCCTAGCAAGCCGCGGGGTGTTTGGTTACATGGACCGCCACGACTCGCCCCTCGCAGGAACTGGCATCCCATGGACATTCGCCTCGGCCTCACCTTTGACGACGTCCTGCTGGTTCCAGCTGAATCGTCGCTGGTGCCCAGTGAAGCCGATACGTCGACCCAGCTGACGCGCGGCATCAGCCTTTCGATCCCGGTGCTTTCCGCGGCGATGGACACGGTGACCGAGGCCGACATGGCGATCGTCATGGCGCAGCTTGGCGGTATCGGCGTGCTGCACCGCAATCTCGACATCGAAACCCAGGTCGCCGCCGTGCGCGCGGTGAAGCGCTTCGAATCGGGCATGGTGGTCAATCCGATCACGATCGGCCCCGACGCCACGCTGTCCGATGCGCAGGCGTTGATGACGCGTCACAAGATCAGCGGCATCCCGGTGGTCGAGGTCGGCGGCAAGCTGGTCGGCATCCTGACCAACCGCGACGTGCGCTTTGCCGGTAACCCGCGCCAGCCCGTTTCGGAGCTGATGACGCATGAGAACCTCGCCACCGTTTCGCCCGGCGTCGGGCAGGAGGAAGCGCGCCGCCTGCTCCACCAGCGTCGCATCGAGAAGCTGCTCGTCGTCGACGATGCCTATCGCTGCATCGGCCTGATCACGGTCAAGGATATCGAAAAGGCGGTGACCTATCCGCACGCCACCAAGGATGGCGCCGGCCGGTTGCGTGTCGCCGCCGCCACGACGGTGGGCGACAAGGGGTTTGAGCGCACCGCGGCGCTGGTCGATGCCGAGCTCGATCTCGTCGTGATCGATACCGCGCATGGCCATAATCGCGACGTCGCGCGCGCGGTCGAGCGGGTCAAGAAGCTGTCCAATGCGGTTCAGGTGATCGCCGGCAACGTCGCCACGGCAGAGGCGACACGCGCGCTGATCGACGCCGGCGCCGACGGTATCAAGGTCGGGATCGGTCCGGGTTCGATCTGCACGACGCGCGTCGTGGCGGGCGTTGGTGTGCCGCAGCTTACCGCAGTGATGGATTGCGCCGAGGCAGGCGCCAGGGCCGGGGTGCCCGTGATCGCCGATGGCGGCATCCGCACCTCGGGCGACATTGCCAAGGCACTCGCCGCCGGCGCGTCGTCGGTGATGATCGGGTCGCTGCTCGCCGGCACCGAAGAAGCGCCTGGCGACACCTTTCTCTATCAGGGTCGCGCCTATAAATCCTATCGCGGCATGGGTTCGGTCGGGGCGATGGGGCGCGGATCGGCCGACCGCTATTTCCAGGGCGATATCAAGGACCAGATGAAGCTGGTGCCGGAGGGGATCGAGGGGCAGGTCGCGTTCAAGGGGCCGGCGCGCGACGTTATCCACCAGCTGGTCGGCGGGGTGCGCGCGGCGATGGGTTATACCGGTTCGGCGACGATCAAGGATCTCCAGGAGCGTGCCCGCTTCATCCAGATCACCGGCGCGGGCCTGTCCGAGAGCCACGTCCATGACGTGACGATCACCCGCGAAGCCCCGAATTACCCCACACGGTGACCCCCCAGGCAAGAGTCCAGGCCGCCATCGAGCTGCTCGACACCATCATCGCCGCTGCGCGCGACCAGGGCGCCGCCGCCGATACGCTGATCACGCGTTATTTCACGACGCGCCGCTACGCCGGCAGCAAGGATCGCCGCGCCGTGCGCGAGCTTGTGTACGAAGCGATTCGGCTGGCGGGACCGCGCCCGGCGTCGGGACGCGCCGCGATGATCGCGGTTGCAAGGAAGGATGCGGAGCTCGCGACCCGCTTCGACGGCGGTGTCCACGCACCCGAACCGATCGCTGCCGACGAGCCCGGGGCGCAAGTCGGCGTCGCGCCGACCTGGATCGTCAAGCGCCTTGCTGATTCGGGGCTCGGGAAAAGGGAGCAGGCCGCATTGATCCAGCGCGCACCGCTCGACATTCGCCTCAACGTGGCTGCCACCGATATCGATATCGGCGAGCCGATTGCGGGCCTCCCGGCCGGCAGGCGCTTGTCCGCAGGCACCAATCTCGACGACATTCCTGCCTATAATGAGGGCAAGATCGAGGTCCAGGACGCGGGCAGCCAGTTCGTGACGCTGGCCGCCAATGCGAAGCCGGGCGAGCGGGTTGTCGATCTTTGCGCCGGCGCCGGGGGCAAGACGCTGGCGCTCGCCGCGCTGATGGAAAATAGCGGTACGATCCTGGCGACCGATACCGACCGCGCGCGTTTGTCGCGCCTCGCGCCGCGCGCGACGCGCGCCGGCGTGTCGATCGTCGAGACGCGGCTGCTCGATCCCGACCGCGAAGCCGAGGCGCTGGCGGACTGGCAGGGCAAAGCGGATACCGTGCTGATCGATGCGCCCTGTTCCGGAACCGGTACGTGGCGCCGCAACCCGGAAGCACGATGGCGGCTGACCCCCGACCGGCTGACCCGGCTGGCGGCGACCCAGCGTCACGTCCTTTCGCTCGGCGCCAAACTGGTGAAGCCGGGCGGCGCGCTGGTCTATATCGTCTGCTCGCTGCTCGACGAGGAAGGGGCAGGGCAGGCGGCAGCGTTTCTCGACTCGCATCCGGATTGGCGCGCGGACACGCTCGATCTACCTGCCGGGCGTGCCCATGGCCCCGGCATCCGGTTGACCCCAGCCCACGACGCCACCGACGGCTTTTTTGTCGCGCGCCTCCGGCGGTCATGCTAGCTCGAACTACCGTGCCGAGACTGGAGTTGATCATGCGTTACTCGACCGTCGCCGCTGCCGCAGCGTTGACGCTGCTGACCGTGTCGGCCTCGCTGCATGGGCAGAAGGCCATGGCTCCGGTCGATGCGCGCTCGATGGCGCTGCTCGCCAAGGGGCGCGCGGCGCAGGCCGCTGGCAATCTCGATGCGGCGACCGACGCGCTGGAAACCGCACTGGCGGTCGATCCGCACAATCGCGAGGCCTTTGTCGCCCTGGGCGCTGTGGCGCAGGCGCGCGGATTGCCGGGCAAGGCGATTCGGCTTTACCGCGAGGCGTTGCTGCTCGACCCCAACGACATTGCGGCGCTCAAAGGGCAGGGCGAAGCCTATGTCGCCAAAGGCGCGGTACAGCGCGCACGCGACAATCTCGCCAAGGTCAAGGTTG
This sequence comes from Parasphingomonas halimpatiens, assembly GCF_036663795.1. Lineage (NCBI taxonomy): Bacteria > Pseudomonadati > Pseudomonadota > Alphaproteobacteria > Sphingomonadales > Sphingomonadaceae > Parasphingomonas > Parasphingomonas halimpatiens. Next base: position 196,600 of record NZ_JAXOJP010000003.1, read on the forward strand.
CTTGCGGCAAGGGCTCGTGCGCCGAGGCAAGCGCCCTGGCAGCCGTGATCGCCAAGGGCCCGCCGATCGCGACCGCCTCGGTCGAGACGACGCCCAAGCCGGCGAGCAATTGATCAACCGAGCACGCGGGCGATCGCGATAAATTCCTCAATCGACAGCGTCTCGGCACGGCGCGCTGAATCGATGCCCAACCTATCGAGCGCGTCGAGCGCGCCAGGCACCGACTTGACGCTCTTACGCAGCATCTTGCGCCGCTGGCCAAAGGCGGCGGCGGTCAACCGCTCGAGCGTCGCAAAGACCGCGCCGTCGGGTGCCGCATCGGGCGTGATGTGCACCACCGCCGACATCACCTTGGGCGGTGGCGTGAAGGCCGAGCGATGCACCGGCATCGCCAGCCTGGCGGTCGCGCGCCACTGGGCGAGCACGGCAAGACGTCCAAACGCATCATCGCCGGGGTGTGCCACGATGCGGTCAGCGACCTCGCGCTGGAACATCAGCGTCAGGCTCTGCCACCAGGGCTGCCACTCCGCCGAAAGCCAACGCACCAGAAGCGCGGTGCCGATATTATAGGGCAGGTTGGAAGCGATATGCGGCCGCCCCACGAACAACGGTCGCGCGTCGACGGTCAAAGCGTCGTCCTCAATCACGCGCAACCGGCCGGGATAGGCCTCACCAAGCTCGGCCAGTGCCGGGATGCAACGACGGTCGCGCTCGATCGCGGTGACCTTGGCGCCCGCTGCGAGCAGTGCGCGCGTCAGGCCACCGGGGCCGGGGCCGATTTCCAGTACCTCGGCATCGGTCAGGTCACCGGGAATACGGGCGATCCGCGCCAGCAATTGCGCGTCGAGCAGAAAATTCTGGCCCAGCGCTTTGCTGGCGGCGAGGCCATGCCGCGCGATGACCTCGCGCAGCGGTGGCAGGTCGACGGTCATCCGCCCCTGGCGCTGCGCAATGCCGCCGCCTGCGCCGCCATGCGGATGGCGGCGATCATCGCACCCGGCTCGGCGCGGTCCTGCCCGGCAATGCCAAAGGCAGTGCCATGGTCGGGCGAGGTGCGCACGATCGGCAATCCCAGCGTGATATTGACGCCCTGATCGAAATACAGCGTCTTGATCGGGATCAGCGCCTGGTCGTGATAACAGCAGATCGCGGCGTCGTAGGTGGCGCGCGCGCGCTCATGGAACATCGTGTCGGCAGCAAAAGGCCCGGTGGCCTCCACACCTTCATCGCGCAGCACCGCGACCGCCGGCTGAATGAAATCGATTTCCTCGCGCCCGATCGCGCCACTCTCGCCGGCGTGCGGATTGAAGCCGGCAAAGGCGATGCGCGGATTGAGGATGCCGAAATTGCGTGTCAGGCCGCGCGCGGTGGCACGCCCCTTGGCGACGAGCAACTCGACCGACAACATCGATGCAACCTGCGCCAGCGGGACATGCGTCGTCGCCGGGACGACACGCAGCGTCGGGCCGGCCAGCATCATCACCGCATTCTCGACCGCGATCCCACAGCGCTCTGCGACGAATTCGGTTTGGCCAGGATGCGTGAAACCGATGGCATAGAGCTGCGCCTTCGACACCGGCCCGGTCACCAGCGCGCCGACGGTGCTCGATCGCGCCAGCCCGACCGCCATTTCCAGCGCATGGAGCGCGCAGCGCGCGCCATCCACATCGGGTGTCCCAGGGGTGATCGTTCCACCATCGATGACACCGAAGATCGGCAGCGCTTGGTTGAAAACCGTGGCAGCCTCGTCGGGCGCAGTGATTTCGGCGATCGGGCCATCCCATACCGCAGCGACCGCGCGCACGTCACCAACGGCGAAGAACGGCGACAGTCCCTCGCGCTCGCGCATCGACCATGCCTTGGCGATGATCTCCGGCCCGATTCCGGCCGGGTCGCCCATCGACACGGCGAGGGGGGCGATCACCGTACGACCCTAGCGATATTCGATGATCGCGTCGCGCCGCAGATCGCGCAGCATCTGGTCGGCGCGCCGGTTGACGCGCTGTTCTTCCATCTTGCCCTGAATCTGTTGAGATGTCGGCGCGGTCCCCTCGCGTGCGTCATCTCGACCACAGAGAACCAGCGAGCGAATACCCTCCTGGACTGACCCAAAGGGTGGTGTCGATTGGCCGACCTGCATTTCAAGCATGATCTTCTGTAGTGGCACAGGCAGGTCGCGTACCCGCACTGAAGCGTTATCGACCACTTCCGCGCCGATGGCTGACGCGACTTTGGAAACATCGCCGCAGCCGCGGATCGCCTCGGTCGCCTTCGCAAAAGCCTGCAGGCGCGCCTTGGCATCCGCCTCGCTCAGGCCGGGCGCGAACTTGACGCTCAATTGCTTAAGCGTGAGCTGCGAATCGCGCGGGTCGGCTTCCAGCACGCGTCGCTTGTCGACCAGATAGAGAATCGAAAAACCGCCCGGCACCTCGATCGGGCCGGCGATCTCGCCGACCTTCATGAGCCGTGCCTGGCTGGCAAGGCTGTCCGGCAACTGGGAAAGCTGCTCATTGCTCAGCCAGTCAAGATCTCCGAGCTTGGCGCGAGCGCTCGATTCGGTGAATTGCGCGTAATATTCGAACGGCTTTTCACCCTTCTGGATGTCCTGGATCATCTGGCGTTCCTGCGCGAACACCTGCTGTGCACGATCCGGACCAGCCGAGAGATAGATTTCCTTGAGGTGGAATTCCTCGCTGCCCTTCGACGCCTCCATGCGCTTCAGGATCGCATCGACTTCCTCGCTGCCGACATTGATCAGGGGTTCGACGCGGCGCTGGAGGAAGCGACGCCAGGCGAGTTCGCCCTCGATCTGCCGACGGAGCGAACGCTCCGACGAGCCGACCGAGCGGAGATAGGCGTTGAACTCGGCCGGTGTCTTCCCGAAATTCGCCGCGACACGGACCACACTCTGGTTGATCTCGTCGGCGGTAATCGTGATTTCGTTCGCCTTGGCGTGCTGGATCTCCAAGGTTTCATCCATCAAGCCGCGCAGCACCTGGAGTTTCAGGCGATTGGTGTCATCCGCGCTGAGATTGGTCAGCTGATTGGCCACAACGATCAGCGCGACGCGCTGATCGACGTCGGTGCCGGTAATGACCACGCCGTTGACGATCGCCGTCGGCTTGCGGACATTGGGGTCCACCTTGCCGAAAATCTGGACATTGCTCGGGATATTAAGCCCGACTTGCGGGGCGGATTGATCCGCGACCGTATGTGCCGAGGTAAGCGCGCCCGTCGAAATCGCGGCGATCATCGCGCCGCCAACCAGACCGGCTCTGGCTTTGGTCAACCAATTCATCACTTTATCGTCATCCCATCCCGCGCGGAGGCGCGCTCGTACTCGTCTACTCGCCGGTCGCGCCTGAATGATGGCTTAGCGACCCAGATTCTTGAAAGCCAGCGTCAACAGGAAACTGTTGCCCGCCTTTGCGTCGCCGGTGTCCTGATAGGTCCGCTTCCATGTCAGACCAAGCCTGAGGCAATCGTCTTCATAGGCCACGCCGAGACGATGCCGCACGGGATCGAAGCCGCTTGCCATCGAGGTCGGATCTTCGTTGCGATCGGTCAGATCGATGACGGTCGAGCCGAATACCGACCAGAAGCGCGCGAACTGGACCCGCGCCCCGACGCGCGCCTCCTCGCGATCGCGCAGATCCTCGAGCGTCGGCGCGATGTTGCGGTTGAGTCGCAGATAGCCAAGCAAAATGTAGGTATTACGCGATCCGATCGTGGCGTCGACCTCGTTTCGCCGGACCGAAAGGTTGTCCTTGTCGAGCCGGTAACGATGGGTGATCGATACGAAATCCTTGTAGCGCAGTTCGGTGCGACCGACGATGTCGGACACGCGACCGCCGAGCCCCGTTCCCTCGGGGAACAGCACCGGACGCGAATCGAGCCGGTAGCTCTGTCCGACATTGGCGTTGATCGTCAGGTTCGGCAGATCGACCTTCCAGTCGAGGCCGACGGTGATGCGCGACGAATCCTCGAAGCGATCGTAACCGGGGAAGCGATTGAGCGCGAAGAGGTTCGAATCTTCCAGATCGACCGCGCGGGCATCCTCGTTGGGGACGAGGAGATTTGCCGTGTGTGGCGATGCCACGACCTGGAAGCGCGGCGTCAGCCGCTGCGTACCGCCGAGAAACGGGCCGACGAACGGCCATTGCACATCGAACGCGAGCGCACCCATGACGCGGCCATGAAAGCCGGGATCGCCGCGATAGCTTGCCACCGTCGTGGCGAGCGTGTCGTTGGCATTGTAAACGTCGCCGCGGGCAAAGGCCGTCAGGGTGATCTGCTGGCCAAGCGGGGTCAGCTTGCGCAGGTCCCATTGCGCGCTGGCAAAGGCGCGCTGCGTATCCTGTCCGCCGGTGCGGGTCAGGGCGAGCGAGTTCACCTGGAGTTGCAAGATGCCGCCGACCAGGCCGTCGGTAAGGCGGCGACGATAGTCGATTTCCGGCAGCGCGACGGGCTGCAGGCCCTGGCGATCACCAAGGCGCAATGTCTGCACCGCCCAGCCGGTCACCGCAAAATAACTGTCACGGTCGATCCGTTCGAGGCTGACCGTGCTGCGCAGACGATCGTCCTGCGAGATGTCGTAACGCCGCAGGAAGGTGCGGTCGGTCGCGACGCGCAGCGAACCGCTCAGGCTCCATTCCGGGCTGAGCTGAAAGCGACCAACGCCATCGAGATAGCCGCGAAACGCCTCCGGTGAAGTCGTGGTCGCCGAGGTCAGCAGGTCGTCGCTGCGCCGGCTGACGGTCGCATAGGCGCCGATCTTGTAGGCACCCGTTGCGGTCAGTGCCTGGTAATTGCCCTGCAGCATCGGCAGCACGGCGGAATAGAGGCGCGGCGTGAGGACCAGGCCGCGATTCGGGCCGAGCGCGAAATAATAGGGTTGGGCAAATTCGAAGCCGTTGACGCGATCGTAGCGCAGGTCCGGCGCGAGCAGTCCGCTCTGATTGGCCTGGCTCGCCGGGTGCGAGAAGGCGGGCAACGGCAAGGACGGCAGGCCGAAAAGATTGATCCGCGCACCCTTGTAATAGATGCGGTTGCGGTCGGGTCGATAGACGACGCGCACCGCGGTAATCTTCCACGCCGGCTCCTTCGGGCATCCGCTCGACGATGTGACGGCGCAGGGGGTGTAGGCAGCATCGTCGAGCGTAACCGTTTCGTCGAGCGCGCGCGTACCGCGCCGTGCCGCGAGTCGCCCGCCCTTGCCGAGCACGATCAGCATGTTGTCGACCACGCCATCCTTGAGCGCATCGGTCAGTTCGATCGAATCGCCATAGGCGGTGTCGCCACCGGGGTTGACCACGGCGATGTTGCCCGTCGCGATGACCTTGCCGGTCTTGCGGTTCCATTCCACCCGATCGGCGCGCAGGCGATCGCCCTCGCGGTACATGCGCACGTCACCCGTCGCGGTGACGACCTCGGTGTTGATATCATATTCCAGCGCGGCGGCGCTGAACCGCACCTGGTCGTCCCTGGCGGCCTGATCCGACGGCGGCGGCGGTGGCGTGGTCGGCTGGTTGAGATCCTGCGCATGCGCCCCGCTACTGAGCGCGAGGGCAAGGGGCAGGGCGCAACTCGCAAGAAGATTGGCACGCTTCACGGCGAAAAACACATCCCAACAAGCCCGCAGAACAATCCCGCAGTGCGGCCAACGGTCGCCGCCCTATCGCATCGCCGGGGCCGCGCTGCAATCGCAGCCGTGTTTTGCCACTCGCGCCACATTGTCCTAGAGCCATCCGAGTCCCCCATATCATCATACCGAGACCCGCTTTCATGAAGATCAGCTTTTCCGCGACAGCCCCCGCCCATGCCGACACGATCGCGCTGCCGGTCGAAAAGGACGGCCTCGACCGCCTTTCCAGCAAGCTGATCGACGCGGCCGGTCTGACGACGATCGTCGCAGCGGCGCGCGCGAGCCGATTCGAGGGTGAGGCGGGGGGCGTCGTGGAGACCTTCCTGCCGGTCGCCGGCGGCGTACAGCGTGTGCTGCTGCTCGGCGTCGGCGCCGGCGGCGAGCCGGATTACGAGCGCGCCGGTGGCGCGTTGACCGCACGCCTGCTCACCTCGGGCGTCGAATCGGTGACCGTCGATCTGGCCAGCGCAGGCGCGGCGCCCAAGGCGGTCGCACGGTTCGCCGCCGCGGCAGCGCAACGCGGCTGGCGGATCGATACCTATCGCACCAAGCTGGCCGAGAAGGCCAAGCCGACGCTGACCAGCATCGTGCTGATCGGCGCTCCCGATGGGGCCGAGGCGGCATGGGTATCGCACAAGGCGGTCACCGATGGTCTCGACCTGACGCGCACGCTCGTGTCCGAGCCGCCCAACCTGCTCTATCCCGAATCGTTCGTCGAAAAGGTCATGGCGGAAATCGACGGGCTCGGGATCGAGGTTACCGTGCTCGGCGAAGCGGAGATGACGGCGCTCGGCATGGGCGCGCTGCTCGGCGTCAGCCAGGGTTCGCGGCGCGAGGCCAAGCTGCTCGCGCTCAAGTGGAACGGCGCGGGCGCCGGCGATCCGGCGCTGGCGCTGGTCGGCAAGGGCGTGACCTTCGATACCGGCGGCATTTCGCTCAAGCCTGGTCCCGGCATGGAAGACATGAAATGGGACATGGGCGGCGCGGGTGCCGTCGCCGGCGCGATGAAGGCGATTGCGCTGCGCAAGGCCAAGGCCAATGTCATCGGCGTGTGCGGCCTGGTCGAGAACATGCCTGACGGCAATGCACAACGACCCGGCGACATCGTCACCTCGATGTCGGGCCAGACGATCGAGATCCTCAACACCGATGCAGAAGGGCGGCTGGTGCTGTGCGATGCGATTACCTGGGTTCAGCAGGCGCATCGCCCCAAGACCATCGTCGATCTCGCCACGCTCACCGGCGCAATGATCATCGCGCTCGGCAACGAGCATGGCGGATTGTTCGCCAATGACGATTCGCTCGCCGATCAGCTGCTTGCCGCCGGCAAGGCGACTGGCGACCAGCTGTGGCGCTTCCCGCTTTCGGATGCCTACAACAAGCTGATCGACTCGCCGATCGCCGACATGAAGAATGTCGGTCCGCGCGGCGCCGGCTCGATCACCGCGGCGCAGTTCATCAAGCGCTTCGTCGACGAAGGCGTGCGCTGGGCGCATCTCGACATTGCCGGGATGGTGTGGGCCGACAAGCCGGGCGCGACCTTCGACAAGGGCGCGACCGGCTACGGCGTGCGCCTGCTCGACCGCTTCGTCGCGGACAATTTCGAGAGCTGATGCAGGTCGATTTCTACCATCTGACCGTCACGCCGCTCGACCGGGCCTTGCCGCAAATCGCGGAGAAGGTGTTGGCGAATGGCGGGCGGTTGCTGCTCGTCGCCGAAAGCGAGGCGCAGCGTAGCGCGCTCGACAAGCTGTTGTGGAGCTACAATCCGGAAAGCTTCCTGCCGCATGCTTGTGCCGGTGGGGAAGGCGACGCGAACCAGCCTATCCTGCTTGCCGAAACACCTGTGGCGACCAATGCGGCGCGCAATATCGCGCTGGCCGATGGCATCTGGCGCGACGAGGCACTCGGCTTCGAGCGCGCCTTTCATTTCTTCGATGGCGAGCGCATCGCCGAAGCACGACTGGCATGGAAAGCGCTCGCCGAACGCGACGGCGTCGAACGGCGCTACTGGAAGCAGAACGACGCCGGGCGCTGGGAGCAAGCGGCTTGACCTTGCATCACGGGTGCCGCGCGACTAGGTAGCCGGCGCATTTCCGCCATTTCTCATCACAAGGAGCGAGCGACCGCCATGGCCGTCAATCGTACGTTTTCGATCATCAAGCCCGATGCCACCCGCCGCAACCTGACCGGCGCGGTCACCAAGATGCTCGAGGAAGCCGGCCTGCGCGTCGTCGCTTCCAAACGCATCCAGATGACCGAAGAGCAGGCCGGCGGCTTCTATGCCGTCCACCGCGAGCGCCCGTTCTTCAACGACCTCGTCCAGTTCATGATCTCCGGCCCGGTCGTGGTGCAGGTGCTCGAAGGCGAGAATGCCGTGCAGCGCAACCGCGACATCATGGGCGCGACCAACCCGGCCAATGCCGAACCCGGCACGATCCGCAAGGAACTCGCCGAGTCGATCGAAGCCAATAGCGTCCATGGTTCGGACTCGGACGATAATGCCGCGATCGAGATCGCCTATTTCTTCAAGCCGGAAGAAATCGTCGGCTGAAGCCCCGTTAGCCGGCCGGCTTGAGGCGTGCCCATGCCGCCTCGAGCCGCGCCGGCGTGGCATTGCGGTCGCTCAGCATCAGGCCGCGCATGTGAAGTTCGCGGCCACCCAGGATGCCCAGCGAACGCGTGCCGGCGACCCAGCCGATCTCGTAGATTGCGCGATCGGTGCGTTTGACGTCGCCGTCCCACCACGTCGCGGTCAGTATCACGGGCAAGCGCCCCTGATGAACCTTGTCGCTGAGCTTGAGTAGCGCGCTACCAAACCACGAACTCTCGATTTTTGGGCCAAGCAGGCCGCTTTGCGGTGTGATCCCGAGCGCCTGCGGGAACGTCACCTCGACGTCTTTCAGAGGATGTGCCGGGTCGGCCAGCGTCATCGAAGCGCCGTCCTGCGACAGGGTAGCGGTAATCGTCACCAGCGTGTGCGCCTTGCTCGCGCTCACTTGCTCGGCCTGTTTCTCGGCGACATCGGCGCGCCGGTCCGCCCAGCTCATCCACAGGCTGATCGCGGCGATGATCAGGCCGGCAACGCCGACCAGTTCGGCGAGCGAGACCCAGCGGCGCCGGGTTTCCGCCGCCGCCGCACGCTCGATGGCCTGCTCGACCGATGTCATTGCCGGCTCCGGCAACGGTGCAGGGGGCAGTTCGGGTGTTTCGGTCGGGGTCTCGGCGTTCATCGTCCACCCATTTCGAGCAATCGTCGCGGGGCGACCATTTCCCAGCTTGTCGCGATACGGTCTCCAACACGGTCCCAGTCGGTGTCGTCGCGATCGAGCCGCATCGCCACCCAGCCCGAGGGGCCGAGATAGGGCGGACTGAAGTAGCAATCGGGATCCAGCTCGATCAGCATCGCCTGTTCCTCGCGACCGCTGGTCTTGACGATCACGACGGTCTCGCCGTCGTCATGATGATTGTGCCAGAAATAGGTGAAGAACTTGCGCTTCTCGATCAGGAAGCCGGGCGAGCCGTGCGACAATTTCTCGATCGTGCCGGGCAGCGCGAGCGCCAGCGCGCGGACCTTTTCGAGTGGCAGGCTGGGATCGGGGCTCATCGCGTGACGAAGTCTGCCAGAATCTGCGGGTAAAGGCGATGCTCCGCGGCAAGGACGCGGTCCGCCAGCGTGTCGGCGGTATCGTCGGGCAGCAACGGGACTTCGCCCTGGCCAAGCACCTCGCCGCCATCGAGCTCCTCGGTCACGACATGCACCGAGCATCCCGCCACCGCGTCGCCCGCCGCGATGGCGCGGGCGTGCGTGTCGAGGCCCTTGTATTTGGGCAGCAACGACGGATGGATGTTGACGATGCGGCCGCGCCAGCGCGCGACGAAATCGTCCGACAGCAAGCGCATATAGCCGGCCAGCGCGATCGTCTCGACCTGCGCGTCGTGCAGCGCGCGGTCGATCGCCGCCTCATAGTCAGCCTTGGTCATTCCCTTTGGCGATAGCGCGAAGGTCGCGATGCCATGCTCGCGCGCCCAGACGAGCCCGGGGGCATCGGGCTTGTCCGACGCGACGATGGCGATGCGGAATGGGGCGGTCGCGTGCGTGGCGGCATGGGCGAGCGCCATCATGTTGGAGCCGCGCCCCGAAATCAGGACCCCGATATTCGCCTTAGCCATGGTGGGTGGCGGACCAGGCGCCGCGACCGCTCCAGACTTCGTCGCCGCCGCTGACCGTGCAACCGCGCTCGCCGTCGGTCACCGTACCGATCGCAAACACCGTCTCGCCCGCGGCTTCCAGCGCAGCGGTAACGTCGGCGACCTCGTCGCGCGCCACGATTGCGACCATGCCGATCCCGCAATTGAAAGTACGCGCCATTTCGTCCGGCTCGATCTTGCCCTGCGCCTGGAGGAAGGCCATCAGCCGCGGCTGCGGCCATGCGCCGGCGTCGATCATCGCGTGCGTACCCTTGGGCAGGACGCGCGGGATATTTTCGAGCAGCCCGCCGCCGGTGATGTGCGCCAACCCCTTGAGCCGCTTGTCGCGCACCAGCGGCAACAGGCTGCGCACGTAAATGCGCGTCGGGGCCATCAAGGCGTCGATCAGCAAGACATCCTGGTCGAACAGCGCCGGGCGATCGAGCTTCCAGCCTTTGTCCGCCGCGAGACGGCGCACGAGCGAAAAGCCGTTCGAATGCACACCGCTCGACGCCAGCCCGAGGACCACGTCACCCGGCGCGATATGCTGCCCGGTCAGGACGCGATCGCGCTCGACCGCACCGACACAGAAACCGGCGAGATCATAATCGTCGGCGGCGTACATGCCGGGCATTTCCGCCGTCTCGCCGCCGATCAGCGCGCAGCCGGCCTGTTTGCAGCCCTCGGCAATCGAGGCGACGACGCGCTCCGCCACCGCCGCGTCGAGCTGGCCCGTGGCATAATAGTCGAGAAAGAACAGCGGCTCGGCGCCCTGGACGATCAGGTCGTTGGCGCACATCGCGACGAGATCGATGCCGACGCCATCGTGACGCCCGCTGTCGATCGCCAGCTTGAGCTTGGTGCCGACGCCGTCATTGGCGGCAACCAGCAACGGATCGACGAAGCCGGCCGCCTTGAGATCGAAGAAGCCGCCGAACCCGCCAAGCTCGGCATCGGCGCCAGGCCGGCGCGTTGCCTTGGCGAGCGGCGCAATCGCGCGCACCAGCGCGTTGCCGGCCGCGATGGAAACGCCCGCCTGGGCATAGGTGTAGGGCGCGTCGTCCCGATTGATATCGCTCATTCCGTCCGCCTAGCCACATCGCGCTTGGATTTCCACGTCTGCTTCGCCAAAAGGGCCGCGCATGCCTACCCGTCGCTTTTCCGGACCCCTCGGCCTCGTCGTCGCCCTGCTGCTCGCCACGAGCGGTGGGATAGTGCTCGCGCAGGCGGATGACGGCGTCGAGAAGAACTCGCCCTTCGACAGCTCGGGCAGCTACGAGGTCGATGGCGTGCAGGTGGATGTCACCGGCAAGGACGCCAATGCGGCACGCTATGCCGGCTGGCGGCTCGCACAGCGCAAGGGCTGGCAATTGCTGTCGCAGCGGCTCGGTGCGGGCGGCGGCTCGCTGTCTGACAGCACGCTCGATTCGATCGTGTTGGGGATTGTCGTCGAGGACGAGCAGATCGGCCCCAACCGCTATATCGCCCGGCTCGGCGTGCTGTTCAGCCGCGCGCGCGCCGGCTCGATCCTCGGCGTCTCGTCGGAGACGTCGCGCTCGGCGCCGATGCTGTTGCTGCCGATCGAATGGTCGGGCGGCGCACGGATCAGCTTCGAGCAGAAGACCGAGTGGCAGGACGCATGGACCCGCTATCGGACCTCGAACAGCGCGGTCGATTATGTTCGTCCCGCCGGCACGGGTCCCGATGCCCTGTTGCTCAATGCCGGCCAACAGACCCGCCCGGGACGCGGCTGGTGGCGTACGATTCTTGATCAATATGGCGCATCCGACGTTCTGATTCCCGTGGTCAAGCTCTATCGCCAGTGGCCGGGCGGCCCCGTCGTCGGCGTGTTTCAGGCGCGACACGGCCCCGACAACCGGCTGATTGCACAGTTCAGCCTGCGCGTCGGCAATGGCGATTCGCTGCCGGTGTTGCTCGATGAGGGCGTGAAGCGGCTCGACGAGATTTTTCAGGCTGCATTGCAGAACGGCCAGCTCTCCCCCGATCGCGGTCTCGCCGCCGGGCGTCCGATGGTTCCGACGCCAACCCCCAGCGCGACAGCCACCGAAGACGCCGCCACAACGGGTGCCGACCAAACGACGGTGGCAGGCGCGACCGTGACGATCCAGTATGATTCGCCCAGCGTCAATTCGGTCAACGCGACCGAGGCGGCGCTGCGCGGTACGCCCGGCGTCAGGTCCGCGGTAACGACCAGCCTGGCGTTGGGGGGTATTTCGGTGATGCGCGTCGGGTTCGACGCCGACCTGGCCGTACTGCGCGCCGAACTCGAATCGCGCGGCTGGATCGTTGTTGGGAGCGGCACGACCTTGCGGATTCGTCGCCCGCTGCCGCCGCCCAATCTACCCGCCACGGACAATGTGACCGGGGGATGAGCCAGTATGCCCTGCCGCTCGATTGGCCGGCGGACCCTCGGGACGACGAATTTCTGATCAGCCCGTCCAATGCCCGTGTCGTCCACCAGCTCGAGCACTGGAGCACCTGGCCGGTCATGGCGGTGCTGCTCGTCGGGCCGCGCAAGTCGGGCCGCAGCCTGCTGGCGCGTATCTTCGCGGCGAAAAGCGGCGGACAGCTGATCGACGATGCCGAACGCCAGTCCGAAACGACGATCTTCCATGCCTGGAACCATGCGCAGGAACTTCGACGCCCGCTGATCGTCGTGGCCGACGCACCGCCGCCGGAATGGAAGATCAAGCTGCCCGACCTGCGCTCGCGCCTCGCCGCGACGCCCGTTGCGCGGATCGAACCGCCCGATGAGGAATTGATGCACGCGCTGTTCGAGCGACTGTTCCTGCGTCGCGGGCTCGACGCGCGGCCCGAACTGATCCAATGGCTGATCCTGCGTATCGAGCGCAGTCATGTCGCGCTGCTCCGAACGGTCGATTTGCTCGATCAGGCGGTGCTCCAGCGACACAAGCGCTTGTCGATTCCGCTCGCACGCGTCACATTGAGCGAGGCCGGATTGATCGCCCCGCGATCGACCGACCCCGAAGCCGAGGCCCCATGACCCGCCCCGCCCGACTTTCGCGACTCGACCAGGATGATGATCCGTTCGCCAATGGCGAATCGGGCGAGCGCTATTTCAACCGCGAGCTGTCCTGGCTCGCCTTCAACCGCCGCGTGCTCGAGGAAGCGTGCAATCCCGCGCATCCGCTGCTCGAACGGGTACGCTTTCTGTCGATCTCGGGCTCGAACCTCGACGAGTTCTTCATGGTGCGGGTCGCCGGGCTCAAGGGCCAGTTGTCGCAGGATGTTGACCGGCGCTCGGTCGACGGCCTGACCTCGTCGCAACAGCTCACCGCGATCGTCGCCGAGGCCGACGCGTTGGTGCAAAGCCAGCGTGGCGTGTGGCGCGATCTGCGGCGCGAGCTGGTCGATGCCGACATCCATGTACTCGGCTCGCGGACCATCGACCAGTCGCTGCACGGTGACGAGCCGGCCTGGCTCGAAAAGCATTTTCGCGAGCAGATCTTTCCGATCCTGACCCCGCAGGCGCTCGACCCGGCGCATCCGTTTCCGTTCATGCCCAACAAGGGGCTGGCGGTGATGTTCGACCTCGTCCGGCTGTCGGACGACGAGCCGATTCGCGAACTGGTCATGCTGCCCGCCGCGATGCCGCGCTTCGTCCGCCTGCCCAATGCGCCGGCGCGTTACGTCGCGGTCGAATCGCTGGTGAAGCGTTTCTCGTCACTGATTTTCCCGGGCTACGTCGTAGATGGCGGCGCCGAATTCCGCGTGCTGCGCGACAGCGATATCGAGATCGAGGAAGAAGCCGAGGATCTCGTCCGCTACTTCGCCAATGCGATCAAGCGGCGGCGGCGGGGCAGGGTGATCCGCCTCGAACTCGAAGCCGGCATGCCCGAGACGCTCGGCAAGGCGCTGCGCGACGAACTGGGTGGCGCCAACGCCTTCGTGACCGAAAGCGGCGCCTTTCTCGGTGTCGGTGATCTCGAAGCGATCGTCGAGGAGGATCGCCCCGACCTCAAATTCGTTCCCTTCACGCCGCGCTTTCCCGAGCGGATCCGCGAATTCGGCGGCGATTGCTTCGCGGCGATCAAGGCCAAGGACATCGTCGTCCACCACCCCTACGAAACCTTCGAGGTGGTGCTGGCCTTTCTGCGCCAGGCCGCAGCCGACCCCGATGTCGTCGCGATCAAGCAAACGCTCTACCGCGCCGGCAAGCAACCGGCGGTGATCAACGCGCTGATCGCCGCCGCCGAGGCAGGCAAGTCGGTGACCGCCGTGGTCGAGCTGAAGGCGCGTTTCGACGAGGAGCAGAACCTGCTCTGGGCGTCCGCGCTGGAACGTGCCGGCGTGCAGGTCGTCTATGGCTTCATCGACTGGAAGACCCACGCCAAGGTCTCGATGGTCGTGCGCCGCGAGAACGGCCAGTATCGCACCTACTGCCATTTCGGGACCGGCAACTATCATCCGATCACGGCGAAGATCTATACCGACCTCAGTTTCTTCACCGCCGATCCTCGCATCGGTCGCGATGCCGCGCAAATGTTCAACTACATCACCGGTTATGTCGAACCCGAGGACATGACGCTGATGAGCCTCAGCCCGCGCGACATGCGCACGCGGCTGATGGGGCTGATCGATGCCGAGATCGCCTTTGCGCGCGCCGGCAAGCAGGGCGCGATCTGGGCCAAGATGAATTCGGTGGTTGACCCCGCCGTGATCGAGAAGCTCTACGAGGCGAGCAATGCCGGGGTCGAAATCGACCTGGTCATCCGCGGCATATGCTGCCTCAGGCCCGGTGTTCCCGGCATGTCGGAAAACATCCGCGTGAAGTCGGTGATCGGACGTTTTCTCGAACACAGCCGGATCTGGGCGTTCGGCAACGGCAAGGCGCTGCCCAATGACGGCGCGAAGCTGTTCATTTCCTCGGCCGACTGGATGCCGCGCAATTTCGATCGACGGATCGAATATATGCTACCGATCGAGAACCGCACCGTGCACGATCAGGTGCTCGACCAGGTGATGGTCGCCAACCTGATCGACAATGAGCAAAGCTGGGAACTGCACGCCGATGGCAGTTACGTTCGCGTCGAGCCGGGCGACACGCCGTTCAACCTGCACCGCTACTTCATGACCAACCCGTCGCTCTCCGGTCGCGGCGCCGCGCTGGCCACCAGCGGCACGGTCCCGGAACTATCGCTGCGGCGAAAGCGCTAAGGCGACATGGCAACATTATTGTTCCGCAAGCCGCGTGGCGACGCCACCGTCGAGCCACGCACCGGGATTATCGATATCGGGTCGAATTCGATCCGCCTCGTCGTCTACCAGGGCCCCGCGCGTCTGCCGTCGGTGCTGTTCAACGAAAAGGTCATGGCCGGCTTGGGCCGAGAGCTCGCTGTCACCGGCGCGATCGGCACCGATGCCCTTGCCCATGCCGATGCCGCCCTCGGGCGCTTCGCGGCGGTCGCGCGCGAAATGGAATTGACGCGTTTGCGCACCGTCGCGACCGCCGCCGTGCGCGACGCGTCGAACGGGCAGACGCTGCTCGACATTGCCACGCGGCACGGACTGGACGTCGAACTATTGTCGGGCGAGCAGGAAGCGCTCGCTGCCGGCCAGGGGGTGCTCTCGGCGATCCCCGACGCCGATGGCATCGTCGGTGATCTCGGCGGCGGCAGTCTCGAACTGATCCGCGTGTGGGAAGGCCACATCCAGGACCGCATTTCCTTCCCGTTCGGCGTGTTGCGCATCGGCACGCTGCGCAAGGGGCAGGGCGCGCTCGATCGTCAGGTCGCCAAGTCGCTCAAGGCGGCGGGATGGGAAGGGCGCGGCGAAGGGCTGCCGCTCTATCTCGTCGGCGGATCGTGGCGTGCGCTAGCGCGGCTCGACATGCATCTCAACGACTATCCACTACCCGTCATCCATCAATATAGCCTGACGCAGCACGAGATTGCGCGGCTCGGCCGCACGATCAGTCACGTTCCGAAAAGCGCCCTGCGCGAAGTGCCGGGGCTGTCGTCGGGCCGCGCCAGCACCCTGGGCGATGCCGCCGCGCTGCTCGCCGCATTGGTCAAGCATCTGCACAGCGAAACGACGATCGTCTCCGCCTTCGGTCTGCGCGAGGGGCTGTTATACGGTGCGCTCGACTCAGCCACGCAGGCACTGGATCCGCTGATCGTCGCGACGCGCGACGAGGGGCGCCGCGCCGGGCGCTTTGCCGAGCATGGCGACCTGCTGGAGCAGTGGATCGCACCGCTGTTCGCCGAGGATGACGCGGAAGCGGCGCGGTTGCGCCACGCCGCCTGCCTGCTGGCGGATGTCGGCTGGCGCGCCAACCCCGAATTCCGCGCCGAGCGCGGCATGGAAATCGCGCTGCACGGCAACTGGGTGGCGATCGATGCCCGCGGCCGCGCGCTCGTCGCGCAGGCGCTGTTCACCAGCCTGGGCGGCGGCGCCGAGAGCCCGGCGCCGCTCGGCGCGCTGGCGCCGCATGACGAACTGGCGCGCGCGGTCGATTGGGGGCTCGCGATGCGGCTGGGCCAGCGGATGAGCGGCGGGCTCGCCGGCCCGCTGCAACGCTCGCGGCTCAGTGACGACGGCAAGTTCCTGTCTCTGCACCTCCAGG
Source organism: Parasphingomonas halimpatiens (assembly GCF_036663795.1). NCBI lineage: Bacteria > Pseudomonadati > Pseudomonadota > Alphaproteobacteria > Sphingomonadales > Sphingomonadaceae > Parasphingomonas > Parasphingomonas halimpatiens. The sequence goes on from NZ_JAXOJP010000003.1 coordinate 213,042, forward strand.
GGATGGACAGCACGCTGTACGGCGAAGCGGTCGAACGACGCCACAACGCGCTCGCCACGCGCCTCGACCGCAAGGCCCTGCTGGTCGCGTAGATCAGACCGCCGCGTCGGCGGTCCGCGTCATCTTGAGTTTGCCGCCAATCACCGTGAAGGCGAGTCGCCCCTCGACCAGATCGAGCGCGTCGCGGCCGAACTGGTCGAACCGCCAACCGCTGAGGATTGCGAGGCCGTCGCGCTGACCGGCGGCGAGCGCTTCCAGTTCCTCGGTCCTTGCGAGCAGCCGCGCCGCGACATCGATGTCGCGCGAGCGGATCTTGAGCAGCAGCTTGAGCAGGTCGGCGACAAGCGCGCCATCCTTGCCGAGCCCGGGCTTGCGGTCGTCGCGTGCCGGCATTTCCTCGGCGCTCATCGGCTTGGCATCCTCGAGCGCCGCCATCAGCCGCGCACCGATATCGTTCTGCGCCCAGGTCGCCGAAAGGCCGCGCACGCGCGCGAGATCGGCCTGTCGCTTGGGTGGATGACCGGCGAGATCGGCCAGCGTCTCGTCCTTGACGATGCGACCGCGCGGCAGATCCTTGCCCCGCGCCTCGAGCTCGCGCCACCGCGCCAGTGCCTTGAGTCGCCCGAGCACCTCGGGCTTGCGCCCGGCAATGCGCACGCGCTTCCAGGCGACATCGGGGTCGTTGGCATAGTTGGACGGATCGCCGAGTCGTTCCATTTCGATGTCGAGCCACGCGCCGCGTCCGGTCGAGCGCAACCGGTCGAGCATCTTGGGGAAGATCTTGGCCAGATGGGTGACGTCGCCGATGGCATATTCGATCTGCCGCGCGTCGAGCGGGCGGCGGCTCCAGTCGGTGAAGCGTGCGCCCTTGTCGACCTGGATGCCAAGAAACGAATCGACCAGGTTCGAGTAGCCGACCTGCTCGCCTTGCCCCAGCGCCATGGCGGCGACCTGGGTGTCGAACAGCGGATAGGGCGTCTTGCCGGTCAGGTTATAGATGATTTCGAGGTCCTGCCCGCCGGCATGGAAGACCTTGAGGACATTGTCATTGGCGACGAGCAATTCGAGCAGTGGTGCCAGATCGAGCCCGGGCGCCATCGGATCGATCGCCGCCGCCTCCTGGGTATCGGCGATCTGGATGAGGCAAAGCTCGGGAAAGAACGTGCTCTCACGCATGAACTCGGTATCGACGCAGACAAAGTCGGCATCGGCAAGCCGGGTGCAGAGATTGGCGAGGGTGGCAGTGTCGCTGATCAGCGGATGGATATGCATCACGGCCCCATAGCGATAGTAGCGCGCCTTGACAAAGGCGTGTCTGACGGGAAAGCGCAGGCGCCATTCACCTACCTCGTCATGCCGGCGAAAACTGGCATTTCATGGGGAGGTCGCGCGCCTTGAGGCACGATATCCCGGCGTTCGCTGGGGTGACGTTATTGAGAGATTAGAGACCACGCCATGCATCCGTATCGTACCCACACTTGCGCCGCCTTGACCGCCGCCGACGTCGGGCAGGAGGTCCGCCTGTCGGGTTGGATCAATCGCACACGCGAACATGCCAATGTGCTGTTCGTCGATTTGCGCGACCATTATGGCATCACCCAGATCGTCGTCGAAACCGGCTCCGCGCTGTTTCCTGTTGTGGACGCCGCGGGCCCCGAGTCGGTGCTGACCGTCACCGGCAAGGTTTCCGCGCGTTCCCCCGAGACCCAGAACCCCAAATTGCCGACCGGCGAGATCGAAATCTTTCCGAGCGCGATCGTCGTGCAGTCCTCGGCGGAGCGGCTGCCGCTGCCGGTGTTCGGCGACGCGGAATATCCGGAAGACGTTCGTCTGAAGTATCGCTTCCTCGATCTGCGGCGCGAGCGGCTCCACGCCAACATCATGCTGCGCAGCCAGGTGATCAGCTCGATCCGCCAGCGCATGATCGGCCAGGGCTTCACCGAGTTCCAGACCCCGATCCTGACCGCCTCCTCGCCGGAAGGCGCGCGCGACTATCTCGTGCCGAGCCGGGTGCATCCGGGCAAGTTCTATGCGCTCCCGCAGGCGCCTCAGATGTTCAAGCAGCTGCTGATGGTCGCCGGCTTCGACCGCTATTTCCAGATCGCGCCTTGCTTCCGCGACGAAGACGCCCGCGCGGACCGCAGCCCCGGCGAATTCTACCAGCTCGATTTCGAGATGAGCTATGTCACGCAGGACGACGTGTTTGCGGCGATCGAACCGGTGCTGCACGGCGTGTTCGAGGAATTCGCCAACTGGCAGGGCAAGGGGCGCACCGTCTCGGCGCTGCCGTTCCAGCGTATCCCGTACCGCGAATCGATGCTCAAATATGGCTCCGACAAGCCCGATCTGCGCAACCCGCTGCTGATCACCGACGTGTCCGAGCTTTTCAAAGGCTCGGGCTTCGGCCGTTTCGCATCGATCGTCGAGGGCGGCGACGTGGTCCGCGCGATTCCCGCACCCGGCACGGCCGAGAAGAGCCGCAAGTTCTTCGACGAGATGAACAGCTGGGCGCAGAGCGAGGGCTTTGCCGGCCTCGGTTACGCCACGCGCAAGGCCGGCGTGTTCGGCGGGCCGATCGCCAACAACCATGGCGAAGAAGGCATGGCGAAGATCGCCGAGGCGCTTGGTCTCGGCCCCGATGACGGTGTGTTCTTCGCCGCGGGCAAGGAAGCGCAGGCCGCCAAGCTGGCCGGTCTGGCGCGCACGCGCGTCGCCGAGCAGCTTTCGCTGATCGACCAGAGCCGCTTCGAATTCTGCTGGATCGTCGACTTCCCGATGTTCGAATATGACGAGGAAACCAAGAAGGTCGACTTCAGCCACAACCCCTTCTCGATGCCGCAGGGCGAGATGGCAGCGCTGGAGACGATGGACCCGCTCGATATCCTCGCTTACCAGTATGACATCGTCTGCAACGGCGTGGAGCTGTCGTCGGGCGCGATCCGCAACCATCGCCCCGAGATCATGTACAAGGCGTTCGAGATTGCCGGCTATACCCAGCAGGATGTCGACACCAATTTCGCCGGCATGATCAACGCCTTCAAGTTCGGGGCGCCGCCGCATGGCGGCTCGGCGCCAGGCATCGACCGCATCGTCATGCTGCTCGCCGACGAGCCCAATATCCGCGAGGTGATCGTCTTCCCGATGACGCAGAAGGCCGAGGATCTGATGATGGGCGCGCCCAACTTCGCGACCGCCAAGCAGCTGCGCGAGCTCAACATCCGCGTTGTTGACCAGCCGGGTGCGGCCAAGGCCGCGGCGCCCAACGCGGGCTGAACCATTCTTCGTCACCCTGAACTTGTTTCAGGGTCCATGCGCGATCATTAGCGACAAGCGCGCGGCATGTGATCGCGCATGGATGCCGAAACAAGTTCGGCATGACGAGGTGCGTTTATGACGATCGACCTGAAGAACCACGAAGCCGGCACGCCCTATACCGGCGACTACGCCGCCGACCTCGCCAAGCTGCAGAAACGTCTCGCGCATATTCAGGTCGCGCATATCGTCCACCAGCGCCGCGCCGTGGTGATGTTCGAGGGCTGGGACGCGGCGGGGAAGGGTGGTGCGATCCAGCGCCTGACCTCGGAATGGGACCCACGTTATTACGAAGTGTGGCCGATCGGCGCGCCGACCGCGGAGGAGAAGGGTCGCCATTTCCTGTGGCGGTTCTGGACTCGGCTGCCGATGAACGGCGACATCAGCGTGTTCGATCGCAGCTGGTATGGCCGCGTGCTGGTCGAGCGCGTCGAGGGCTTCGCCAGCGAGGCCGAGTGGAAGCGCGGCTATGACGAGATCAACGAGTTCGAGGCGCAGCAGGCGGATTCGGGCACGACGATCGTCAAACTGTTCATGCACATCACGCAGGCCGAACAGGACCAGCGTCTCAAGGATCGGCTCGACCATCCGTGGAAGCGCTGGAAGACCGGTGCGGAGGATTATCGCAACCGCGCGCGGCGCGCAGACTATCTCGCCGCCATGGCCGAAATGTTCAAACGCACCGACACACGTTGGGCGCCGTGGACGGTGATCGACGGCAACAACAAGGAGGCGGGGCGCATCGCCGCGCTGACCGCGATCGCCGACCGGCTCGAAGCCAATGTGTCGATGGAACCGCCGCCGATCGACCCGGCGGTCGAGAAGATCGCGCGCAAGGCGCTCGGTCTGGGCGATTAGAGCAACGGGTCCGCGACGCCGATTCAAACTTGGCTGATTGTGCGTGAGTGTGTCGCCGACGCAGTTGCGTCTTAGCCACCATGCTCTTTGACATCGTTATTATGAGTGAGCGCAGTCATCTACTGACGCGAATCTTCACCCGGCAGCGGCGTTGCGCTCCCCTGCTACGAAGGCCATTCTACCCTGCTTATTTTAGCAGGGCAGACGGCCCTTAAACGCTTGAAAAATAGCAGAGAAAAGTTGCGAAAATTAGCGCGAAAATCGGCAGCCCCGCGATGAACCGAAATTCGGCGCGACGTGAGCCGCTTTCGCGGGGGTGGCTAGAGTCCCCGACCGTCGGTTACGTCGTCCTCGTGCAGTTCACACCCACAGCAGAACGCAGGGCAACACCGCGCCCGCGATCAGCATGAGGATCGACACCCGCCGCGTCGCGCGGTTGTTGAGCGCGATCGTTACGCCGAGCAGCGTCGATACGATCAGCCCGATCGCCATCAGCACGACGAAAATCTTGAGCGGCAAGGGCGAAGGGCGCTTGGCCGGAGCCGGGGCCTTGACCGCAGGAGCCGCATCGTGATCGTGATCGTCGGCGCCTGCCGCGGCGGGCACCGGCGCTGCTGGCTTGGGCGCAGCATGCTTCTCGCGCGGCGGCGCCTGGTCCTTGTGGACGGCGGCGACCCACACCATCCAGGTCGGCGGTGTCCCGCCCCAGCCTTTTTCCTCGTTCAGCCGAAAGGTCTGCAACGCGCCGCTGATCGAAAAGAGCAGGATCGCAGGCGCGAGAAACACCCCGATATAATGATGATATTTGCGGAGCGCGCGCTGGGTCTGGGCTTTCATGCCGACCTGCCTAAGAGTGGCATGGTCGAGGGGCAAGCCCGGATCGGCTCAGAGCGGGGCGGGCGCGAACCTTCCCTCGTCGTCCATCAGGTGCAACACGCCGTCGCTGATCGCGAAATAGGCGCCGCGCAGCTTCAGCGTCCCGGCCGCTTCGCGTTCCGGGATGCAAGGAAAGGTGCGCAGATTGGCCAGCGAGACGCGCACGGTCTCGTGTTCCAGCTCGCGCAAGCCCCCAGGCCCCTCACCGAATTCGTCGATGATCCGATCGCGCGCCGCATCGAGCAGATCCATCCAGTGATCGATGAAACCGCCCGCGCCGGGCGCGGCCCCGCGAAAGCGCTGGGTCATCGCCGCCGCGACGCCGCCGCACGAGCCATGCCCCATCACGACCACCTCACCGACCTCGAGCTGCGTCACCGCAAACTCCAGCGCCGCCGACACGCCGTGGCGCCCGCCGCCGAGTTCGAACGGTGGCACGAGATTGGCGACGTTGCGCACGACGAAAATCTCGCCCGGCGATGTGTCGAAGATCTGCGCGGGATCGACCCTGCTGTCGGAACAGGCGATGACCATCACCTTCGGGCTCTGCCCTTCGCTCAATTCTGTCCAGCGACCGCGCTGCCGCGGCCAGTCATCGCGCCGGAAGCGCTGATACCCGGTGAGGAGTTCGTTGAAGTCGGCCATGGCCGCTCCTTTGCCAATCCGTGCGGGGGCTGGCAAGCGGCCACGCCAGTCGCTATCTGGCGCGGATCATGACCGAGATCGCCCCGCTCGCCCCGACCGCGCCACGCCAGCGCAAGCCCGACTGGATCCGCGTCAAGGCGCCGACCTCGGTCGGCTTCGCCGAGACCAAGGCGCTGATGCGTCGCCTCAATCTCGCGACGGTGTGCGAGGAAGCGGCATGTCCGAACATCGGCGAGTGCTGGACCAAAAAGCACGCCACGGTGATGATCCTCGGCGACACCTGCACGCGGGCCTGCGCCTTCTGCAACGTCAAGACCGGCATGCCGCGCGCGGTCGACGCGCTCGAGCCGCAGCACACTGCCGATGCCGCCGCCGAGCTTGGCCTCGAACATATCGTCATCACCTCGGTCGATCGTGACGATCTCCCCGACGGCGGCGCATCGCAATTCGTCAAGGTGATCCAGGCGCTGCGCCGCACGACGCCCAAGACGACGATCGAGATCCTCACGCCCGATTTCCGCAACAAGGCGCAGGCCGCGGTCGAGGCGATCGTCGAGGCCGGGCCCGACGTCTACAACCACAATCTCGAAACCGTGCCGCGGCTCTATCCGACGATTCGCCCCGGCGCGCGCTACTACGCCTCGCTGCGGCTGCTCGAATCGGTCAAGCGGCACGACCCGTCGCTGTTCACCAAGTCGGGCATGATGATGGGGCTGGGCGAGGCACGCATGGAAGTCCACCAGGTGATGGACGACATGCGCTCGGCCGATGTCGATTTCCTGACGCTCGGCCAATATCTACAGCCGACACCGCGCCACGCCAAGGTGATCGACTTCGTCACCCCGCAGGCGTTTGACGCCTATGCCGCGATCGCCCGCGCCAAGGGCTTCCTGCTCGTCGCCAGCTCGCCGCTCACCCGGTCGAGCTATCATGCCGGGGACGATTTCGCGAAGCTGCGAGCGGCGCGCGAGGTCAAGCTCGGAAAGGCCTGACATGCCGCGCCACAGCGAGACGCGCCGGCTGCCCTACACGCCCGAGCAGATGTTCGACATGGTCGCCGACGTCGCGCGTTATGCCGAGTTCCTGCCCTGGGTGACGGCGGTGCGCGTGCGCAACGACAGCCCGACCGAGATGGTCGCCGACCTGATCGTCGGCTTCAAGGGGCTGCGCGAAACCTTCACCTCGAAGGTCGGCAAGACGCGGCCGAACGCCATCCACGTCGACTATCTCGACGGCCCGCTCAAATATCTGCGCAACGACTGGCAGTTCCGGCCCGACCCGGCCGGCTGCCAGGTCGATTTCAGCGTCGATTTCGAGTTCAAGAACCGCATGTTCGAAATGCTCGCCGGCCAGGTATTCGGCTCGGCACTGCGCAAGATGATCGGCGCCTTCGAGGAACGCGCCGCGGTGCTCTACGGCGCCGGCGAATCAGGCATCAGCAGTTCGAGCGCGCACAGCGCCGCCTGAAGCCGCACGCCGCCGCGACCGAGATCGCCGAAATGCCGCCGGTCGGCCACGACCTGCCCTGGATCGGCATTCTTCTCGGCGCGGGCGAACACCACTGTGCCCACCGGCTTCTTCTCGCTGCCACCATCCGGGCCGGCAATGCCGGTGATCGCCACCGCGACATCGGCGCCGCTGACCTCGAGCGCACCCTGCGCCATCGCCCAGGCGGTCGCTACCGAGACCGAGCCGAAGGTTTCGAGCACGTCGTTGCTGACCTTGAGCAGGTCCATCTTGGCGCCATTTGAATAGGTGACGAACCCGGCATCGAGAATTTCCGACGAGCCGGGAATCTCCGTGATCGCCGCCGCGACGAGCCCGCCGGTGCAGCTCTCCGCCAGCGCGATCGTGCGGCCGATCGCGCGGTTCGCCTCGACGACGCGCCGCGCGGCATCCACCAGCGCGGTGGGCAGGATCGTGTCGGCCTTGACCGGGTCGCTCGTCATGATGCGGTTCTTCCTAAACGGCCGGAACCCGGACGGTTGCCACCGCCTGGGCCGCGATTCCTTCGCTCCTCCCGGTAAAGCCGAGCTTCTCGGTCGTCGTTGCCTTGACGCTAATCCGAGCGATTGGCAGCTGCAACAGGTCCGCGATCCGCGCGCGCATTGCGTCGCGGTGCGGTCCGATCTTCGGCGCTTCGCAGATCAGCGTGAGGTCGATGAAATCGATGGTGCCGCCCTGCGTCGCGACCAGCCCGGCGGCGTGCTGAAGAAACTTGGCCGAGTCGGCACCACGCCATTGCGGGTCGCTCGGCGGGAAATGCATGCCGATGTCGCCGGCGGCGATCGTGCCGAGCAACGCGTCGGTGATGGCATGGAGCGCAACATCGGCGTCGCTATGCCCCGACAACCCCTTGTCGTGCGGGATCAATATCCCGCCGAGCCACAATTCCTCGCCCAGCTCGAGCCGGTGGACATCGTAGCCGCTCGCGCTGCGCGAGACGAGCGTGCCGCCATGGCGCGCCTCGGCGGCGGCGAAATCGGCGGGATGGGTGATCTTTTCGAGCATCATATCTCCCTCGACCAGGGCGACCGTGCCGCCGGCCGCGCGCAGCATCTGCGCGTCGTCGGTCGGTTCGTCACCCTGCCAGTTGCGATGGGCAGCGAGAATATCGGCGAAACGGAACGCCTGCGGCGTCTGGACGCGGTGCAAGCCATCGCGCGGCACCACCGCGCCGAGCGCTCCATCGCCGCGCACCAAGGTATCGGCAACGGGCAAAGCGGGCACGGCACCCGGATCCCGCGTCAGCGCCGCGATCAGCCGATCGATGACAGCGCCGGGGACGAACGGGCGTGCAGCATCATGGATCAGGACATAGTCGGGCGCGTCGGCAGCGAGCGCCTCGAGGCCGTTACGCACCGACATGCGCCGGCTCGCACCGCCCGGCACTTGGCGCACGTCGCCAACCGCATCGTGCAACAGGCTTTCCTGCCCCGCGCCGATCGCAACCAGCACCTCGTCGATGGCGGGATGGGCGGTCAGCGCGGCATGGCTGTGCGCGATCATCGGCTTGCCCGCCAAGGCGGCGAACTGCTTGGGAAGGGCGGCGCCGCTTCTGACGCCCTGTCCGGCGGCAACGATCAGCGCGGCAATGCGGGGCGGCGTCATGCCGCTCGCCTAGCCCAAGGCCGCGTCGCCCGCCAGCCTTGCCGCGTTGGCGTTGCTCGCCTATAGGCTGCCCGTTTTTCAGGCAGACCATGCGCACGCTCGCCCCCATCCAGATCGGACCCGTCCGGATCGAACGCCCGGTTATCCTGGCACCGATGACCGGCGTCACGGACATGCCGTTCCGTACGCTGGTGCGACGCTATGGCTCGGGCCTCAACGTCACCGAGATGATCGCCAGCCAGGCGATGATCCGCGAGACGCGGCAATCGCTGCAAAAGGCGGCGTGGCACGCGGTCGAAGAGCCGGTGTCGATGCAACTGGCGGGCTGTTCACCGCGCGAGATGGGTGAGGCGGCGAAGCTCAATGAGGAGCGCGGCGCGGCGATCATCGACATCAACATGGGTTGCCCGGTCAAGAAGATCGTCAACGGCGATGCGGGGTCGGCACTAATGCGCGACCTCCCGCTCGCCGCGGCGATCATCGAGGCGACCGTCAAGGCAGTGTCAGTGCCGGTGACGCTCAAGATGCGCATGGGCTGGGATCACACCAGCCTCAACGCACCCGAACTCGCGCGCATCGCCGAGGATCTCGGCGTCAAGCTGATCACCGTCCATGGCCGGACGCGCAACCAGATGTACAAAGGCGAAGCCGACTGGGCGTTCATTCGCAACGTCAAGAACGCCGTATCTTTGCCGGTCATCGCCAATGGCGACATCTGCTCGATCGAGGATGCCGACGCCGCGCTCGACCAGTCGGGCGCCGATGGCGTGATGATCGGTCGCGGTGCCTATGGCCGGCCATGGCTGCTCGGCCAGGTCATGGAGTGGTTCGCCACCGGCCGACGCGTGCCCGACCCGGGCCTCGATGAACAATATGCCCTGATCGCAGAACATTACGACGCGATGCTGACGCATTACGGGATTGAGACCGGCGTCAACATGGCGCGCAAGCATATCGGTTGGTACACCCGCGGGCTGCATGGTTCGGCCGAGTTCCGCAACCGCTGCAATCAGGAACCCGATCCCCGTGTCGTCAAGGCGATGCTCGCCGAATTCTACACGCCGTGGCTGAGCCGCGCTGCGGCATGACGTCATGACGGCGGGGGTGGGTCCGAGTTTCGCCGAACTGTTCGCCGCGGTTCCGGTCGCGTTGCTCGTCACCGATCCCGACCGGCGCATCGTCCATGCCAATGCCGATTGCGAGAATCTGCTCAACCTGTCGGAGCGGGCGATGCTCGGCCAGCCGCTGGACAGCGTGTTGCAGGCGCCCGGCGAGCCCGGCCGCCGCGCCGAGCATGGCTTCGCCGCGTTCGACGTCGAGATCGACCTGGCGCGTGGCGGGAGCCTGCGCGTCGACTATCTCGAATCTCAGGTCGCCGATCATCCGGGCTGGCGCGTGATCGTGCTGCACAACGACGCGGCCTCGCGCCGCCTCGGCCACAGCGCCGACCGCGCCTCGGCGGCGCGCGCTGCGGTCGGTGCGGCGGCGATGCTGGCGCATGAAATCAAAAATCCGCTGTCGGGGATTCGCGGCGCGGCGCAGTTGCTCGCCGGCGGCGGCGAGGGAAGCGATGAGCTGACCACGCTGATCACCACCGAGGTCGATCGCATCGCGGCATTGATCGACAGCATGCAGGGTTTCACCGACACGCGGCCACCGGCACTGGCCTCCACCAATATCTACCCGCTGCTCGACCATGCCCGGCGCGTCGCGCTGGCGGGGTTCGCGCGCGACGTGAGGATCGACGAGCGTTTCGACCCATCGCTCCCGCCGGTGCTGGTCGACCGCGACGCCTTGCTCCAGGTGATGATCAACCTGATCAAGAACGCCTACGAGGCGATCGCCGGCCAGCCCGACGCGCGAATCACCATCTCGACCGCCTTCCGCCACGGCATGGCGGTCAGTCCCGCGCCCGGTCGTCCGCGCCAGGCACTGCCGATCGAGTTGTGCGTGATCGACAACGGGCCGGGCGCGCCCGACGAGATTGCCGAGCATCTGTTCGACCCGTTCGTCAGCACCAAGCGCGAGGGGCAGGGGCTGGGGCTGTCGCTGGTCGACAAGCTCGTCCGCGACATGGGGGGTATCGTGCAATATGCGCGCGAGGGATCGCCGCCCTCGACCGTATTCCGCATCCTGCTACCGCGAGGAACGTCATGAAGCTCCACGGCCAGATCCTCGTGGTCGATGACGATGCGGCGATCCGTACCGTCGTCGCACAGGCCTTGCGGCGTCAGGGACATCACGTGACGACGGCGGCAACGCTGGCCGAGATGGAAGTGCACCTCGCCGCCGCCTTGCCCGACGTCCTGATCACCGATGTGATGCTGCCCGACGGCAATGGCCTCGACAGGCTGGCAACACTGACGCTGGAACATCCCGGCCTGCCGGTCATCGTGCTGTCCGCCCAGAACACCCTCACGACCGCGGTGCGATCGACCGAGGCTGGCGCCTATGACTATCTCCCCAAGCCGTTCGACCTCGACGTGCTGGCGCGCGCGGTCAGCGGCGCGCTGGTGCGCGGCGATGGCGGCGGCGGCGGCGAACCGCTCGGCGAGGAAGATCGCGCGCTGCCGCTGATCGGCCGCTCGCCGGCGATGCAGGATGTCTACCGCATCATCGCCCGCGTCGTATCGAACGACCTGACGGTGCTGATCTCGGGTGAGTCCGGCACCGGCAAGGAACTGGTGGCGCGCGCCGTCCATGATCTCGGTCCGCGACGGAAAGCACCCTTTGTCGCGATCAACATGGCAGCGATCCCGCGCGAGTTGATCGAGGCCGAACTGTTCGGCCATGAGCGCGGCGCCTTCACCGGTGCCCAGGCGCGCAGCGCGGGCCGGTTCGAGCAGGCGGCGGGCGGTACCTTGTTCCTCGATGAGATCGGCGACATGCCGATGGAGGCACAGACCCGGTTGCTGCGTGTCCTGCAATCGGGCGAATTCACCACCGTCGGCGGTGCGCGGACGATCCGGGCGGACGTGCGCATCGTCGCCGCGACCAACAAGGACCTTGCCCAGCTCGTCGCGGGCGGCCAGTTCCGCGAGGATCTGTTCTACCGCCTCAACGTCGTGCCCGTGACGCTGCCGGCGTTGCGCGCCCGGCGCCAGGACATCGCGTTGCTGGCGCGTCACTTCCTTGACCTGGCGGCGGAAAGCGGCCTGCCGCGCAAGTCGCTCGATCCCGGCGCCATCGCGATGCTCGAGCGGCACGACTGGCCCGGCAATGTCCGCGAGCTCGAAAATATGATGCGGCGCGTCGCGGTGCTCAGCCGTGACGATCGGATCGGCGAGAGCGATATCCTCACGATGCTGGGCGAGCGATCCAGCGGGCCGTCGCAAGGTGGCGATGGCGGCATCGAGGCAGCGGTCCTCGCCATGCTCGATCGCCTGGCGATCGAGGAGCCCGGCGCGCTCGCCGATGGTACGCTCTATGATCGCGTCATCGGCGAGGTCGAGAAACCGCTGATCCTGGCGCTGCTCGCCCGGCACGGCCAAAATCAGCTGCGCGCGGCGAAAGCGCTCGGCATCAACCGCAACACCTTACGCAAACGGCTCGACTCACTGGGGATCGATCCCGGCTAGGAACGGTCGAACGGTTCGACGTCGCGACCAACGGTGCGATTGTGTGTTTTCCTTGCAACGGTTGCGTTGTATGAAAAGCACGATGCAAGCCGACACGGCAGTTCCAGCGACCCTGATCGGCCTTCGGCGCCGGTTGATGATCGCGCCTGCCGTCGAGATTCTGGTGATTGCTGCAGCGGTGGCAATCGCTTTGGCGAGCTATTTCACCATCACCGGCAACGCCGGTTCGCAATCGTTGTTAAGTCCTCCGGTCGTAGCGCTGCTGCTCGTCGCCAACCTGGTGCCCGGCGTTGCCTTGCTAGTGCTGGGCGGACGCCGGATCGCGATGCGCCGTGCCGCTCGCTTGCCGATGGGCGGACGCGGACAATTGCATGTCCGCCTCGTCGCGCTCTTTTCGGTGATCGCGGCCGTGCCGACGTTGTTCGTAGTGGTGTTTGCTTCGCTGCTTTTTCAATACGGCGTCCAGTTCTGGTATTCGGACCAGGCACGCAGCATGATCGAGAATGCCACCGGGGTGGCAAAGACGTCCTACGATCAGATGCTGCACCGTTGGCGCGACCAGACCGTCACGATGGCAACCGACATTTCCGAAAACCTGCAGGTCAAACTGCAGTCGCGCGAGTTTCCCAATTATTTCGGCAGGCAGTTGTACTGGCGCAGCCTGTCGGACGGTTTCCTGTTCATTTCGCCGGACAAGAACAATGTCCAGGAAATCATCCAGGTCAACCCGGACAAGCTCGACGTCGCGCGTGAGGTATCGACGGCCGACCTGGACGCGCTGCGGGGCGGGATCGGGAGCATCACAAGGGTTTCGGGTGACCGGATCAAGACGCTCACCATGGTACCCGGTACCACCAACGTCTTCCTGCTGGCCGTGGCGATTTCCGACGTGCAGGTCATGGAGACCCAATCGAAACGCAGTATCGCGGTGCTCTCCAGCTATCACGACCTGCTGGCGCGCTCGCGCTCGCTGCAGCTCAAGTTCAACGCCGCGCTCCTGGCGATCTCGCTGCTCATCATCCTTGTCGCGGTATGGATCGCGCTCGAAGTTGCCGACCGACTCGTTCGGCCTGTCGGCGAACTGGTCGTCGCGGCGCACCGCGTTGCCACCGGTGATTTGACGGCACGCGTGCCGGACCCGACCAGTGACGACGAGATCGGCGCGCTCGGGGTCGCGTTCAACACGATGACGGTCCGCCTACAAGCGCAGACCGGTGCGCTGGAAAGCCGCCGCGCGCTGATCGAAGCGGTGATGTCGGGGGTTACCGCAGGTGTGATCTCGATTTCAGGTGACGGCAGTATCAGGTTGATCAATCGTTCCGCCGAGACCCTCCTCGAAACCGGCCCCGACAGCCCGGTCGGCCGGCCGCTTGCCAGCATCTCACCCGAACTGGCGGCCTTTATCGACAGCGGCGAGCGCGAGGCGATCGTCGAGATCGACGAGGGTCCTGAAGCACGGACGCTAGCGGTCAAGATCACACGGGCCGAGGAAGGCCCGATCCTGACCTTCGACGACATTACCGGCCAGCTGCTCGACCAACGCCGCGCCGCCTGGTCGGACGTTGCACGGCGCATTGCGCATGAGATCAAGAACCCGCTCACGCCGATCCAGCTTGCCGCCGAACGGCTGCAGCGCCGTTATGGCCGGCAGATCGAGAACGACGACGGTACCTTTGCCAAGCTCACCGATACGATCGTGCGGCAGGTCGGCGACCTGCGCCGCATGGTCGACGAATTTTCTTCGTTCGCGCGCATGCCCAAGCCGATTTTCCGGCCCGACAATATCGTCGATATCGCACGGCAGACCCTGTTCCTCCATGAGGTCGCCCACCCGGCGATCACCTTCTCGCTCGACAACCGGCTCGAAGACTGGACGATGGTGTGCGACCGCCGCCAGCTCGGCCAGGCACTGACCAATATCGTCAAGAACGCCGTCGAGGCCGTGGAGGCGCGTGGCGAGGGGGACCCGGGCCGGATCGCGATGATCCTGCGCGAAAAGCATGGCTGCATGACGATCGAGGTCGAGGACAATGGCATCGGGTTGCCGGCGGCGCGCGACCGCATCGTAGAGCCCTATGTCACCACGCGCGCGCGCGGTACCGGGCTCGGCCTGGCGATCGTCAAGAAGATCGTCGAGGAGCATTTCGGCACGATCGCCTTCACCGACCGTATCGGCGGTGGCACCTGCGTGACGATCACCTTCGATACGGCTGCGCTGGGCGCGGTCGAAACCACCGATGGCGCGGATGACAATGCGCGCGAATTCGCTTCCAACCGGACCTGACCCATGGCGCTCGATATCCTCATCGTCGACGACGAACGTGACATTCGCGAACTGGTCGCGGGTGTGCTGGAGGATGAGGGCTATGGCACACGCGCCGCTGGCGACAGCGACGCCGCGCTCGAGGCGATCGCCGAGCGCCGCCCATCGCTGGTTCTGCTCGACGTGTGGCTACAGGGCTCGCGGCTCGACGGGCTCGAACTGCTCGACGAGATCAAGCGCCGCGACCCGTCGATCCCCGTGCTGATGATCTCGGGCCATGGCAATCTCGACACGGCGGTCGCTGCAATCCGCCGGGGTGCCGCCGATTTCATCGAAAAGCCGTTCCAGGCCGAACGCCTGTTACTGATGGTCGGCCGCGCGACGGAGACCGAGCGGCTCAAGCGCGAGGTCGCCAGCCTGCGGCTTTCGGTCGGCCGCGACACCGATCTCACCGGCAGCTCGACGGCGATCAATGCGGTGCGCGCAACGCTGAAACGCGTCGCCTCAACCGGCAGCCGCGTGCTGATCATGGGATCCGCCGGCGTCGGCAAGGAAGTTGCTGCACGGCTGCTCCACGGCTGGAGTCAGCGTGTCGATGCACCGTTCGTCATCGTCAGCGCGGCGCGCATGACGCCCGAGCGCGTCGAGGAGGAATTGTTCGGTGTGGAAGAGGGCGGGGACCTCGTTCGCCCGGGCCTGCTCGAACAAGCGCATGGCGGAACCTTGTTCCTCGACGAGATCGCCGACATGCCGATCGCAACACAGGCACGCATCCTGCGCGTGCTGACCGACCAGAGCTTCACGCGCATCGGTGGGCAGCGCGTGGTCAAGGTCGATGTTCGCGTCGTCTCGGCAACGGCACGCGATCTCACGCATGAAATCGCCGAAGGCCGCTTCCGCGAAGATCTCTATTACCGCCTCAATGTCGTCCCCGTGACGATCCCGAGCCTGACCGACCGCCGCGAAGACATTCCGGCGCTCGTCACGCACTTCATGGCGCATTACGCCAATGATCGTCGCGTCCCGACCCCGGAGATCGCGCCCGATGCGATGGTCGCGCTGCAAAGCTACGAATGGCCGGGCAATGTCCGCCAGTTGCGCAACGTCGTCGAGCGGACGATCATTCTCGCGCCGGGTGACCGGATCGGCCGGATCGATCTCGACATGCTGCCCGCCGAAGTTCTTGGTGATCCGGGCGAGATTGGTGGCGGAAGCAACGCGATCATGGGGTCGCCGCTGCGCGAGGCACGCGAATCCTTCGAGCGCGAATATCTCCGCGTCCAGATCCGCCGCTTTTCGGGCAACATCTCGCGGACGGCGACCTTTATCGGGATGGAGCGCTCAGCCCTGCACCGCAAGTTGAAGCTGCTCGGTATCACCGAAACGCGCGAGGATTGAGCGCAGGCGGCATTATTGATCGCTCCCCAGTGGACGTATCGCCGCGGCGTACCTAGATTGATCCTGTGCACCACCCGGTGCGCCCCGACGCCGGGAAACGGCGCACAGCGGCTATATGCCGCCAAGAACAAAGGATCGACCGATGGCCGACAAGCAGACCTCGCTGCAAGACCTCTTCCTCAACGCCCTGCGCCGCTCGAAGACCCCCGTGACGATGTTCCTCGTCAAGGGCGTGAAGCTGCAGGGGATTGTCACCTGGTTCGACAATTTCTCGGTGCTGTTGCGCCGCGATGGCCAGTCGCAGCTGATCTACAAACACGCCATCTCGACCATCATGCCATCGAGCGCGGTCGATGTCGCGGCGATCATCGACATGGTCGGCGAGGCTCAGAAGAAGCAACCCTTGCTGCAGGAGATTTTCCTCAACGCGGTGCGCAAGTCGAACGACAATGTCACCATGTTCCTGGTCAACGGCGTGATGCTGCAGGGCCATATTGCGGCGTTCGACCTGTTTTGCATGCTGCTGCAGCGCGAAGGCATGTCGCAGCTCGTCTACAAGCATGCCGTGTCGACGATCCAGCCGGCGCACCCCCTCAATCTTGCTGAAGAATCAGCTGGTTCGGATGACGATTGACCACAGGATTTGAACGCGATCGTGGTGAATTCGCGCGCGGTGCGCGCGCCGTCATCGTCCTGCCCGACCAGGGCGATGCGGCGCGCGACGCCGATGCGCGTCTTGCCGAAACCGCCGGGCTAGCCGAGGCGATTGGCATTACTGTGGCCGACAAAGTCGCCATCCGTGTCCGTGCGCCCAAGCCGGCAACGCTGATCGGCAGCGGCCAGGCCGAGGCGCTGGCCGCGACCGTCCGGATGGAAGAAGCGGATCTGGTGGTGTTCGACGCGTCGCTGACCCCGGTGCAGCAGCGTAATCTCGAAACCGCGCTCGGTGCCAAGGTGATCGACCGTACCGGGCTGATCCTCGAAATCTTCGGCGAACGCGCTGCGACCGCCGAGGGCCGCCTCCAAGTCGAACTCGCGCATCTCGATTATCAGGCTGGCCGGCTGGTGCGCAGCTGGACCCATCTCGAACGCCAGCGCGGTGGCTTTGGCTTCCTCGGCGGCCCGGGTGAGACGCAGATCGAGGCCGACCGTCGCCTGATCCGCGACCGCATGGCGCGGCTGCGCAAGGAACTCGACCAAGTCAGCCGCACGCGCGGCCTGCACCGTGAGCGGCGCCAGCGCGCGCCCTGGCCGGTGATCGCGCTGGTCGGTTACACCAACGCCGGAAAATCAACGCTGTTCAATCGCTTGACCGGTGCTGACGTCATGGCGGAAAATCTGCTGTTCGCCACGCTCGACCCGACCTTGCGGCAGATTTCGCTGCCCGGGATCGACAAGGCGATCCTGTCCGACACGGTGGGTTTCGTCTCCGAACTGCCGACCCAACTCGTCGCGGCGTTCAAGGCGACGCTGGAGGAAGTAGTCTCGGCCGACCTGCTGATCCATGTCCGCGATATCGCGCATCCCGACAGCAAGGCGCAGCGCGACGATGTCGAGAAGGTGCTGCGCGAGATCGGGGTGGCCGACACGACGCCGCGGATCGAGGCGTGGAACAAGCTCGACCTGCTGCACGGCGAGGCGCGCGAGGACGCGCTGGCGCAAGCCGTCGGTCGCGACGATGTCGTGACGCTCTCGGCGATTACGGGGGAGGGGATCGACAAACTGATCGAAACCGTCGCCGCGCTGCTCACCGAGGCGCATCGTCGCTACCATATCGCGATCGACCAATCGGATGGCGCGGGTGCCGCCTGGCTCCACCAGCATGGCGAGGTCCTCAGCCATGAAACCGGCAACGATCAGGTCATCTACGAGGTACGCATGACCGAGCGCGACTACGAACGGTTCAAGCAACGTACTTTGTAGATTTTACATCGCATTATCAGATATTTAATAGTGTTTTGCGAGATGCGTTCGAAAGGCGGTCAGGCCCGCCTCGATCCCGGCGCGACCAAAGCCGACGCGAAAGCGGTCGTGCGGGGTAGGGCCCAAAGCTGAGCGGTAAATGTCCGACGGCAGCACCAATACGCCCGCTTCCTCGACCAGCCGTTCCGCGAAGGCACCGACACCGTCGGTCCCGAGATAGCGGGGATAGCCGACGCATCCCCCGTCGGGCCTTTGCCACGAGAAGAGGTCCGGCCGCTCGGCGAAAAAGGTGTCGAACAGCGCGAGATTGCGCGTCACCAGCGCGCAGTTGCGGGCGAGGATCGGCGCGCGCGCCTTGAGCGCGATAAGCGCAAGGCGCTCGGACGGCCCGGCATTGCAGATCGACAGATAGTGTTTGTAGCGTTCGAGCCGGCCGAGCAGTTCGCGGTCGGCGCAGGCGATCCAGCCAATCCTCAACCCCGGCAGGCCATAGGCTTTGGACATTACGCCGAGCGAGAGCCCGCGCTCGTAAACATCCGCGACCTGGGGCAGGTGGCTGACACCCTCGCGACCCAGCGGACGATAGACTTCGTCGCTGAACAACCACAGGCCGTGCTTGCGACAAAGGTCGATCAGGGCATCGAAGCGGTCACGCTCGAGGATCTTGCCGGTCGGGTTGTGCGGAAAGTTGATCGAAACCAGCCGGGTTTCCGGTTGGATTGCCGCCGCGACGCGGTCGATGTCCAAAGTCCAGCCCTGCTCGGGATCGAGCGGCACGCCGGTCACCGCACAGATCGCCAGCGGCACCGTCTCGGCCGCCTGATAATTGGGTGTCACGACAATCGCATGGTCGTCCGCGCTCAGCATGACCCGCATCGCGGCGTAGATGCCTTCCTCGGCGCCAGCGAAGCACAGGATGTCGGCCGCTGTTCGCTGATCATAAGTCGCGGCGATCGCGTCGCGCAGGTCGGGCGCGCCGAAGGTCTCGGTATAGCTCAGACGTAGGTTTTCGTAGGCCGCACGATCCTCAGGAGATGCGAGATCGAGCAATTCTGCGAGTGACAGCGTTTCGGCGTCGGACGCGGTAAGGTGATAGCGGGCCGCGAATTCCCAGCGCGAGAAGAAGGCCTCGAGCTGAAAATCGGGCATGGCGGTCATGATCCGTTCCGCTTGACCTGCTGCCACAGCGCTTCCTTGGCGTCGAGGTCGAGCGCCTCGAACACATTACCCGCTACGGCTTCCATCGCCTTGAAACGCTTCTCGAATTTACCGTTGGCGGCGCGCAACGCCGCTTCGGGATCGATACCCAGCTTGCGCGCCCAGTTGACCACCGCGAACAGCAGGTCGCCAATCTCTTCCTCGCGCTCGGCCGCATTGGTGGCCGCCTCGACCTCGGCGATTTCCTCATCGACCTTGGCCCGTGCGCCCTCAGCGTCGGGCCAGTCGAAACCGGTGCGCGCAGCACGCTTCTGGAGTTTCTCGGCACGCAACAAGGCGGGCAGGCCCAGCGCCACGCCGTCGAGCGCACCGGCGCCAGAAGTGGTTTTGGCGGCACGTTCCTCGGCCTTGATCTGCTCCCACAAATAATGACCGCCTTCGGGCCGGTCGCCAAAGATATGCGGGTGGCGGCGTTCCATCTTGTCGCTGATCGACGTCACGACGTCAGGCAGCGCGAACAAACCGGCTTCCTCGGCCATCCGCGCATGAAACACGACCTGGAGCAGCAGATCGCCGAGTTCATCCTTGAGGTCGGCCATGTCGCCACGCTGGATCGCGTCGGCGACCTCATAGGCTTCCTCGATGGTGTACGGCGCGATCGTCGCGAAATCCTGCGCGACGTCCCATTCGCAGCCGCTGACCGGATCGCGCAGCCGCGCCATGATCGCCACGAGCCGCGATATCATGACAGGGGGCTCCCCCGGCCTGCCCCATCCTTCAGTTCGATAATATACATTATGTAAAATGTACTCATCATTGCGGCTGGAGGAGCAAGGTGCGCCCTTCCACGTGCCAGCTCTTTAACCGGGACAGGAAATTCATGCCCACGACATCGGTGTCGCCGATCGTCGGCGTGACATAGGCCGTCAGATCGGTGACCTGAATCGGGCCGATCACCAGCTTGTGGATCGTCGAGACGCGCGCGGTGATCGGACCGCCGGCGGTATTGAGAATGATCGGAAACGGACTTTGCTCGATGTCGATCTTCGCCGCCCGCGCGGTTTCGGTGCTGATCGTCGTGCTCGATGCCCCGCTGTCGACCAGCATGCGCCGCTCGACGCCGTTGATCGTCGCGGTGACGAAGAAGCTCCCGCTGGCATCCATCGGCACGCGCAGTGCGCCACCGACGACGGTCTGGTCCGGGCCGTCGATCATCTGGCGCGCGCTCGACCACCAACCGGCATAGCGCTCACGACCGCTGGCGATCATCAGCACGACAGCGAAGATGCCGACCCAGGCCAGCGCCATCTTGAGGCCCGAGCGCAGCGGCACACGGCGCACCGCAAAGGCCGAGACGAGGATCGCCAGCCAGATGCCGTAATAGATGGTGCTGGGCAGTTGATCGTTCATGGCATCATCTCGAGGCCGTCATAACCCGGTTCGACGCCGACGGGCAGTTCGGCACATAATGTAGCGTAGTCCATCGACTGGTCCATATGGACGAGCGCGGCGCGTTGCGGCGCGAGGTCGGCGATCCACGTCAGTGCCGTCGGCAGATCGGGATGCGATGGATGCGGTCGCCGACGCAGTGCGTCGACGATCCAGATATCGAGACCGGCGTAAAGCGATCGCATCGCGTCGGTCATGTCGTGCAGGTCGGTCGCATAGCCGATCGTGCCGCGCTCCGACTCGAACCGCAATCCTGCGGAGGTGATATTGCCGTGCGGCTGGTCGGCGACGCGCACCGTGATGTCGCCGATCGTAAGCGCATCGGGCAGGTCCTCCATCGCGACCGTTGGCGGATAACCGTCGCGCCCGTGAAAGACGTAACCGAAGCGCGTTTCGAGCGATTCGCGCGTCGCCGGTCGCGCCAGGCCGCGCAGCGGTTTGCCGGTCGCGTGGAACACCTGTCGCAGATCGTCGATGCCGTGGCAGTGGTCGGCATGGTCGTGGGTCCAGATCACCGCATCAAACGCCGCGACATCGGCGTCGAGCAGCTGCGCGCGCAGATCGGGGCTGGTATCGACGAGGATCCGCGTCGTCGCGCTCTCGACCATGATCGAGGCGCGGGTGCGCCGGTTGCGCGGTTCGGTCGGGTCGCACTCGCCCCAATCGTTGCCGATGCGCGGCACGCCCGACGAGGTGCCCGAACCGAGGATGCGTACCTTCACGCCCGCGTCTTGGCGAACAGTGCGTGAAAATTCTCGGCCGTGCGGTTGCACAGTTCGTCGAGCGGTTCGCCGCGCAGATTGGCCAGGAACGCCGCGGTGTCGGCGACGAAGGCCGGCTCGCCCGGCTTCCCGCGATGCGGCACCGGCGCGAGGAAGGGCGCATCTGTCTCGATCAGCAGCCGTTCGATCGGCAGCCGCGCCACCGTGGCCTGCAGCTCGCGCGCATTCTTGAAGGTGACGATACCCGAGATCGAGATATAGAAACCCAGGTCGAGCGCGATATCGGCAAAGGCTTCGCTCGCGGTAAAGCAATGGATCACGCCGGGATAGGCCCCCTTCCCCATTTCCTCGCGCAGGATCGCAGCGGTGTCGTCTTCTGCGTCACGGGTGTGGACGACAATCGGCAGCCCGGTCTCGCGCGCTGCCGCGATATGCGAGCGAAAGCTCGCTTTCTGGCGGTCGCGGTCGCTATGATCGTAATAATAATCGAGGCCGCTCTCGCCGATCCCGACGACGCGCGGATGCGCCGCACGGCCGACCAGTTTCGCCGTATCGACATCGGGGTGCTTGTCGGCTTCGTGCGGATGGATGCCGACCGTCGCCCACACATCCGGTTCCTGTTCGGCCGTCGCGACGACATCGTCCCATTCGCTTTCGCGCGTCGCAATATTCAGCATCGCGGTGACGCCGCGCGCGCGCGCATGGGCGAGCACCTCGTCGCGGCGCTCGACCAATCCCTTGTAATTAAGATGGCAATGGCTGTCGGCGAGCATCAGGCCGCCACCTCGGCCGGGAGCTCGAGCCGGGGAAAGACGCCGCTCGGCGCCGGCAACGCCGTGCCCGAGACGATCGGGGTCGCCAGTGCGACGAAGTCGCGCGCATCGGCCGCCTGCCCGAGCAGATCCAGAAGCTGGTCCGCACTGGCCGGGATTGCCCAGCGCGCCATGATAGCGATCCGCCGGATCGCCTCGACCGCATAATACAGGATCGTGTCGGCGCGCACTGGATCGGTCTTGCGCACGCTCCACGGCGCCTGCTCGGCGAAATACTGGTTGGCCTCGCGCGCCGCCGCCCACACCGCCTCGAGCGCACTGTGGATTGCCAGTTCTGCCATTGCCGACCGCATGCCGGCCTCGGCTGCGTCGACGCTGGCGATAAGCGCATCCTCGGCCACGGTTCGTTCACCAGCGGCCGGCACGTGCCCGTCGCAATTCTTGGCGATGATCGACAGGCTGCGCTGCGCGAGATTGCCGAGATTGTTGGCAAGATCGGCGTTGCAGCGCGTGACGATTGCCTCGGCCGAATAGCTCCCGTCCTGCCCGAAGCTGACTTCGCGCAACAGGAAATAGCGCACCGCATCGACCCCGAAATGGTCGATCAGCGCGATCGGGTCGGTGACGTTGCCGAGCGACTTCGACATCTTCTCGCCGCGGTTGAGCAGGAAGCCGTGCCCGAACACCTGGCGCGGCAGCGGCAAGTTCGCGGACATCAGGAAGCAGGGCCAGTAAACGGCATGAAAACGCACGATATCCTTGCCGATGATATGCACATCCGCCGGCCAGTATCGCGCCATCATCGCCTGATCGTCGGGGTAACCGACGCCGGTAAGATAATTGGTCAGCGCATCGACCCAGACATACATCACATGGCCTGGGCTGCCCGGTACCTTCACCCCCCAGTCGAAGCTGGTGCGCGACACCGACAAGTCGGACAGGCCACCCTCGACGAAGCGCATCACCTCGTTGCGGCGTGCCTCGGGCCGGATGAAGTCGGGCTGCGCGGCATAGAGGTCGAGCAAAGGTTGCTGATATTTCGACAGGCGGAAGAACCACGTCTCTTCGGCGGTCCACTCCACCGGAGTGCCCTGCGGCGACAGCTTTGCCCCCCCTTCCCCGTCGACCAGTTCCTTCTCGTCGTAGAACGCCTCGTCGCGGACCGAATACCAGCCCTCATAGCGATCGAGATACAGATCGCCGGCCGCCGCCATCGCCTCCCAGATCGCCACGCTTGCGGCGTGATGATCAGGTTCGACGGTGCGGATGAAGCGATCATAGGAAATATTCAGGCGATCATCCATCACCTTGAAATAGCCTGACATCTCGTCAGCTAGTGCGCGCGTCTCGACGCCACGGTCGCGCGCCGTCTGCATCATCTTCAGGCCGTGCTCGTCGGTACCGGTCTGGAAGCGCACGTCGCGCCCGGCCTGGCGGTGGAAGCGCGCGATCGCATCGGCGGCGACCGCCTCATAGGCATGGCCGATATGCGGCCGGCCATTGGGATAGCTGATTGCGGTGGTGATGTAATAAGGTTCGGCCATGCGTGGCTGGTAAGATCGAAACGCGCCGACGGCAACGCTTGTCAGCGGCAATGCCGAACCGGCCAGCGATCAACCCCGCCCCGCCAGCCGGGCGACCAGCCCGGCCATCTCGAACACCGTGCCCTGCGGATCGAGCGACAAGCCGCGCGCGCTCGCCGCCAGGCTGCGCGCCGCGTCATAGCTGTCGAGCGCGGTGCGCAGCGCCGGCCCCTGCCGTGTCCGCGCCGCGCCGGCGATGAATGCCGGCACGCGATCGAGAAACGCCTCGTAGCGCGGCTGCGCCGCCTTGAGCGCCAGCGACCGCGCCAGCGCGCCACGCCGCTTGTTGCCTTCGTCGCCGTCGCGCGCGATCGCCGCCAGCGCATCGTCGAGCGCGCCGAGATCGAGACCGGCATAACCCAGCGCGCGCCCGGGCGAGCCCTCGCCCGCCCGAACCAGCGCGGCAATCTCGGCCGCATCCGCCTTTGGCAGGCGTTCGTGAAGGATTGACGTCATGGCATCGTCGCCGAGCGCCTCGAAGCGCAGCAGCCGGCAGCGCGAGCGGATCGTCGGCAACAAGCGCCCCGGCGCGTGGCTGATCAGCAGGAAGATCGTCCCCTGCGGCGGCTCTTCGAGATTCTTGAGCAACGCGTTCGCCCCGCCGCGCTCGAGATCGTCGATCGCATCGATCAGCACCACACGCCTTGACGACATCGACGGTGTCGTCGCGAACATCGGCTGGAGCGCACGCACCTGGGCGATCGAGATGCTGCGGGCGAGGTCCTGTCCGGGCTTGTCGGGGTCCTTGGGCAGGCGCGCCATTTCGCGATAGTCGGGATGCGACCCGGCATTGATCAGCGAGCGCGTCCGGTCCTGCTCGGGCACGTCGAACCCGGGCGGCAGCGTACCGGGCGAGGCACCCTCCACCAGCATGCGCAGCGCCGCCGCTCGCGCGAAACTCGCCTTGCCCACCCCCAGCGGCCCCGCGAACAGCCAGGCATGGTGCAGCACGCCGCTGGCCATCGCCGCGGCAAAGACGTCGTGCGCGGCCTCGTTACCGAGCGGCAGGACCGTCATGGCAGCAGGTCGCCGAGACCGACGAGCAGCTTCTCCGTGACGTCATCCGCCGATCCACCGGCATCGATCATCCGGAAGCGCTCCGGCTCCGCGGTGGCGAAACGCCGGAACGCCGCCGCAACATCGGCATGGAAGCGCTCCCCGCGCGCGGCGAAGCGGTCGGCACCGGCGCCGTCACGAACTGCGGCGCGCGCGCGCCCCTGTTCGGGCGAGAGCTCGAGCACGAAGGTGCGATCGGGCAGCAGCCCGCGCGAACCAAAGGCATGCAGCGCCAGCACGGCGGCATCGTCGATCCCACCCGCCACGCCCTGATAGGCGCGCGACGAATCGACGAAACGGTCGCAGATCACCCAGGTCCCGGCACCGATCGCCGGATTGATATGCTTCTCGACATGGTCGGCGCGCGCGGCGGCGAACAGCAATGCCTCGCTGTGCGGGCTCCAGCGCGTCACCGCACCCTGCATCAGCAGCCCGCGAATCGCCTCGGCGCCTTCGCTGCCGCCGGGCTCACGCGTGACGAGCGTCGCGATACCGCGCGCGCCCAGCGCGGCGGCCAGTCGCTTCGCCTGGGTAGACTTGCCCGCCCCCTCGCCGCCTTCCAGCGAGATGAAGCGCCCGCGTGTCACCCGCCAAACAGCCCCTTCAGGCCGGCCCAGGCGCGACCGAAGAATCCGGCCAGCGGCACGTCCTCGGCCGCGACCAGTGGCACGCGCTGAGGCTGCATGTCGGGCGTGGTGATGACGAGGTCGGCGATGTGTTGTCCGGCCTTGATCGGCGCCTTGATCGGCCCGTCATAGACGACCCTGCCCTGCAGGTCGGGGGTCGCGCCGCCCGGCAGGGTAACGTTGAGATTTTCCGGCGCGATCAGCCCGACATGGTTGGCGCTGCCGAGCTGCACCTCGGCGGTATCGACCAGCTTGCCCTTGGCGACGACCAGCTTGGCCTGCCACGCGCGGAAGCCCCAGTTCATGAACTTGACCGACTCGTCGATGCGCTGTCCGGCGCTGCCAAGCCCGGCAAGCACCAGTACCAGCCGCCGGTCGCCCTGTTTCGCCGAGCCGGTGAAACCATAGCCGGCCTCTTCGGTATGGCCGGTCTTGAGGCCGTCGGCGCCGGCGACCTTGCCGAGCAACGGGTCGCGATTGTCCTGGCTGATCGGGTTGCCGCCACCCAGCGTCTTGCCCCAGGTGAAATTGCGCAGCGAGTAGAACTGCCGGTACATATCGGGGAAGTCGTTGATCGTCGCGGTGGCGAGCTTGGCGAGGTCGCGCGCGGTGACATAGGTCACGCCATTGTCGGGCCAACCGTTCGACGTGCCGAAATGGCTGTTGGTCAGGCCCAGATCGGCGGCCTTCTGGTTCATCTGCGTGACGAACGCTTCCTCGGTCCCGGAAATCCCCTCGGCGAGCACGACGCACGCGTCATTGCCCGACAGCGTGACGATGCCCTTGAGCAGATCGGCAACCGTCGGCTTCTCGCCGACGCCGAGGAACATCGTCGAACCCTGCGAATGCCATTTGCGCCACGTCTCGGGCTGGACCTCGATCTCCTGGCTCAGCTTGAGCTTGCCCTGCTTG
The DNA here is from genome assembly GCF_036663795.1 of Parasphingomonas halimpatiens. Taxonomy (NCBI): domain Bacteria; kingdom Pseudomonadati; phylum Pseudomonadota; class Alphaproteobacteria; order Sphingomonadales; family Sphingomonadaceae; genus Parasphingomonas; species Parasphingomonas halimpatiens. The sequence goes on from NZ_JAXOJP010000003.1 coordinate 239,285, forward strand.
ATCAGGTCGAAGGCGACATAGACGGTCATCATCTTGGCCATCGACGCGGGCGGCATGCGGCGGTCGGCATCCTTGGCGAAGAGCACAGCGCCCGAGGAGGTGTCGACCATGAAGGCGACCGGCGCGGGCGTATCGAAGGTCGGCGCGGCGGCCATGCCGGGGACCGCCAGGCCGAGCGACAGGGCGGTGGCGGCGAGCAATTTCTTCATCGGGGCGGGTCCGTCTTTACGCTTGGGGGGAGAGTGCAAGGTCGTCATGGCGCATCAGTCATGCACGACGCGGGCGCCGGCATAGCCGCGTCGCGCCGCATCGTCACGCGCCTGCGTGGCGGTCGCGGCATTGCCATAGGGTCCGATCTGGACGCGGTGGACGCCGCCGCTCGATACCACGCGTCCACCGCCAAGGCTGCCGACCAGCGCCTGGGCGCGCGCCAGCGACGACAGCGCGGCGACCTGAACGTACCAGCCCGAGGTGGCCGGTGCCATCTGGCCGCGCGGCGGCGCGTAGCTGGCCCCGGGGCGCCGTGGCGGGACCGGTGCCGGCTCGGGCTGAGCGGCGTCGGCAGGCAAGGGATAGGATGCGCCAGCCTGAGGCATCGGCCGCGTTGGCGGCAACGGGCGCCTGGTCGGACGCGATGGCGCAGCCGCTGGCAACCGCTTGCGCAGCGCAACGAGCAGCGTCTGCGGCGCGTCGATCCGCGGTGAGGCGGCGCGGCCACTGCGCAGCGCAACCTGATCCTGCGGTATCGGGGTCACGTTGCGGACGCGCACGGCGGCGGGCCCGCGATCGACGCCCAGCGATCGCGCCGCGGCCGGCGAAAGGTCGATAATCCCATCGCCGCTGCCATGGCCGCTGACCAGGGCGATGATCGTCTTGCCGCTGTCGAGCGCGGTGATCTCGACGAAGCTTCCCTGCGCCACGCCGTCGCCGGCTACGGTGATCGCCGTCGGATCGCCGTCGCGTTCGGCTACACTGGCATAACCTGTCGCATCATAGCGTTGCTCGCCTGAGGTCCCTCGCGGCCCCGCACCCTGCGGCAGGTCGGGCGGCGGCGCTCCGTCGAGCGACGATACCGGCATCCGCGCGACGGGCGATTCGGACACGCCCGGTGACGGGCGGGCGGGTGTCGCCTGTGCCGCCAGCGCGGCAAGCATGATGATTGTCGCTGTCATGGCTATTGCACGACCGCATCGGACAACAGGCCAACCGCCAAAGCGTAGAAATTCGAGCAGTTATAATCGAGGATCACGCGATAATTCCCGGTCAGCAGATAGGCCGTCTTGCCCGGTCCGTCGGGTTCGATCAACGTTGCCAGCACCGTGTCCCCGGGCCAGGCACGCGAAACCGGCGCCATGCCCAGCGCACGCCACTCGGCCATCGTCTTCCAGCCGCTGTGTCGCGCGAACACCTTGGCGCAACGCGGCGACAGCAGGCGGTTGGTGATCTGGCTGCGGTCGAAGCCCGGCGGCACACTCACGGCGAGGCCCCAGGGTTGGCCAGGCCGCCACCCGGCATTGGCGAAATAATTGGCGATCGAGGCGAGCGTGTCGGCATCGCTGGTCCAGATGTCGGCGCGGCCGTCGCCATCACCGTCGCGTGCGAGTCGCAGATAGATCGACGGCAAAAATTGCGGGCCGCCCATCGCGCCGGCCCAACTCCCTTTCAGCCGTTCCGCCGGCACCCCGCGATCGATCATCTTGAGCGAATCGACAAATTCGCTGGCGAACAGCTCGCGGCGGCGCCCGTCATAGGCGAGCGACGCGAGCGCGCGGGGAATGTCGAAATTTCCCATGAAGGTGCCGTAATTGGTCTCATTGCCCCAGATCGCGACCATGATCGATTCGGGCACGCCGGTCTGCTGTTCAATGCGCTGCAGGCGATAGCGTTGCGCCTGATAGGCCTGTCGGCCACGGCTGATCCGCGCAGCGTCGATGTGCGACACGCGATAGGGCTCGAAATTGGGCGGCGGCGCGTTGGGATCGCTGCCGGGCTGGGCACGATCGAGCTGCACGACGCGCGTATTGAGCGTCAATGTCGGAAACACGGTATCGATCGTCCCACGCGTGACCCCGGCCGCCTGTGACTGCGCCCGCAGCGTCGCGAGATAGGCCTGAAAATCGCTCTCGTCCTGCGCCGACGCCGAACCTCCGACGCAGCACAGTGCGACCATCGCCAGTGCGACGTTGCCAACCTGTCTCATTCTGCGCGAGAATCCCTGCATGTGACGACTGTGCCACAGCACCCCGGCGACATGAACCCCTTATGGTCGCGCCTCTTGCACGAAATGGCCCGTCGCCCCTATGCGCGTTTTGCGCGGAGAGGTGGCCGAGTGGTTTAAGGCAGCGGTCTTGAAAACCGCCGTGGGTGCAAGCTCACCGTGGGTTCGAATCCCACCCTCTCCGCCAATTGCTCCTGCAGTGCGGTCAGACGCCGCCCACGTCGACCAACGTCTCGAAGATGTGCTCGGCAAGCGGCTCGCGGAACAGGCAGCCGGCTTCGAAATCGTCGGCCCATTTAACCGTCGCGGCGACCTGTCCGACACCGGGGAGCGTGAGCCAGATCACCTGGTCCTTGCGCAGCGCGGAATAGCTGCGGATGCGCGCACCCTGCTGCGACAGGTCGACGATGCGGCACAAGGTGCGATCGAGCCCGCCGCGTCCGAGCTTGGCATCGAGCGACACCGGCGCACGCGGCGCACGCCGGCGGTTGACCACCGCCGGTTCATATTCGGATGAGATGTTGGTCTGCCTGGCTTGCATGCCGGCAGCTTAGATCGGGATGGCTAAGGCGCCGTTAACGACGGCGCCTTGCCCCGATCTCACTTCTTCAGCGTAAGGCCGCCAAAGCGCTTGTTGAAGCGTGCCACCTGGCCGCCCGCGTCAAGCATCGTGCCGCGCCCGCCGGTCCAGGCCGGATGCGCCAGCGGATCGATGTCGAGCGTCATCAGATCGCCTTCCTTGCCCCAGGTCGAGCGCGTCTCGAACACGGTGCCGTCGGTCATCTGGACCTTGATCATGTGATAATCGGGGTGAATATCTTTCTTCACGTCATATTCCTTCGATATGCCACTGGTTTCCGACCAGCGGCGAAGGCGCGGCCCCTAGCAGAGCACCGGGTCGTGCGCAACCGGCGGTGGGCGCGACCGACCTCGACAGGCGCCCAGGTTGACGATAGAATTGCGCGTATTGAGGAGCCCGCCATGGCCGTGTTTCCGCGCATCACCAGCCCCTGCCCCTATAAGGACCGGCTCGCCACCGTGATGGATGGTGGTTTTTGCCGTATGTGTCAGCGTACCGTCTTCGACCTTACCGATATGGACGACGCCGGGCGCAAGGCGTTGCTGGCAGGGTGCCGGGGTGACATCTGCGTTTCCTATCGTCTCCCGCTGCGACCCGCGCTCGCGGCGATCGCCCTGGCAAGCGTAGCGACGCCGGCTTTTGCCGCCTGCCCTGGCGACGAGATGGAGATCATCGTCGGCGGCGTCCGCCAACCCGACCAGGCCGAGATGATCGAGGTCGACGATCACAGCCGGCCCGAACTGCCGGTGGTCTATGAACGCGCGACGGCACCGGCGCTGTCGGCACGCGTGACGGCGGCCGTCGCGACTGCCGGGCCCAGGGAATCGCCGGAACCGCGTCAAAAGCGCGACTGAACCCGCTCCCGCTCCGCTTACGGCGCCGCCCGCACCTCGGCCATGTCCTGCCACACGAGCAGGCTGGCCAATGCACCAACCGCCAATACCGATCGCGCGTCCCCGTCGCCGACCGTCAGCGCGATATGCGTGGCATCGAACCCGTCGAGCGACATGTCGAAACTGCGCCACGCGCCGTCGACCCAGGCGATTGTCCAACTATGCGGCAAAAAGGCATTGCGTTCGCCGTGAAATTCACCGCGCACATAGGCCAGGCCATTGACCACCTTGGTCGGTATGCCGACAGCGCGCCCCAACGCGGCGAGCACGACGGCATCCTCGGTGCAGTCGCCGGCGCCGCGCTTCAACGCGTCGAGCGCCGAATAATGCCCCCATGGGTCTAGCTTCGACAAACGTCGTCGCGCCCTGGTCGCGAGAAGCGCCATCTTGCGTCCGTCCGATACGTTCATTCCGACAACGGGCGCCGCCAGGTCGCGCAGCACGGCGTTGTCGCTTTGCAGCCACGTTGTCGGCTGGCGCGCCGCGCTCAACGCCGCGGCGTCGCTTGCGAGCCCGGGGCCACAGTCGTTGCAGACATCCACGGTCGCCCCTTCTTCCGTCATCGTCACGCGCTGCTCGCCGGTCTGGGGCGGCAGGAACCGCATTCCGTCAGCGAAGCGAAAGCGATACCGAATATGCCCACGCATCGCGACGATGGAGATGTGAAACGGTGAGGCAACCGCCATCTCCAGATCGATCCGCAGGGGGGGATGCGGTTGCTGCGCGATGTTCCGATCGGTCGCATGCAGCGTGATCCGGGTACCGAACATCGGATGGGTCACGGCAATGATTTGGTGCCGTTCGTCGAGCAACAATCGCGCCACGGCACGGAGCTGGTCTCCGTCATAATGGCGACGCATGACCGCGATCGATCCGCCGGCTTCGTGCTGAACTCCCGACACCCGCTCGAGTACGACGTGCTCGATCGCCATCGAGCCGATGTCCAGTTGATCGAATGCCAAGACGCGGTCACGCGCCATGTCCCAATCGTTCAATAGCCCATCGCCATCATCGAGTCGGACGCCCGGCGGCAAAGGGATCGTTACGTGACGCTCTCCCGCACCGGTGCGGCGGGTGATGCGCGCGACGTCCCCGGCGATCTGCATCGACGTCTCGGTTGTCGCATCGCCGCTGCGACTCTTGTCGATGATCGAAAGCGTATGGCCGGTGGCGTCGCGCCGCTCGACGCGCTGCTGGTGCAACGCCATCGCACCATGATGCGACTCGATCAGGCTGATGTCCTGCACATCGGTGATCGTCGTGCCGGCCCCGTCACGCGAAATCTCGTGCGATGCGGCACCGATCACGCTGCCGTCGGCGACGGTAATGCGGTACCAGTCCTTGCTCGTGCCAGGCGCCGTGGCGCCGCCCAATAGCGCACCAACGCCCCCGAGCAGAAAAACCCGGGTGGCATGGCGCGCAATGTTCATCGCATCACGCCTTGGGCGGGTCGGCGATCATCGCGGTGAAATTGGCCTCAGCCGCGAGTTGCCCGTCGATCGTCGCGCGACCGGCGAACTTGCACACGCTCGACCGTTTCTGGACGAATTCGACTTCGAGCCGCAGCAACACGCCGGGTTCGACCGGCTTGCGAAACTTCGCCCCGTCGATCGCCATGAAATAAACGAGCTTGCCAGAACCGGCGAGCCCGAGCGATTCTACCGCGAGCACGCCGGCGGCCTGCGCGAGCGCCTCGACGATCAGCACGCCGGGCATGATCGGGCGTCCGGGGAAATGCCCCTGGAAGAAGCCCTCGTTGATCGTCACCGCCTTGATCGCGACGATCGAACGGTCGAGGATCAGCTCCTCGACGCGATCGACCAGCAACATCGGATAGCGATGTGGCAACGCCGCCATGACCCGCCCGATATCGAGCGGGCCAAGCGACGTTACCGCTTCGACTTCGCTCACCGGCCCTGGGGACGACGGCCAGTGGCGGGGGCGGCCGGCGCCGTCGGCGCCGCGCCCGGTGCCGCCTGCTGCTGACCCGGCTGCCAATTGGCGGGCGGCGTGATGCTGACGCTCGGCACCAGCGTGTCGAGTTCGGCGGTGATCGCCGGGGTCAGATCGCCCTGGCCCTGGGCGGTGAAAACGGCGGCCGGCTTCAGCAGCACATTGGTGCCGCGCTTCGCCATGGCCGACGTGATCGCCTGCTGAAGCTTGGCGGAAATCTGCTCGACGGCATATTGCTGCGCGCGCGTCGCCGGACCTTCGAGGCGGGCGAGTTCAGCCTGCGCCGCGGCCTGCTTGGCCTGGATCGAGGCCAGTTCCGGGCGCTTTGCCTGGTTGGCGGCATCGATTTCCGGCTGGCTCAGCTGACCGTCATGATTGGAGTCGAGTACCTCGTAGAGCGGCTTCAACTCGGCCTGAATAGCAGCACGACGCGCCTGCGCCTGATCGAGCGACGCCTTGAAGGTCGTCTGGATCTGCGCATTGGCGGCGGTAAACGCCTTGCTCGCGGCAATCGCGCCTTCCGGATCGGCGACGGCGACGGCCTGTGCGGTCGCGGGCATCGCCGCGAACAAGGCCACGGGCGCGATCACGGCACCGGCCAGCAACAGCTTGATAGTGGTCTTCATCAGAATTGTGTCCCTACGTTGAAAGTGATGAGCTTCGTATCGTCGCCCTTGTCGTGGAGCAGGGCATAAGCAAGATCGATACGCAGCGGCCCGAACGGTGAATTCCAGTTAACGCCCGCACCAACCGAGAGGCGCGGCCTCGCGGAATCGCCGATGAAGGTCTCCTTGAACGGCGCGATCGAATTGGGGTACGGAGTGTTAATAGAGGTACCGACGCATGTACCTCCGCTTACCGATGAATAGCCGATTTGACAGGTCGTTGCCTGTTCCGGAGTAGTCGCGTCGCTTCTCGGCACAACGAATAGTTGTCGACCAGAACCGTCGAATACTGGTCGATCAGTTATCGGCAGGATTGTCTGCTTTCCGGTGACCGGATCAATAAAGATCGGGAAGGTCGCGGTTGGCTGCGGCCTGGTGATTCCGAACAGCGCGCCGGCCTGGATGTAGATCGACGGACGCAGGCCGAGTTCATGAGCACCGGAGCCGAGCGGAATTTCCATCTCGATCCGGCCGAGATAATAGGCACGGCCACCCAGCGCATCGTCGGCGATCTGGGTTTTGTCGGTCACCGGCACCTGGTTGCCTGCCGTATCCGTCGTATAATTGGCGCGCGTCACGCGCGGGCCGACGCCGCGAATGTCGAAACCGCGGAAATCCGGCTCGCCGAGATAGAAGCGGTCGGTGATGCGGATACCGTCAACGCCCGGCGCCTTGCTGCCTTCGAGCGACTTGATGTAGCCGCCTTCGAGATTGGCCGAGAAGATGAAGCCATGGCCGGCGTTGAAGAATTTCGATCCCTCGAAGCGCGTCCGGACATATTTCACGTCGCCACCAAGCCCCGCGAGATCCTGACTGAACACGAAGCGTTGGCCCGCGGTCGGCCGCAGGCGGTTGTTGAGGCTGTCGAAGATCAGCGAATAGCCGATCGACGACGTCCAGCGATTGCCGATCGCCTCGCACAGATAACGTCCGGCCTTGAGCGGATCGCACACACCATTGGTGTAATAGCTGTTCTGATCGAGCGTGACCTGATCATAGGTAAGGCCGTAACGCGCCGCGAGCTGCCAATATTCGGTCAGCGGAATACCGGCGCGAACCTGGAAACCGGTCGAAACCTGCTGATAGGTCGTCTGGCGCTGATCGCCGACATAATTGAACGCGTTGTAGTCGCGCCGGAAAATGTCGCCGCCGATCGCGATGTTGCGGTCGAACAGATAAGGCTCGGTAAAGCCGAGCTCGATCGACTTGGAATAGGTCGAATAATTGACGCTGGCGCGCAACTCCTGGCCCTTGCCGCGGAAATTGTGCTGCGTGATCGAGGCCTGGATGATGAATTTCTCGAGGCTCGAGAAACCGGCCGACAGCGACAGTTCGCCGGTCGATTTCTCCTCGACATTCGCCTCGAGCACGACGCGGTCGGGCGAAGATCCCGGCACCTGCTTGATCTCGAACTTGTCCTGGAAGAAGCCGAGCGAGTTGATGCGGTCCTGTGAACGCTTGACCTGGAAGCTGTTGAACGCGTCACCCTCGGCAATGCGGATCTCGCGCCGGATTACCTTGTCCTGCGTCTGGGTGTTGCCGTTGATGTTGATGCGCTCGACATAGGTCCGCTGCGCCTGCGCGATGTGGAAGTTGATCGACATCGTCAGCGTGTCGGGGTCGCGCTGGAATTCGGGGCTCGTATCAGTGAAGGCATAACCGAACAGGCCGGCCGACTGGTTCAGCGCATCGACCGAATCCTCGACCTTCTTGGCGTTGTACCAGCTGCCCTTGATGATCCCGAGGCTCGCCGCGAGCCTCTTGTTGTCGAAATCTCGAATGTCGCTGTCGACCGTCACATCGCCGAATTTGTAGCGCTTACCCTCCTCCACCACATAGGTGATGATGAAGTCCTTCTTGTCCGGCGTAAGCTCGGCAACCGCCGAGGTGACGCGGAAATCGGCATAACCCTGCGTCAGGTAGAACTGGCGCAGCTTCTGCTGGTCATAGGCGAGGCGATCCTGATCGTAGCTCGTGCTCGAACTCAGGATGCGGCTGAGGCGCGCTTCCTTGGTCGCCATCTGCTCGCGGATCTTGCTGTCCGAAAACACCTCGTTGCCGAGGATGTTGATCTGGCGGACCTTCGACTTCGGCCCTTCATTGACCTCGAAGATGATGTCGACACGATTCTGGTCGAGTGCGACCATCTTGGGCTCGATCGACGCCGCGAAGCGACCCTGGCGGCGATACAGCTCGATGATCCGTGCGACGTCCTGGCGGACGGCGGTGCGCGTGAAGATCTGTCGCGGCGCGAGCTTGATCTCCTTGCGGATCTTGTCTTCCTTCAGGCGCTTGTTGCCCTCGAAGACGATGCGGTTGATGATCGGGTTCTCGCGGATGCGCAGCACGATCTCGCCCGACGAAGCGCCGTTGATCGACACGTCGGCGAACAGGTCGCTGGCATAGAGATCCTTGATCGCCTGATCGAGCGTCTCGTTCGAATAGGCCTGGCCGACACGCAGCTTGGTGTAGGACAGCACCGTTTCCGCCTCGATCCGCTGCGAGCCTTCGACGCGCAGCGACTTGATGACACGCGCCACCGGCGGCGTGGGCAGCGCGGCAGCGACCGGCGCGGGCGTCACCGCCGCAGGACTTGCCGGTGCCGTCTGCGCCCAGGCGGCAACCGGCACGCCGGCCAGCATCGTCCCCCCGAGCAACAGGGCGGTGGCGCGGGCGCCGAACGTGGAAACCTTGATCGTCACTATGCCACCCCAATCGGAGAAAATTCGCGGGCGCGCCAGCCCTGCCTCAACCACGTCAACCGATCAACCCGGTGAGCTTCCACAGACCGAATGAACCGAGATCGTTGAACGTCACCAACAGCATTAGCGCGAGGATCGCGGCGAGGCCGCCGCGAAACGCCCATTCCTGGACATTCGGCTCCACCGGACGCCGCCGCACCGCCTCGATCGCATAAAAGAGCAGGTGTCCACCATCAAGCATGGGGATTGGCAACAGGTTGATGAATCCCAGATTAATCGAAATCATCGCGATGAACCCGATCACCGCCTCAGGCCCCAAGCTGAACTGCTGGCCGGAATATTGTGCGATCTTGATCGGGCCGCCGAGTTCCTTGACCGAACGCTTGCCAACGATGATCTGGCCGATGGCGTCGATCTGCCCCGTAATGATTTCGCGCACGATACGCACAGCGACGATCGGCGCTGCGATAAGGCTGACCGGCCGCGCCACCGGCTGTACTGGCCCGATTCCCAGCTGACCGACCCTCGCGCTGTTGCCGAACTTGTCCTTCAGAATAACGGCGCCAAGCGTCGCCCTGACCTGTCTGGCAACGCCTGCGCGCACGAAATCGATCGTGATCGGCTCGCCTGGACGTAACTGAGTGAAATCAGCCATGTCGCCATATGTATCAACCGCCCTTCCGCCCAAGGCGAGGATGCGGTCGCCTGGCGCTAATCCAGCGGAAGCAGCGGCGCTGCCGGTGACGACTTTGCCGACCTGCGCCGGCGTAACGTCTTCGCCACGAACATAGACGAAACAGGAGACGATCAACACGGCGAGCAACAGGTTCACGACCGGCCCCGCCGCGACGATGATCGCGCGCTGCCACACCGGCTTGCCCGGCAGGGTCATCGCCCGTTCCTCGGCCGGCAGTTCGAGCCACGCCGGATCGGGTTCGCTCGCCGCATTCATGTCGCCGGCGAATTTCACATAGCCGCCGAGCGGGAAGGCGCTGAGCTTCCAGCGCGTGCCGCGTCGATCGGTCCAGCCCGCAACCTCCGGGCCAAAGCCGATCGAGAAGGCATCAATCTTGGTGCCGAACAGGCGCCCGGCAAGATAATGGCCCATTTCATGGACGAAAATCAGCGGCCCGATGACGAGCGCGAACGCCATGACGGTGAAGAGAAAGCCCGGATTATGGATCAAGCGACGCAATCCTCTACTCGTTCGCCCGCGATCCTTCGCGCTTCGCCGTCGACCGCCAGCACGGCATCGAGCGTCAAGGGCGCGGGCGGGTCGTAGCACGACAGCGTATCGGCGACGATTGCGGCAATTTCGAGGAAGCCGATGCGCCGCGCGAGAAACGCTGCGACCGCGATCTCGTTGGCGGCATTGAGAATCGCCGGCCGCGCCCCGCCCGCCTCGACCGCGTCGCGCGCCAGTTGCAGCGCCGGGAAGCGCACCGGATCGGGTGCCTCGAAATCGAGCCGTCCGATCGCCACCAGATCGAGCGGCGCCATCGGCGTCGCCATGCGATCGGGCCAGGCGAGGCAGTGCGCGATCGGCGTGCGCATGTCGGGCGGCCCGAGCTGCGCCAGCACCGACCCGTCGACATAATCGACCAGCGAGTGGATCACCGACTGGCGGTGGATGACGATCTCGATCCGGCTGGTCGGCACCGGGAACAACCGCGCCGCCTCGATCAGTTCGAGCCCCTTGTTCATCATCGTCGCCGAATCGACCGAAATCTTCGCGCCCATCGACCAATTGGGGTGCGCGACCGCCTGCTCGGGCGTCACGCCGCGCATCTCGGCGAGCGAACGGTCGCGAAACGGGCCACCGCTCGCCGTCAGGATGATCCGCCGCACCCGCTCCGGCCGCGCCGGATCGAAGCACTGGAAGATCGCATTATGCTCCGAATCGGCCGGCAGCAGTGTCGCGCCGCTCGCCCCGGCAGCCGCGAGGATAACCTCTCCGGCCGAAACGAGCGGCTCCTTGTTGGCGAGCACCACAGTGCCGCCGCGTGCGACCGCCGCCATCACCGGCTCGAGGCCGGCGCAGCCGACGATCGCCGCCATCGTCCAGTCGGCGCCCATCGCCGCCGCGTCGAGCAGCGCGGCATTGCCGCCGGCCGTGGCGATGCCGGTACCGGCGAGCCGTTCCCGCAGTGCCGGGAGGCAGCTTTCGTCCGCCACCACGGCGAGCCGCGCATTGGTGCGAATCGCGGCAGCCGCCAGCTTTTCGACATCGCAATTGGCGGTCAGGGCAAGCACCTGGAAGCGGTCGGGCTCGCGCTCGACCAGGTCGAGCGTGGAACTGCCGACCGAGCCGGTCGCACCGAGAATCGAGACGGTCTTCATCATGGCAGCAGGTGATAGAGCTTTGGCAGCGCCACGGCGAGCAATGCCGCAACCGGCGCGACCGGCACGAGCCCGTCGAGGCGATCGAGCACGCCGCCATGGCCGGGCAGGATGTTGCCGCTGTCCTTCACACCGGCTCGCCGCTTGAGCCAGCTTTCATACAAATCCCCGCCCTGCGCCAACGCGGCGAGCGCGGGCGTGGCGAGCGTCAACCGCCAGGGCAGCCCGAATTGCCAATGCATCGCCGCGCCGAACAGGCTCGCCGCGACGACACCGCCGGCAAGGCCGGCCCAGGTCTTGTTGGGGCTGATTGCCGGCGCGAGCTTGGGCCCGCCGATCGCGCGGCCGGCGAAATAGGCGCCGATGTCGCACATCCAGACCAGCGCGAGCGCCCAGAGCGTAAAGATCGCGCCCTCGCGCTGACCGCGTAGCAGCATCAGGCCCATCACCGGCAAGCCGGCATAGAGCAGACCGACGGCAAGGTGCGGACGACGCGTCACGATCACGACAAAAAATGCCGCGCCCGCGAGCAGGCCAAGTGCCAGAAAGCCCGGTCCCGCGCCAAAATGCGGCGCCATGATCGCCAGGGGTACCGAAAGCGCGAACTGCGCCAATCGCCCGGACTGGGGCGGCGCACCCGCAAGATTGGCCCATTCGCCCATCATCAGCAGCGCCAGCACGACGCACAGGACCCAGAAGGCGACTCCGCCGAGGACGAGCCCGGTGCTCGCGACACCGATCAGCGCGAGGCCGACAATGATGCGCAATTGCAGCTCGGAGAGCCGCGCGGGCGTCTGCGAATCGTTCACAGACCGCCAAACCGGCGCTGGCGCTGCGCGAACAAGCTTACCGCTTCGGCCAGGGTGTCGCCGTTGAAATCGGGCCACAGCGTGTCGACGAACAGCAATTCGGCATAAGCCGCCTGCCACAGCAGAAAATTGGACAGGCGCACCTCGCCCGACGTGCGGATCAGCAGGTCGAGCGGCGGCAGACCGGCGGTATCGAGTTCGCCGGCCATCATGTCGGCATCGATCTCGGCCGGGTCGATCTCCCCGGCGACGGCCTTCTCGGCCAGGCGCCGCGCGGCGGCGGCAATCTCGCTCTGCGACCCGTAATTGAGCGCAATCACCAGGATCGGCCCATCGTTGCTCGCGGTGCGCGCCAGCGCCTCGTCCACCTGCGCGACGAGGTCGGGCGAGAAACGGCGATAGTCGCCGATCACCCGCAGCCGGACATTTTCGCGCACCAGCTCGTCCAGATCAGTGCGGATGAACAGCCGCAGCAACCCCATCAGGTCGCCGACCTCTTCCTGCGGGCGCCGCCAATTCTCCGAAGAAAAGGCGTAGAGCGTCAGCGCCTCGAGCCCCATCGCTCGCGCCGCCCGACTCACGCGGCGCACCGCCTCGACCCCCTGACGGTGCCCGGCGAGACGCGGCAAATGACGCTTCTTGGCCCAGCGGCCATTGCCGTCCATGATGATCGCGACATGCCGGGGCAGGCTGGCCGAGCCCGTCGCCGCGTCGGGCGCAGGGGCGGCACGCAGGCTCACTTGCCCAGGATTTCCTTTTCCTTGGCGGTCGCCGCGGCATCGATGTCGGCAATCGTCGAATCGGTCAGCTTCTGTACCTCGACCTCATGGCGCTTGCGCTCGTCCTCGCCGAACACGCCCTTTTTCTCGTCGGTCTTGAGATTGTCCATGCCATCGCGTCGCACATTGCGCGCGGCGATGCGCGCCTTCTCGGCATATTGGCCGGCGAGCTTGGCGAGTTCCTTGCGGCGCTCCTCGGTGAGGTCGGGAATCGGCAGTCGGAGCGTCGTACCGTCGACGATCGGGTTGAGGCCCAGGCCGGCCGAGCGAATCGCCTTGTCGACCGGGCCGACATTGGTCTTGTCCCAGACCTGCACCGACAACAGGCGCGGCTCGGGTGCCGAGACGGTCGCCACCTGGTTGAGCGGCATTTGCGATCCATAGACGGTGACCGTGACGGGATCGAGCAGCGAGGTCGAGGCCCGGCCGGTGCGCAGCCCGACCAGATCGTGCTTCAGCGCTTCGACCGCACCGGCCATGCGGCGTTCGAGATCGGCCTTGTCATAGAGAGCCATCGCTCATCCTTCCTTTTGTACGACCGTCGAGACGCCCTCACCTCGCAGCACCGCGGCAAGATTGCCCGGCTCGCGGATGTTGAACACGACGATCGGGATATTGTTGTCCCGGCACAATGCGATCGCGCTGGCATCCATCACCTTGAGGTTGTCTGCAAGCACCGTGTCGTAACTGACGGTCGCATAACGCGTTGCGGTCGGAATGACCTTGGGATCTGCATCATAAACGCCGTCGACTGACGTGCCCTTGAACAGCGCGTCGCACTTCATCTCGGCGGCACGCAAGGCGGCACCGCTGTCGGTGGTGAAGAACGGGCTGCCGACGCCGGCGGCGAAGATCACCACGCGGCCCTTTTCGAGGTGGCGCATCGCGCGGCGCCGGATGAACGGCTCGCACACGCTGGCCATCGGGATCGCCGACTGGACGCGGGTCTCGACGTTGATCTGCTCGAGCGCGTTCTGCACCGCCAGCGCGTTCATTACCGTGGCGAGCATGCCCATATAGTCGCCGGTCGCGCGGTCCATGCCGCGCGCGGCGCCGGCCATGCCGCGAAAGATGTTACCGCCGCCGACGACGACGCAGAGCTCATAGCCGGCGGCCTTGGCATCGGCGATTTCGCCGGCAACACGCGCGGTCACGGTGGGGTCGATGGCGAGGCCACCCTCGCCCATCAGGACCTCGCCCGAAAGTTTCAGGAGGATGCGTTTGTAACGGGGGGCTGTCATCAGGCCTCGACGGTTGGGAAGCGCGGCGCGGACCTTAGGCGCGCGAAGATTGTCGCACAACCTCCGCATATGTCGTCCGCCGGCCGGGTCGAACAGGTCGACCCGGCCGGCGGCACGGCGATGTCAGGCGACGGCCTGCGGCACGCCGGAAGCGGCCGCAACTTCGGCGGCGAAGTCGCTGACGTCCTTCTCGATTCCCTCGCCGAGCTGGAAGCGGACATAGCCCGTCAGCGCGATCGGCTTGCCCGCCGCCTTGGCGGCATTGGCGACGACGTCGGAGATCTTGGTCTTGCCGTCCATCACCAGCAGCTGGCTGACCAGGGCGTTTTCCTTGCGGTACTTGGCGATCGCGCCATCGACCATCTTGGCGACGATGTCGGCGGGCTTGCCGCTCTCGGCGGCCTTTTCGGTGGCGATCGCGCGCTCGCGCTCAACGATCGCCGGGTCGAGATCGGCCTCGTTCAGCGCCAGCGGGAAGGCAGCAGCAATGTGCATCGCGAGCTGCTTGCCCAGCGCCTGCAGCGCGTCGTTGTCGGCTTCGCTCTCAAGCGCAACCAGCACACCGATCTTGCCGAGGCCGGGGCCGGCTTGGTTGTGGACGTACGGCACGACCGCACCCGACGAAACCGTCAGGCGCTTGGCCCTACGCAGCGACTGGTTCTCGCCGATCGTCGCGATGTTGTTGGTCAGCGTCTCCTCGACGGTCTTGCCGCCGAGCGCCGCAGCCTTGATCACGTCGAGATCGTCACCCAGTTCGAGCGCCACGAACGTCACGTCGCGCACGAAGCCCTGGAACTGATCATTCTTGGCAACGAAATCGGTCTCGGAATTGACCTCGATCGCGGCACCGACGGTGCCGTTGACAGCAACGCCGATCAGCCCTTCGGCTGCGGTGCGGCTCGACTTCTTGGCGGCGGCGGCAAGGCCCTTGGTGCGCAGCCAGTCGAGCGCGGCGGTCAGGTCGCCACCCGCTTCGGTCAATGCCTTCTTGCAATCCATCATGCCTGCGCCGCTCTTTTCGCGCAGGTCCTTAACCGCTGCTGCCGTGATCTCGGCCATGTCAGTCTTCCTTCTACTCAGAATATCGTTGCGGGCGAGGTAAGGCTTGTCGCCCTACCCCGCCCGCATGACGGTTCGGCGACGCTTCAGGCGTCGAGCTGACGCTCTTCCTCGGCGGCCATTTCCGGTGCCGCTACTTCGACCGGCGCGGCGACGGGCGCCTCGACCGGGGCAGCGGCTTCGACTTCGGCGGCCGGCTCGACGGTCAGCGCTTCCTCGACCGGGGGCGCGTCCATCGCACCGATGTCGGCACCGCGACGCGCCTGTTGCTCATGACCGCCACGCGTTGCGGCGATCGCGATCGCCTCGCAGTACAGGCGGATGGCGCGGCTGGCGTCATCGTTCGCCGGCACCGGGAACGCGATGCCGTCCGGGCTGACGTTCGAATCGAGGATCGCGACGACCGGAATGCCGAGCGTGTTGGCTTCCTTGATCGCCAGCTCTTCCTTGTTGGCGTCGATCACGAACATCACGTCCGGGATGCCGCCCATGTCGCGAATGCCGCCGAGCGACATTTCGAGCTTGTCCTTCTCGCGGGTGAGCTGCAGCACTTCCTTCTTGGTCAGGCCGTGCGTGTCGCCCGACAGCTGCTCTTCGAGCGTCTTGAGGCGCTTGATCGAGTTGGAGATGGTCTTCCAGTTGGTGAGCATGCCGCCCAGCCAGCGATGGTTGACGAAATGCTGGCCCGAGCGACGCGCGGCGTCGGCGACGGGCTCCTGCGCCTGGCGCTTGGTGCCGACGAACAGCACCTTGCCGCCCGAGGCGACGCGGTCGCTGACGAATTCGAGCGCGCGCGCGAACAGCGGCACGGTCTGCGACAGATCGAGGATATGGACGCCGTTGCGGTCGCCAAAGATGTAGGGCTTCATCTTCGGGTTCCAGCGATGCGTCTGGTGGCCGAAGTGCGCGCCCGTTTCGAGCAATTGCTGCATGGAGACGACAGGTGCCGCCATAGGATGGTTCCTTTCCGGTTATGCCTCTGGGAAGCGAGTAACCCGGATTGCTCCGGACACCGGCTATATGTGCTTCCCATGCGGGTTGAGGCGGGGCCGATAGCCGAACGCGAGCGCACTTGCAAGGTCGTATTAGCCGCTTGACATCGCGAACATTAGCGGAACATAAAGCGATCGAAACGGGGCAATGGAACCTTTGGCGGCGTCACCACGTCGTGAGGTGTCAACACTGCCCATATTGCAGGGAGTTGCGCAATGATCACGGTTGTCGGTTACCTGGTTTTCGCCGCCGCGTTCGCGGCATCCGCCTGGGTGCTGGCGTTCACGCTCGTGCCCGCCATGCCCCGTATCATTGGCCTGCTGCGCGACGGTGTGGATCCAACGCTTGTTGTTCGCCCGGCGCTGATCGTCAGTGAGAATCGGGTTCGCTCGCGGGTGCGGACGGCGCTGGCACAACCGACCCGGGCGACGTTGCGCGCAGCCGCGTGACCCGCGCATAGGCGCGGATGCTGAACGGGAACGTCGCGAGATAGGCGATCGTCAGCGCGGCGAGCGTTTCCCAGGTTGCCGAGATGAGCGCGGCTCCCAGCAAGACCACCACGACGATCGCCTCGAAGCGAATGCGCCGCCGGAGTTTGAGCGAACCCCAGCTGAAGGTGGCCATGCTCGACACCATCAAACTGGCCACCAGCGCGACCCACGGCGCGACGATATAGGGTGAGCGCAGGATCGGTTGCTCGGTGACGAACCACAAATAGAGCGGCAGCATTGCCAGCGCGGCACCGGCTGGTGCCGGAACGCCGGTCAGGAAGCCTGCCGACTTGTGCGGCTGGTCGGTGAGGTCGATATTGGCGTTGAAGCGCGCGAGACGCAGCGCGCAGAACACCGCCAACAGCAGCGCGCACAGCCAGCCGAATCGCGGGAGCTTTTCGAGCGACCACAGATAGAGGATCAGCGCAGGAGAGACGCCGAACGAGATCGCGTCACTCAGCGAATCGAGTTCCGCGCCGAACCGGCTCTCGCCGTGCAGCATCCGCGCGATCCGCCCGTCGAGGCCATCGAGCACCCCGGCGATCATCACCATCGCCACCGCCAGTTCCCAATGGCCGGCGATCGCGAAGCGGATACCCGTCAGCCCTGAACACAGAGCGAGCGCGGTCACGGCATTGGGTGCCACCGCACGAAGCGGCAGGCCCCGCCGGATATGACCCGGACGCGGTACTCTCACGTGGCGTGCCTCACTGGGTAATGCCGGTCGGCGTCGAGATTTCGGGGCGGCCGAGCACGGTCTCGCCGGCAACGCTGCGCTGCCCCAGCACCACTTGGCAATTGATTCCCTCGGGCAGATAGACATCGACGCGGCTACCGAAACGGATCAAGCCGATGCGCTGACCGCTCGCCACCATGTCGCCGGGCTTGACGAAGGGCACGATGCGCCGCGCCACCAGGCCGGCAATCTGGGTGAAGCCGACGCGTCGACCGTCGCGCCCCTCGACGACGATATGCTGGCGTTCATTCTCCTCGCTCGCCTTGTCGAGATCGGCGTTGAGAAACTTGCCGGAAATATAAACGACCTGCCGGATCGTGCCCGCAATCGGCGTGCGGTTGATATGGACGTCGAACACCGACATGAAGATCGATACGCGCACCATCGGCGCGTCGCCCAAGCCGTCGGGCCCGGCCATCTCGCGCGGGACCGGCACGCGCTCGATCAGCGTGATCAACCCATCGGCGGGCGCGATGATCAGCCCCTCGCCCTGCGGCGTGACGCGGATCGGATCGCGGAAGAACAGCGCAACCCACAAGGTCAGGCCGATGAACGGCCAGGTCAGGATCGGGACGAACACCCAGGCAAGCAGGGCGACGACCGCTGCGATCAGGACATATTTGCGGCCTTCGGGATGCAGCTCGGGGATGCGCCACTTGACCGTGCTGGTCGCGGAATCCGGATTTTCGGGTGATGCCATCCCCTCTCTCTACCCCGCGATGCCGCGACGCACAATCGCAACGTGTATTGCCTATGCGATACACACGCGTCGCGGCGGTTGATCAAGGCGCACCTTGTCCCTAGACGCGTCGCCAACCTCCCTCCTCCGGAAACAGAAGGCATCGATGGCGAAGATCAAGGTAAAGACGCCCGTCGTGGAAATCGACGGCGACGAAATGACGCGGATCATCTGGCAGTGGATCCGGGAACGCCTGATTCTCCCCTATCTCGATATCGACCTCGATTATTACGACCTCGCGGTCGAGCATCGCGACGCGACCGACGACAAGGTCACCGTCGATAGCGCCCGCGCGATCCAGAAATATGGCGTCGGCGTGAAGTGCGCCACGATCACCCCGGACGAGGCGCGGGTCGAGGAATTCAAGCTCAAGAAGATGTGGAAGTCGCCCAACGGCACGATCCGCAACATCCTTGGCGGCGTGGTGTTTCGCGAACCGATCGTGATCAAGAACGTCCCGCGCCTCATCCCGGGCTGGACCCATCCGATCGTCGTCGGCCGCCACGCCTTTGGCGATCAGTATCGCGCGACCGATTTCCGCGTTCCCGGCCCGGGCAAGCTGCGCCTCGTGTTCGAGGGCGACGACGGCACGGTGATCGACGAGGAAGTTTTCCAATACCCCTCCTCGGGCGTCGCCATGGCGATGTACAATCTCGACGATTCGATCCGCGATTTCGCCCGCGCCTCGATGCACTACGGCCTCAACCTCGGCTGGCCGGTCTATCTGTCGACCAAGAACACGATCCTCAAGGCCTATGATGGCCGCTTCAAGGACCTCTTTGCCGAGGTTTTCGACGCCGAATTCAAGGACAAGTTCAAGGAAGCTGGCATCGTCTACGAGCATCGCCTGATCGACGACATGGTCGCCAGCGCGCTCAAATGGCATGGCGAGTTCGTCTGGGCCTGCAAGAATTACGACGGCGACGTACAGTCGGACCAGGTCGCGCAGGGCTTCGGCTCGCTCGGCCTGATGACCTCGGTGCTGCTCACGCCCGACGGCAAGACCGTCGAGGCCGAGGCCGCGCACGGCACCGTCACGCGCCACTTCCGCATGCACGAGCAGGGCAAGGCGACCTCGACCAACCCGATCGCGTCGATCTTCGCCTGGACCGGTGGCCTTAAGTATCGCGGCAAGTTCGACGGCACGCCCGAAGTGACGGCCTTTGCCGAGACGCTTGAGCGCTGCTGCATCGAGACGGTCGAAAATGGCGCGATGACCAAGGATCTCGCGATCCTGATCGGCCCCGACCAGCCGTGGATGACCACCGAACAGTTCTTCGAGGCGGTCCGCGCCAATCTCGAGGGCAAGATGACCGCAGGCGGCCTGATCGCCTGACCGCCGCGCCTATCGCTTCCCGTCCGCGCGACGGGAAGCAAAGGCCGCGACGCTAGATCGATGGGAATGTGTGCGACGCACGCGGCGTGATTCAATCCGTCGCGGCTTTACCCGAAAGTGGACCCGGGACCGCGTTTTGTATGGCGCGGCCGGCTCTTTCCCATCGTTGGTAACATAAGCAGCTGCCTGCCCGGTGCTGCTGCGGCGCCGCCTTCGGCACGCCCCCTCCGGCTATCATCACCAACCGCTGTCACTCCCTGATAACGCACTGGTGGTGCCCGGATATCGCTCTGGCCGCTCCCTGTTCGAAGGTCGCAACAGGGAACGCCGCTCCCTGATATCTGCCACTTGCTCCCTGTTACTCGCTGTTTCTCCCTGTTCCGGAACGAAATTGCGCGGCTTTCGGGGAGAACACCGCCTGCGACTCAGCCCTGTCGGCGCCGTCCGGCATCGAGCGATCGGATGTGCTCGGGGCGGACGCCGAGCCCGACGAAAAACGCCGGGATGCGCCGCAGCAGCGCGAACCGGTTGAAAGCCCGCGCCACCAGCGGCGGCTTCGTCATCGGTGTTCCGCCCACCAGCAACGGCGCGACGATCCGATCCTGTACCAGGCGCTGCGCCGCCTGGGTCGCCCTGACCGCGAAAAGACGCCGCGCCGCGACCCGCGGCAACAACGGATCGGGATCGGCGCCACGCGATAGCGGTTCGGCGAGGATGTTGGCGGTAGCGACTGCATCCTGGATCGCGAGGTTGATCCCGACTCCGCCGAGCGGCGACATGGCGTGCGCGGCATCGCCGATCAGCAACAGCCCCGGCCGATGCCAACGCTCGAGGCGATCGACCGATACGGTGAGCAACTTGATCTGGTCCCAGTCGGTAATCGCCTGGTCGACTCCCGCCGTTTCGGGACCGACCGCCCGCACACGGTCACGAAACGCCGGCAGGCCTTCGCCGCGTACCGTGTCGGCCATCCCCTTGGGGAAAACGAAGGCGCACTGCCAATAATCGCCGCGATCGATCAGCACGAAGATGCGGCCCGTATCGAACACGCCCATGCTGTCGTTGCTCGGCGCGGCGCGCTTGGGCAGGCGGAACCAGAACACGTCCATCGGCGCGCCCACCGCGGTTTGCGGGAAGCCGGCGCGAAAGCGCGAATCGCGTCCGTCCGCTGCAATCAATAGCCGCGCGCGGATCATCTCGCCTTCGCTGGTCCTTACCCCAGCGACACGCCCGCCCTCCTCGATCAGCGCTTCGCCCGCGCAGCTTTGACGTAGTGTGAAGTCGGGATAGCGCCGCGCCTCGCCGGCGACGAAGTCGAGAAACTCCCATTGCGGCATCAGCGCGATATAGGGTGCCGGCACGTGCAGATGGCGAAAGTCGACCAGTTTGAGATTGCGGCCGGCAATCCGCCCGCCCAGCTCGCTGACCTTCTGGTGCGGCCGCGCCAGCAGTGCGGTCAGCAAGTCGAGTTCGTCGAACAAGCGCAGCGTCGAGGGGTGGACGGTGTCGCCGCGAAAATCGCGCAGGAAATCGGCATGCTTTTCGAGCACCACCGTCCTTACGCCGGCCCTGGCGAGCAACAGGCCGGCAACCATGCCCGCCGGCCCGCCGCCGATGATGACGACATCGGTATCAGACATCGGCTGACAAAGCCGCGCCCAGCGCCCAAGGTGCGGACATGGCAATCGGATTGGACAACCAGGGCTTCAGCGACACGCTGGTGATTCTCGGCGCGGCGGGGCTCGTCATCCCGGCCTTTGCGCGTTTCAAAATCAGCCCGGTGATCGGCTTCATCCTGGTCGGTCTCCTCGTCGGCCCGTCGATGCTCGGAGGATTGGTGCCACGTTATCCGTGGCTCTACTACATCACCATCTCCGATCCGCATGCGATCGAGCCTTTTGCCGAATTCGGCATCATCCTGCTGCTGTTCTCTATCGGGCTCGAATTGTCGTTCAAGCGCATCTGGTCGATGCGCGGCGCCGTGTTCGGCACCGGTGCTGCGCAGTTGATCGGTGCCGGCGTCGTGCTCGGCTTTGCGCTTCACCTGACCGGCCTGGGCTGGGTCGGGTCGATCGGGCTCGGACTTGCCCTGGCGCTGTCGTCGACCGCGCTGGTGCTGCCGATCGCCGGCACCACCGGTCCGGTGGGACGCTCGGCTTTCGCGATGCTGTTGTTCGAGGATCTGGCGTTGGTCCCGATCATCTTCGGCCTGGCCGCGCTCGCTCCCGGCGCTGAAGGCGGGCTCGGGGCGATCACCGGCGTGCTGGTGCGGGGGGCGCTGACCGTCGCCGCGCTGTTCGTCGGCGGTCGCTTCGTCCTGCCACGCCTGTTCGCCCAGGCGGCGCGCACCAAGAGCCCGGAACTGTTCCTCGCCGCCTCGCTGCTGGTCGTAATCGTTGCCAGCCTCGCCACCGCGGCGGCCGGTCTGTCGCCGATCATGGGCGCGCTGCTCGCCGGCCTGTTGATTGCCGAAACCGATTACCACAGCGAGGTCGAGGTGATCACCGCGCCGTTCAAGGGCCTCGCGCTCGGCGTGTTCCTGATCACGATCGGTCTTCGTCTCGACCTGCAGATGATCCTCGCCAACTGGCCGAGCCTGCTCCTCGCCATCTTCGGCGTGGTCGCAGTGAAGACGATGGTCACCTTCGGCCTGCTCAAGCTTGGCGGCGTACGCTCGGGGCCGGCGGCGGAAACCGGGGTGTTGATGGGCAGCCCCTCCGAAACCACGTTGATCGTGCTCGGTACCGCCGCGCAGATCCAGCTGATCGGCCCCGAAACGGCGAACTTCTGGCAAACGGTCACCGCGATCGGCCTGACCATCACGCCCTTGCTTGCCATGCTCGGCCAGTTCGCCGCGCGTCGCATCGAACGCCGCTCCGATACGGTGGCCGAGGAAGAGATACCCGCCGAGGGGCCGGGCACCGTGGTGATCGGCTTCGGCCGCGTCGGGCGGATGGTGGCGGACATGCTCGCGGTCCATGGCCGGCGCTACATCGCGGTCGAGGCTGATATCGATGCGGTCAAGGCGGCGCGTGCCGAGGGTTATCCGATCCTGTTCGGCGACGTCTCGCGGCCCGAACTGATCGATCGCCTGCGGCTCGGTCATGCCGATGCACTGGTGCTGACGATGGACGATCCCGTGCTCGGCATCCGGTTGACGCGCCGCGTGCGCGGCTGGGTGCCCGGGCTGACGATCATCGCCCGCGCGCGCGATACCGCGCATGCGGCGCAGCTCTACCGCGCCGGCGCGACCGACGCCGTGCCCGAGACGCTGGAGAGTTCGCTTCAACTGTCCGAGGCGGTGCTGGTCGATCTCGGCGTGGCGATGGGGCCGGTGATCGCCTCGATCCATGAGAAGCGCGACGAACTGCGCAAGGAAATCATGCAGGACGCAGCACTCGACCGCGAGCCGCGCATCCGGCGCGTCCGCAAGACATGACAGGGCATCTGCTCGACCGACCTGTCTGGCACGCGCTGACCGGCAGCCAACGGGCATGCGCCACCGGCACAGCGCCGGCGCTGCGCTTCGCGCCCGATCTCGGCCTGTTCGCCGCTGCGGCCGACGATGGCCCGGCGGCGCTGACCGCGCTCGCCGCGCTGTGCCCGGCCGGCGAGATGATCGGACTGGTCGAGACCGCCGACTGGCCGGTGCCGCCCGGCATGACCCTGCACCGCCGCGCACTCTGCCACCAGATGGTCGCCGAACGCCCGCGTGCGCCGGGAACGACGGGGTTCGAGATCCTCGACCTCGGTGACGACGATGCGACGGAGATGCTCGCGCTGGCAACGCTGACCCAGCCCGGCCCTTTCTTCGCCAGGACGCACCGCCTCGGCAACTTCATCGGCGTGCGGATCGATGGTCGGCTTGCCGCGATGGCGGGCGAGCGCATGCATGTCGGGCAGTATCGCGAGGTCAGCGGCGTCTGCACCCACCCCGATTTTCGCGGTCGCGGGCTGGCTGGCGCGCTGATGCCGATCGTCGCGGCGCGGATCGTCGCGCACGGCAAGACGCCGTTCCTGCACAGCTATGCCGACATTCACGCGGCGATCGCGCTCTACGAGCGGCTCGGCTTCCGGCTGCGATCGCCGATCACCTTCACCGTGCTCGAGCGCCCCTGACCTAGGCCGCCAGCGCTGCCTTGACCGCCGCCACCGCGTCGGCCGCCTTCGCGCCATCCGGCCCGCCACCCTGCGCCAAGTCGGGCCGGCCACCACCACCCTGCCCGCCCAGCGCCGCCACCGCGACGCGCAGCAGATCGACCGCGTTGCGTGTGCCGGTCAGGTCGTCGGTCACGCCGACCGCCACCGAGGCGCGGCCCTCATTGGTCGCGACGACCATCGCCACGCCCGAGCCGAGCCGCTGCTTCATCTCGTCGACCGTGCCGCGCAACGCCTTGGGGTCGAGCCCGTCAACGACCTGGCCCAGAAACGCGACGTCGCCGACCTGCTCCGGCCCGACCGCCTCGGCCGACCCGTCCAGCGCCAGCGCCTTCTTGGCATCCGCCAGTTCGCGCTCCAGCCGGCGCCGATCCTCGACCAAAGCGGCAACGCGCGCCGGCACCTCGTCGGGTGACGACTTCAGCACCGCCGCCGCCTCGCGCAGCTTCTCGTCACGCGCCGACAGCCAGGCGCGCGCCGCCTCGCCGGTCAGCGCCTCGACGCGCCGCACACCCGACGACACCGCGGATTCGCCGACGAACTTGAACAGGCCGATATCGCCCGTCGCCTTGACGTGCGTGCCGCCGCACAGTTCGAGTGAATAGACCTCTTCACCGGCACGGCCCATCGAGACGACGCAGACCTCGTCGCCATATTTCTCGCCGAACAGCGCCATCGCGCCTTCCTTGATCGCCTCGTCGGGCGTCATCAGCCGCGTCTGCACCGCATCGTTCTGCCGGATATAGGCGTTCACATCAGCCTCGACCGCCGCCAGCGCGGCCGCGTCGACCGCGGTCGGCTGCGAGAAATCGAAGCGCAGACGGTCGGCCGCGACCAGGCTGCCCTTCTGCGCGACATGCGTGCCGAGCCGCTCGCGCAGTGCGGCGTGGAGCAGGTGGGTGGCGGAATGGTTGGCGCGGATCGCGTCGCGGCGACCATGATCGACCGTGAGGTGCACCGCATCGCCGATCGCGATCTCGCCCGCCTCGATCCGCGTACGGTGCGCCCAGATCCGCCCGAGATGCTTGTGCGTATCCTCAACCGCGCCGCGCAAACCCTTATCGTTGCTTAGAATGCCGGCGTCACCGACCTGCCCGCCGCTCTCGGCATAGAAGGGCGTCTGGTTGACGACGAGGTCGACCGTCTCGCCCGCCACGGCGCGCTCGACGCGCTGGCCTTCGCGGATCAGCGCGATCACCTCGCCCTCGCCTTCCTCCGACGCATAGCCGATGAACTCGGTCGCGCCCGATTCCTCGGCGATGTCGAACCACAGATCGTCAGAAACCTGCTGGCCCGACCCCTTCCACGCGGCGCGAGCGGCGCGCTTCTGTTCGCCCATCGCACTGTCGAAACCGGCACGGTCGACCGCCAGAC
The DNA here is from genome assembly GCF_036663795.1 of Parasphingomonas halimpatiens. Classification (NCBI taxonomy): domain Bacteria; kingdom Pseudomonadati; phylum Pseudomonadota; class Alphaproteobacteria; order Sphingomonadales; family Sphingomonadaceae; genus Parasphingomonas; species Parasphingomonas halimpatiens. The sequence continues at coordinate 264,351 of NZ_JAXOJP010000003.1, forward strand.
CCTGCGCACGCAACGCATCCTCGGTCAGATCATAGGGGAAGCCGAAGGTGTCGTAGAGCTTGAACGCGGTCGCGCCGGCCAGCGTGTCACCGGCCACCATCCCCAACGTCGCTTCGTCGAGCAGCTTGAGGCCCTTGTCGAGCGTCTGGCGGAAACGCGTCTCCTCCTGCTGCAGCGTCGCCTCGATCAGCGGCTGCGCGCGCAGCAACTCAGGATAGGCCGCGCCCATCTCGGTCACCAGCGCCGGCACGAGCCGGTGCATCAACGGCTCCTTGGCGCCGAGAATATGCGCATGCCGCATGGCGCGACGCATGATCCGGCGCAGCACATAACCGCGCCCTTCGTTCGCCGGCAGGACACCATCGGCGACAAGGAAGCCAGAGGTGCGCAGATGGTCGGCAATCACGCGGTGGCTGGCCGTGTTGGCGCCATCGGTCGCGGTGTGCGTCAACGCGCCCGAGGCGGCGATCAGCGCCTTGAAGGTATCGGTGTCATAATTGTCGTGCACGCCCTGCATCACCGCGGCGATACGTTCGAGCCCCATGCCGGTGTCGATCGACTTTTTGGGCAGTTCGCCGACGATCTCATTGGCCTGCTGTTCATATTGCATGAACACCAGGTTCCAGATCTCGACGAAGCGATCGCCATCCTCATCGGGCGAGCCCGGCGGCCCACCCGCGATATGATCGCCATGGTCGTAGAAGATCTCGGAGCATGGCCCGCACGGGCCGTTGTCGCCCATCGCCCAGAAATTGTCCTTGGTGGCGATACGGATGATACGGTGCTCGGGCAGGCCCGCGATCTTGCGCCACAGATCGAACGCCTCGTCGTCGGTGTGATAGACGGTGGCCGTCAGGCGGTTCGGGTCGATGCCGAAATCGCGCGTCAGCAACGTCCACGCATGGATAATCGCCTGTTCCTTGAAATAATCGCCGAACGAGAAATTGCCGAGCATTTCGAAGAAGGTGTGGTGGCGCGCGGTGTAGCCGACATTGTCGAGATCATTGTGCTTGCCGCCGGCACGAACGCATTTCTGGCTCGACGTCGCGGTGACATAGGGCCGCGTCTCAAGCCCGGTGAAGACGTTCTTGAACGGCACCATGCCGGCGTTGACGAACATCAGCGTCGGGTCGTTCTGCGGTACCAAAGGTGCCGAGGCGATGCGCGCATGCCCCTCGCTGGCGAAATAGTCGAGGAACGCGCGGCGAATGTCATTGGTCGAGGTCATTTGTGTCGCTTAGGCGACAGTGTCCTCTCGCTCAAGCCGTCTGGGCGCGATCGAGATAGCCGAAGGCGGCGGCGCGTACCCGGCGCGCCAGCGCCGCCGCGTCGCGTTCGCCGCGCATCGCGGCGGCATCGATCATTCCGGTGACGATCGCGATCAGGTCATCGACCGCCAGTGCGGTGTCGACGAGCCGTCGCATACCCGGGCGGCGCAAGGCGCCCTCGACCGCGTCACGCAGCGCACGCGCCACGGTATCGTCGCCGTCGCGCGCCAGGCGCTCTTCCTCCAGGTCGATCACCCGCGCCAGCGCCGGCCGACGCAGTTGGTAGCGTACCGCCGCATCGATCAGGCGAATCAACGCCTCGCGGCTGCCCGGGTCGAGCCGCGCATCATGGATATCGCCGCGCAACCCGGCGGTTTCGCGCCGCGCTAGCGCGATCATGATCGCGTCCTTGTCCGGGAAATACTGGTAGAGCGATCCGATACTGATGCCGGCGCGCGCCGCGACGGCATTGGTGTTGTACCCCACCAGACCGCGTTCCTCGATCAGGCATGCCGCCGCCTCGACGATCCGCTCGATCGTCAGGTGCGCGCGCGGCTGGACCGCCTGCTTTCGGAGCAGTGACTGCATGACGTCAGATTGATCCGATTCGGTGCCAAGAGCAACGAGCGATTACTCACTTTGAGTAGCATCGCGTTTCAGCCTTTCGGCGGAGCAATAACTTCGAGCGCGCCGGGTTCGATGCTGAATTCCAGCGGCATTTCGAGTTCGATGACCTCGCCATCGAGCGCGATCTCACGGTCGCTCGATCGATCGTCGACGGTGAAGCGGCGTACCTCGCCGATCGCGGCGAAATCGCGCGAACGGTCCGCGCGTCCGACCAGCGTGCGCAACGCGACCCCGATCAACGCACCCGACGACGTCGCGGTCACCGCAAACACCGACAACATGCCGCCATCGAGCGATTCGCGTCGTCCGACCTTGCCGGCATCGAGCGTGTAGCGATTGTTGCCGACGAACAGCATCGGCGTCGTCACGTCGCGGACGCCGTCCGGGAACTCCAGGTGCAGGCGATGTTGTGGCAGACGGCGCAGCGCCTCGCGCGCTGCGGGCAGGGTCGCAAGCCATTTGGGGATGCCGTGCTTTTCCTGATGCGTATCGCGTTCGCGGACCATCAGCGGATAGAAGCCGACCGAGGCATTGTTGACGAACACGCGGCCATTGACCCGCGCGAGGTCGATCCGCCGGGTTGGGCGCGCGACGATCAGCTTCGCCGCCTCCTTGAGGTCGAGCGGAACGCCCAGTTCTTTGGCGAGATGGTTGTGGGTGCCAAGCGCGAGGATACCGAGCGTGGCGCCGCCATGGTCGACCAGCGCCTGTGCCGCGCAGCCGAGCGTACCGTCGCCGCCACCGACCACGACCAGCGCCTCCTTCGCACGCGCGGCGACCGCCTCGCTCAGTTCGCCGCCATTAAGAAGCGCAAGGTCGATGTTCGCGCCGGCCTCGCCAAAGGCGGTTTCGAGTTCGTCGCGCAGCTTGTCGCCCTTGGCCGCCGCGGTCCCACCGCCGGCGTTGACGAAAACCGGTATCTTGTCGCCGCTCATCCGAACGGCGCGTCGAGCGAGGCAGGCGGTTCGGAGAACCAGCGCGGTCCGCTGTCGGTCATATGAAAGCAATCCTCCAGGCGTACGCCGAATTTGCCCGGCAGATACAGGCCGGGCTCGTTGGAAAAACACATGCCCGGCGCGAGCGGTGTCGTCTCGCCATGGACCAGATTGACCGGTTCATGTCCGTCGAGTCCGATGCCATGGCCGGTGCGGTGCGACAGGCCGGGCAGCTTGTAGCCCGGCCCATAGCCTTGCGAGACATAGTAACGCCGCACCGCATCATCGACGCTGCCCGCCGCCGCGCCGACCTTGGCGGCGGCAAGGGCGACCTGCTGCCCGCGCGCGACCTGATCCCACACCTTGCGCTGTTCTGCATTGGCCGTGCCGTGGACGAAGGTGCGCGAGACGTCCGACTGATAACCCTGCACCGTGCAGCCGCAATCCATCAGCACGATCTGCCCCTCGGCGACGCGCTGCGGCTCGCGACTGCCATGCGGCAGAGCGGCGGCGGGGCCGACCAGCACGAGCGAGAATTCCGGGGTGCCGCCGAGCCTGTCGGTCGCCGCATCCATCAGCGCGCCGATATCGTGCGGCGACATGCCTTTCTCGACGCGCGGCCAGGTCCAGCGATAGGCGGCGATGGTGACATCGGTCGCGGCCTGCATCAGCGCGATCTCGGGCGCGGTCTTGATCATCCGGCAACCACGCACGACGGGATTTGCCGAAACGATCCGCGCGCCGGGCAGCGCCCGTGCCAGACCGTTGACCGCGAAATAGCGCACCGTTTCCTCGATCCCGACGGGGCGCGCAGCGAGTTTGCGCTCCCTGAGGAAGCCGGCGACCAGCGCGAGCGGATCCTCGTCCTCCTGCCACACGCGCACCTCGGCCGGCACGCCGAGCGTCTGGCGTACCGAGGGTTCCTCGAAAAACGGTGTGACGATCAGCGGCGTGCCCTCGACCGGCAGCACGGCAGCGGTAAGCCGCTCGCTGCGATGCCACGTCACGCCGGTAAAGTAGATCAGCGAGGAGCCCGGCTCGATCAGCACCGCGCCGATGCCCTGTGCCTTCATCAGCGACTGCGCGCGCGCGATCCGCGCGGTGCGCTCGGCAGCGCCGATCGGCGCAACGCCGCGCGTGATGTCGGACAAGGCGGAGAGATCGGTTTCGGCGGCACGCACAACCGCCGATCGCGCGAGCAGGGGAATGGCGGCAAGGCCGGCCAGCGCGGCACGCCGCGTCATCGACATGAAGGATGCTCCGATAGCGGCATGCGCGCGACATAAGGCGCTTGACCGGCCAGCCGCAATCCCCTTGGCTGCGCGCCGTCGATTCCCCGGGGGTATTTTCATGGCCAAGCGGCTGACGCTTTTCATTCTGATCGCCCTGGCGCTGGGCATCGTGGTCGGCTGGGGAATCAATCTGCGGATCGACGACGGCACCCCCGCCGCCGCCGCGACGCTCAAGACGATCGGCGGTTACTTCTCGCTCGTCACGACGATCTTCCTTCAGCTGATCAAGATGATCATCGCGCCTTTGGTGTTCGGTACGCTGGTCAGCGGCATCGCGCATATGGGCGACACCGGCGCGCTGGGCCGGGTCGGGCTCAAGGCGCTGCTGTGGTTCATCGGCGCCAGCCTCGTCTCGCTGACGCTCGGCCTGATCATGGTCCACCTGCTCCACCCGGGCATTGGCCTCAACCTGCCGATCCCGCCGGCCACCGCTGCCACCGGCCTTGCCAAGGCGAGCTTCGACCCGGTCGATTTCGTCAAGCACATCTTCCCGACCTCGATCGTCGGCGTCATGGCGACCAACGACATCCTGCCGATCGTCGTCTTCTCGCTGTTCTTCGGCGTCGCAATGACGGCGATCGGCGAGCGCGCCCGGCCGATCGTCCGCGCCACCGACGCGCTGGTCGCGGTGATGCTGCAGGTGACCGATTATGTCATGCGCTTCGCACCGTTCGCCGTTTTCGGCGCGGTTGCCGCCGCACTGACGCAGAATGGGCCGCGCGTCATCGGCCAGCTCGCCTATTTCATGGGCAGCTTCTATATCGGGCTGGCGCTGCTCTGGGTGCTGCTGATCGGCATCGCCTTCCTCGTCATCGGTCGTCGCACCGGGTTGCTGCTGCGCTATATTCGCGAGCCGGCGCTGCTCGCCTTTTCCACCGCTTCGTCCGAGGCCGCCCTGCCCCGCACGCTCGAAGCGCTGGAGCGCTTTGGCGTGCCGCCGCGCATCGCCAGCTTCGTGCTGCCTTTGGGCTATTCGTTCAATCTCGACGGATCGATGATGTACATGACCTTCGCGTCGCTGTTCATCGCCCAGGCCTATGGCATCGAGCTGTCGCTGGCGACGCAGGTCGGCATGCTGCTGATGCTGATGGTCACGTCGAAGGGCATCGCCGGCGTACCGCGCGCCAGCCTCGTGGTGATCGCGGCAACGCTGCCGCACTTCAACATTCCCGATGCCGGCCTGCTGCTGATCCTCGCGATCGACAATTTTCTCGACATGGGCCGCTCGGCGACCAACGTGCTGGGCAATGCGATTGCGGCGAGCGTGGTGTCGAAATGGGAGGGCGGCTTCAAACCGCCCGCACCATCCGAAATCGAACCGCCGCACGCACCCGGCCATGGCCTCAGCGGTCACGCGTAAGCGTAGGGCCCGCCCTTGCTCAGCGCGGTGCAATAAGCGGGCCGCGCATGCACCTTGGCGAGCCAGGCGGTCGTCGCCGGGCGGGACGCGTCTAGCCCAGCACGACTGCGCGCCGCCTCGAGCGGGAAGCTCATCATCACGTCCGCCGCGGTCATCTCATCGCCGGCGAACCAGGGGCGCTGCGCCAGTTCGCTTTCGACATAGTCGAGATGCACGTCGATCATCGGCTGGATCCGCTTCTGCGCCAGCTTGCCCATCAGCGGGATCCGGCTCAGCACCAGCTTGATCAGCAACGGCGGCATCAGCGAGCCTTCGGCATAATGCAGCCAGAAGCGGTAGCGCAACGCATCGTCGCGGTGCGCCGGTGCGCCGAGCCGGCCATCGGCCTTTTCGACGATATATTCGACGATCGCCCCGGTCTCGGCGACGATCCTGCCGCCATCATCGCGGTCCTCGATCACCGGCGACTTGCCGAGCGGATGGACGCGCTTGAGTTCGGGCGGGGCAAGCATGGTCTTCTTCTCGCGCTCGTAGCGCTTGATCTCATAGGGCAGGCCGAGTTCCTCGAGCAGCCACAGGATGCGCTGCGAACGGCTGTTCTCGAGATGATGTACGATGATCGTCATGGCCGGTTCCTTAGGCTGCCCGCGCCGACCATAGCCATGCCGCCGCGGGAAAATCCACCACGCCGTCGTGCAGGTGCCGTGTCACCAACTCGGTCAACCGGGCGATCATCGCGGTACGCGCATCGGGTGCAGCGGCGCGCAACAGGGGTGCCGCCGGCCCGATCCGGGTGAAGAAATTAACCGCATCGCCGACCGGATCGGGGGCGCCCCCGACCCGATAGGCGAACGCAACAGACTGGTGATGCAGATCGGTCCAGCCTGCCGCCGCGAGCGTCTCCGCGACGAAATCGGGGTCGGCAAAAGCGAACGGGCCGGGCGCGTAGCCCGTGGCGGACACGGGTTCCTGACCGGTTGCTGTTGCGAGCGGATCGGCGGCGAAGCGGTTGCGTGTCACGCTGTCGAAACACGAGAATACTAACGCTGCGCCGGGCCGGGCGACGCGCCGCACTGCCGCCAGCCCGGCGACGGGATCGTCGAAGAACATCACGCCGTGGCGCGACACCAGCAGGTCGGCGGAGTCGTCCAGCGCGTTACCCAGCGTGATATCGGCCACGCGGAATGACAGGTTGGGCAAATCGGCGCCCCTCGTTCGCGCAATGTCGATCAACGAGGGCGAGAGATCGACGCCCGTAACCGTCAGTTCGGGGCGGGCCCTGGCCAGCGCGAGGCTGGTCCCGCCGGCACCGCAGCCGATATCGATCGCATTGCCCTGCAAGGGCGCGACGGCAAGAATGGCGGCGTCGAGAAAGGGTGTCATGGCGGCGAAGCCGCGATCGGTGCGTTGCCATTCGGCTGCCCAGACGTCGCCGACCGCGCCGCTCCAGTCGTGTGCGCCAGTCATGCGCCTGCCGGGCGGCGAGGCCGCTGGTTGGGCGATACCGACTTGATGATGCTCATGCCTGCGCCGTGATCGGGCATCGGACGTTCTCCTTGCAAAAGGGCTGCGGCAATCAAGGCTTCGACGGCCGGATCGGCCAATGTTTCCGGGCCGTCGAGCAGCAGGCTACGGACCTGATTGCCCGTGCCAGGCAATCGCCCCTCAGGGTCGGGCAGCGTGACGCCATAATAGAAGAACAAACGAACGACCTTGGCATAGACCGCGATCGACAGGACGCAATCCTTCTGCCGCTCGCTCGACGCAAAGGCGAGCGCCAGGGCCTGGTAGTTGTCATAGACCAGTTCGAGGGCGGTCGGCAGCCGGGCGCGGATCGCGGCGCGACAGGCATGAGCGCGCGTCGCGATATCGGGCGTGAAGCGATCGATGAAGCCGCGGATACGGCGGTCGGTGTCGTCGGTCCCGGTCATCGCGCCCTCCCCGTCGGAAGGCATAGCCGGTCGGCCAAGTCCGTAAAAGCGCGCGATCCGACATAAAATGAAAGGCCCGCCGACGCGGGCGGGCCTTTCCGGGCTTTGCGACGGATACGACACCGCCAGTTGAAATCGATGTATCGAAAATGCGCGATCGGGATTTTGGTTCCGACCCCGTCACGACGGGGCCGGATCCGCCGATCAGATATCGTCGTCGGGCTCCGGACCCGCCATCATCTCCTCGGCGACGCGGTCGGTGTGGCGACGGATCGACGCCTCCAGCCGGTCGGCCATCTCGGCATTTTCCTTGAGGAAGGTCTTGGCGTTCTCGCGGCCCTGGCCGATCCGCACGCTGTCGTACGAGAACCAGGCGCCCGACTTCTCGACCAGCCCGGCCTTGACGCCGAGGTCGAGGATCTCGCCGATCTTCGACACGCCCTGGCCGTACATGATGTCGAACTCGACCTGCTTGAACGGCGGCGCGACCTTGTTCTTGACGACCTTCACCCGCGTGGTGTTGCCGACGATCTCGTCGCGGTCCTTGATCTGGCCGGTACGACGGATGTCGAGGCGGACGGAGGCGTAGAATTTCAGCGCGTTGCCGCCGGTCGTGGTCTCGGGGTTGCCGTACATCACGCCGATCTTCATCCGCAGCTGGTTGATGAAGATCACCATGCAGCGCGAGCGGCTGATCGAGCCGGTCAGCTTGCGCAGGCTCTGCGACATCAGCCGCGCCTGCAGGCCGACATGGCTGTCGCCCATCTCCCCCTCGATCTCGGCGCGCGGCACCAGCGCGGCGACCGAGTCGATCACCAGCACGTCGATCGCATTCGAGCGCACCAGCGTATCGACGATCTCGAGCGCCTGCTCGCCGGTGTCGGGCTGCGAGACGATCAGCTCGTCGATATTGACGCCGAGCTTCCTGGCATAGACCGGGTCGAGCGCATGCTCGGCATCGACGAATGCCGCGGTGCCGCCGCCTTTCTGCGCCTCGGCGATGACGTGCAGCGCCAGCGTCGTCTTGCCCGAGCTCTCCGGGCCGTAGATCTCGATCACCCGGCCGCGCGGCAGGCCGCCGACGCCGAGCGCGATGTCGAGCCCGAGCGAGCCGGTCGAGATCGTCTCGACCTGCATCGTCTCTTTCGAGCCGAGCCGCATCGCCGACCCCTTGCCGAATGCGCGATCGATCTGCGCCAGTGCCGCGTCGAGTGCCTTGGCGCGCTCGTTCGCCGCCTTATCGTTGGAAACTGCCATGTCGTTACCGATGACCTTCAGTGATGCCGCCATTACCGCCTCCGCCGCTAGCCCGAATGCCACCTGCATTCAATGCGTGTTGGAAGCTTCGTATCTGGTTTGTTCCGATAGAACAAGAGCGGAACAGAAAATTTTGTTGGAACGTCGCGCGACCGGCGCTTGCCCTCACGCGCATCGCGGGCGATGACCGCCGGATGACCGACCTCTCCGCCTTCATCACCGGCCTGCCCAAGGCCGAGCTCCATCTCCATATCGAGGGCAGCCTCGAGCCGGAACTGATGTTTGCGCTCGCCCAGCGCAACGGCGTGACGATTCCCTTTGCCAGCGTCGAGGAAGTGCGCGCTGCCTACAGCTTCTCCAACCTGCAGGATTTTCTCGACATCTATTATGCCGGCGCAAACGTGCTGCGCACGGCGGATGACTTCCGCGACCTCGCCACTGCCTATTTCGATCGCGCGGCGGCCGACGGCGTGATCCATGCCGAAATCTTCTTCGACCCGCAGACCCATACCGATCGCGGCATCCCCTTCGCCACGGTGATCGAGGGGCTGCTCGCCGGCATGGCCGCGGCCGAGGCGAAGCACGGCCTGACATCGCAGCTGATCCTGTGCTTCCTGCGTCATCTCGACGAGGACGCCGCCTTCGCCACACTCGCTGCCGCCGAGCCGTGGCTCGACCAGATCGCCGGCGTCGGGCTCGATTCGTCCGAGCTTGGTCATCCGCCCGAGAAATTCGCCCGCGTTTTCGCCGCGGCGCGCGCCAAGGGCCTCAAGCTCGTGGCGCATGCCGGTGAGGAGGGCCCGCCCGACTATGTCCATCAGGCGCTCGACATCCTCGCCATCGACCGGCTCGACCATGGCAATCGCAGCCTGGAGGATCCGGTGCTCACCGCCCGCCTCGCACGCGAGGCGATGACGCTGACGGTCTGCCCGCTCTCCAACCTCAAGCTCTGCGTGGTCGACGACATGGCGAATCACCCGATCGACCGCATGCTCAAGGCCGGCCTGCGCGCGACGATCAATTCCGACGACCCGGCCTATTTCGGCGGCTATATCGCCGACAATTACCGCGCCGCCGCGGCGGGTCGCGGGCTCGACCGCGACGACCTCGTCACGCTGGCGCGCAACAGTTTCCTCGGCTCGTTCCTGCCCGACGAAACGGTGGCGACGCATCTCGCGACGCTCGATGCCTATGTGGCGGCGCACTGAGATGCCGGTCTTCACCCCGATCTCGCACGACGATTTCGTCGCTGACGTCATGGCGCTCGCCGCCCAGCTCGATCCGCACGCCGACTGGGTGCCGTCGTTCATCATCGGGATCGGGCGCGGCGGGCTGGCACCGGCGGTGTATCTCAGCCACGCCACCGGCATGCCGATGCTGTCGGTCGACTATTCGAGCCAGGTCAGCGACTTCGCCGATGCCCCGCTTGCCCGCCTCGCCGCGCGCACCCGCGCCGGCGAGCGGTTGCTGTTCCTCGACGACATCAACGACAGCGGCGCGACGATCGGCAAGATGCGCGCGATTCTCGCCGCGGAGGGCGCGACGCCCGATGGCATGCGCTTCGCCACGCTGCTCGACAATATCCGTTCGAGCCAGCGCGTCGACTATGCCGCGCGGACGATCGATCGCGCGAACACCAAGGACTGGTTCATTTTCCCGTGGGAATCGGTCGCCCCGGCCGCGTCGCTCGAGCAAGATGCCGCCGCCATGCCGCAACGGATCGCCTGAACGCCACCACCTGCCCCTCGCAAAGCCCCCTGCCCCTCGCAAAGGATGCAACCATGACACTGCTGACCCGCCCCGAAGGTGCCCTTGCCGAGGACTTTCACATCTCGCGGCGTACCGCGGCGAGCATGTTCTTCGTCGGTTATGCGCTCGCCGCCGTCGCCGCCGATGCGGCGCCGATCCTCACCCCCGCAGACGATCTGGTGATCGAGGAGGCGCTGATCCCCAACGGCGCCGCCAAGCCGCTCCCCGCCTATGTCGCACGGCCCAAGGGCAAGGCGCGCCACGCGACGATCGTCGTGGTCAACGAGATTTTCGGCATCCACGACTATATCAAGGACATCTGCCGCCGGCTGGCGAAGCTCGGTTATGTCGCGGTTGCGCCCGATTTCTTCTATCGCTCGGGCGTCAGCCTGCCGGCGATGACCGATTTCAAGCAGATCATCCCGATCGTCCAGCAGGCCAGCGTCGAACAGGTCGATGGCGACGTTCGTGCGACCACCGACTGGATCAAGAGCCGCCCGTTCGGCGATGCCAAGCGGATCGGCATTACCGGCTTCTGCTGGGGCGGCGCGGTGGTGTGGCGCAGCGCGATGGTCGACCCGGATATCCGCGCCGGCGTTGCCTGGTACGGCCAGCTCAAGCCGCTGATCGCGCGCGCCGCCGAACTCAAGGCGCCGGTGCTCGGTCTTTATGGCGGGCTCGACCAGGGAATCCCGGCAGCGGATCGCGACGCGATGATCGCGGCGCTGACCGCCGCCGGCAAGACCAGCTCGTGCATCCATGTCTACCCGGATGCGCAGCACGGCTTTCACGCCGATTATCGCGCCAGCTACAACGAGGCCGACGCGCGAGATGGCTGGACGAAAATGCTGGCACATTTCGCCACCAATGGCGTGGTGTAGGCGCGACGTGACGTCACAAGCCTTCCCGATCGACGCGGTCCGCGCGCGCTTCCCCGCCCTCACAATGTGCGACGCGGGCGGGCAGCGCGTCTATTTCGACGCGCCGGGCGGCACGCAGATCTGCACCGACGCGATCGAGCGGATGGTCGACCACCTGCGCAGCGGCACCGCCAATGCCGGGGGCAGCTTCGCCAGCTCGGTCGATAGCGATGCGGTGAGCGCGGCGGCGCATGCGGCGATGGCCGATCTGCTCGGCGGCCAGCCGGGCGAGATCGCCTTTGGGCCGAATATGACGTCGCTCACCTTCGCGCTGTCGCGTGCGCTGGCGCAGCAGTGGCAGGCGGGCGACGAGATCGTGCTGAGCCGGCTCGACCATGATGCCAATGTCTCGCCCTGGCTGCTCGCGGCGCGCGATCGCGATGTCGTCGTGCGCTGGATCGACCTCGATCCCGACAGCGGCACGTTGCGGCTCGACGACCTTCCCGGGCTGCTCGGCCCGCGCACCCGGCTGGTCGCGGTCGGCGGGGCGAGCAATGCGCTCGGCACGATCAACGATCTGCGCGCGATCATCGACATCGTCCGCGCCCACAGCGCCGCACTGATCTTCGTCGATGCGGTGCAATCGGTGCCGCATCTGCCGACCGATGTCGTGGCACTGGGTTGCGATTTCCTCACCTGCTCGCCCTATAAATTCTTCGGGCCGCATCAGGGCGTGCTGTGGGGCCGCGCCGAACTGCTCGACACGCTCAGCGCCTATAAGGTCCGTCCCGCCGCCAGCCACCCGCCGGCGGTGCGCTTCGAAACCGGCACGCCCTCGTTCGAGGGCCAGGCCGGCGTGCTCGGCACGATCGACTATCTCGAATGGCTCGGCCGCACCGTGGCACCCGGCGTGAACGATCGCCGCAGCGCGCTGCTCGCAGCGATGCAGGCGTGCATCGCCTATGAAAGGACGCTGGGCGAGCGGCTGCTCGCCGGCCTCGCCACCGTCCCGGGCTTGCAGCTCTACGGCCCGCCGACGATGGACGGTCGCGTCCCGACCTTCGCCTTCACGCTGGCGGGACATGATCCGGCGGCGATCGCCGCGCACCTCGCGAAGCATGCGATCAACGCCTGGGCAGGGCATTTTTATGCGGTCGAGCCGATCGCACGGCTCGGTCTCGCGGATACGGGCGGGCTGCTGCGCGTCGGGTTATGCCATTACAACGAAGCGGGCGAGGTCGACCGGCTGGTCGCCGCGCTACAGGAATTGGCTTCCGGATAGCCGGTAGGAACGAGGTCGAGCGGATCACACACGGTCGCATGAATCGCGAGCCAGGAATATTGGAGGGAGACCGGTCACTGCCGGCAGTCCCACATCACGCCACGATCTATTCGCAGGAATTTCGAATGTCCGGAAAATTTCTCAAGCGCAATGCGATCATCGATACGATCAAGAGCGAAGAGAAGATGAACAGCATGCAGGCTCGCAGTGGCGGTACACGCTACCACGTCGATACTGTTCCATGTGGTTGCCCGGATGACAACTGTGGCGCATTCCACGTAATGAGGGCTGATCGCCCACTGCCGTCGCCGAGCGCGGCGGATGCAACACTTCTGGCGCGGCGCCGCGTGAAGCGCATGCCGAGCGTCTGAAAGCCGCCTTTCAGCCGTCAATATCAGCTTCACTCATATCTGCAGTGAGGCGTCTTCTGCCGATTTCAGCTAAGACACCATCAGGTGACCCCACCCGGTTACCCCAGCGCGGCAAGCGCCTTGGCGACACCGTCCATGGTAAAGGGTTTGGCCAGCGTCGGGCGCTCGCGATGCGCCTCGATCAGACCATCCTGCGTCCCGCCCGTTGCAAAGACGAAGGGTATGCCCTGTGCCGCCAGCGCGTCGGCGATCGGCCAGCTCTGTTCGCCGCCGCGCAAATTGACGTCGAGGATCGCGGCATCGATCCCGCCGGCCGCGACCAGCGCGAGCGCTGCGGCGACGGTATCGGCGGTCCCGGCCGGCGTCTTTTCGAGAACTTCGAGGAAGTCCTCGAGCATCATCGCGATCAGGGGTTCGTCCTCGACCAGGAGGATGCGTTGCGGGCCACTCATGCAACGTCACTAGCGGCGGCTTTACCGCGCCGCCAGTTCATTTCGCGGCCAGCACCCGTTGCGTCGCCTCGGCAAGTTCCTGGACCGAAAAGGGCTTGGCGAGGAAGGCGACATTATCGAGGTCGATCGACTTGCGCAGCTGCTCCTCGGCATAGCCCGACATGAACAGGATCGGCAGGTCAGGATAGCGCGACCGGACGTGTCGCACCATCGTCGGCCCGTCCATCAGCGGCATCACCACGTCGGAGATCAGCAGGTCCGGCTTTTCGCAGCGTGCGAGCAGTTCGAGCGCCGCTTCGCCATGCTCTGCCGTCAGCACGGTATAGCCTTGCCGGCTCAGCGCCCGCTCGGCGACGGCACGGACCATGTCCTCGTCCTCGACCAGCAGGATCGTGCCCGAGCCCCACAGGTCGGGCGGCTTGTCGTCGCGCCTGATCGGCGTGACGACCTTGGTCGGCGACGGTGCCGGCGCGCTATGGACCGGCAGATAGATGGTGAAGGTCGTCCCCTGCCCCAGTTTCGAATCGGCGAAGATGTAGCCGCCCGATTGCTTGACGATGCCGTAAACCGTCGACAGCCCGAGCCCGGTACCTTTGCCGACTTCCTTGGTGGTGAAGAAGGGCTCGAAGATCTTGGGCAGGATGTCGGGCGGAATGCCTCCGCCGGTATCCGCCACCTCGAGCGCGATATAGTCGGCGATCGGCATGATGTCCGACCCCATCCGGCGCACCTCGTCGGCGGCGACCGCAAAGGTATTGATCGACAGCTTGCCGCCGCCGCGCGGGTCACTGGCGAGAATCGCGTCGCGCGCATTGACCGCAAGGTTGACGACGACCTGTTCGAGCTGCCCGGGATCGGCGCGGACCGGTCCGAGATTGCGGCCATGCTTGACGGTCAACGCCACCGTCTCGCCGAGCAGCCGCTTGAGCAGGTTCGACACTTCGGAAATGACGTCGGGCAGTTGCAGCACCTGCGGCCGCAGCGTCTGCTGGCGCGAAAAGGCGAGCAGCTGGCGCGTCAGGCTCGCCGCGCGGTTCGAATTGGCGCGGATCTGCTGGATGTCGTCATAGTCGCTATCGCCGGGCGAGTGCCGCATCAGCATCAGGTCGCAATGCCCGATGATCGCGGTGAGGATATTGTTGAAATCGTGCGCCACGCCGCCGGCGAGCTGGCCGACCGCCTGCATCTTGGTCGCCTGCGCCACCTCGCGCTTGAGCCGGCTCTCCTCGCTATTGTCCTTGAGGCTGAGCAGCACCGAGGCTTCGCCCAGCCCGCGAGCGCCGGCGATCGACATCGCGACGGGTTCGTCGGGATGGTCCTTCAGCCGCACCGCGAGATCGGTCGAATGCGTCGCGCCGCCGGCAAAGCGGCGGATCGCATCGGCCACCACCGCCTTGTCCTCGCGCACCACCAGGTCGCCGGGATAGAGCGGCGGCGATGCCGGATCGACCTGGGCGGCGCGCACGAACGCGTCGTTCATCTGCAGGAAGCGCCCATCGTCGCCGACCAGCGCCATGCCGAACGGCATCAGCGAGACGAGGCTGCGGACATGCGCGGTGATGCTCGCACCGATCGCCGGGGTCTCATTCTCCTCCTCGTCGAGCAGCGCGATCAGCATCGGGACGCCGTCGCCCTCGAGAAACGGGATCTGCAGCACGCGCAACGTCGTGCCGCCGAGCCCCTCGCGCTCGAAGCGCACCTGGCCATGGCTGTCGGTGATCAGGAAACGGGCGAAATCGCGCCCGGTGATCGCGCCTTCCTCATGGCCCATCGCGCGCGCGCGCAGCACGCGGTTCGCGGCACAGACCCGGCCGTCGGAATCGATCAGCGCGGTCATGATGCCCGCCGACGCCAACCGGTCGCCGATCGCGCCGGCGATCAAGCCCTCGACATCGCTGGCAAGGTCGAGCCCCTGCGCGCCGCCGAAGCGCCACACCAGCATGTCCTCGGCGTCGCCGGCGCGCGTCACCTCGACCGACAACGGCGTGCCACGCGAGACCAGCCGGGCGACGCGCGCCATGCCGTCACGCCACGCCGCGCGCCCCGCCGCACCGAGCAGAGAGGCGTCGGCGTCGCCGATCGGCAGCGCCGGCGGGGTGGGAAAGCCGCCGAACAGCGCCTCATAGCGGTCGTTGGCGCAGACCAGGCGGCCGGCGCGGTCGGTCACCGCCAGCGCATCGCCGGAGCCCGCCGCCAGCGCGCGCGCCACGCTCCAGTCGGGCTCGGCTGCAGCGCGCGCGGCTGGCGGAAACAGCCGCCGCGCGACGATCAAAGCGCCGCCAACCACCAGCCCGGTCGCGAGGAACGCGGCGGCCACCGGCAGACTACGCAGCACGCCGAGGACGATCAGCGCGGCAGCGATTCCGCAGCCGCCGGCGATCAGCGCGGCGCCGCGCGCCGGCGACGGGGAAGGAGAAGAGGCGGGAACACTGGCCATCGCCTTGTCATGGCCGCCTTGGCGATGGGGTCAAGCGGGAAAGGGGCAGAATGCGCCGATGGCGCGCCCTGCCCCTTCCGCCTCGTGCGCCTACCAGATGCGCACGCGGTCCGCCGGGGCGAGATACAGTTTCTGCCCCGGCCTGGCGCCGAACGCGGTATACCATGGCGCCATGTTACGCACGATCCAGGTGCGCTGCTCGCTCGGCGAATGCGGATCGGTGAGCAGGCGATTGCGCAGGTTCGCCTCGCGATAGTTACGTCGCCAGACCTGCGCCCAGCCGAGATAGAAGCGCTGGTCGCCGGTCATGCCGCCGATCACCGGCGCCGGGCGACCGCCGAGCGAACGGTGATAGGCATCATAGGCCGCGCTGAGACCGGCAAGGTCCGCGCTGTTCTCGCCCAAAGTCAGCGCACCCTTGACGTGCATCCCCGGCAGCGGCTCGTATTTATCATATTCGGCAACGAGATCGCCGCTCAGCTTTTTGAATTTCGCCACATCCGCGTCGGTCCACCACTGCGTCAGCTTGCCGTGAAGGTCGAACTTGCTGCCCTGGTCGTCGAAATGATGGCTCATCTCATGGCCGATCACCGCGCCGATCCCGCCATAATTGACTGCGGGGTCGGCGTTGGGATCGAAAAAGGGCGGCTGCAGGATCGCGGCCGGGAAGGTGATCGCGACCAGCGTGGGATTGGCCTGGGCGTTAACCGTCATCGGGGTCATGCCCCATTCCCAGCGATAGACCGGCTTGCCGAGCTTGGCGCGGTTGTAATCATAGGCCCATTTGTTGGCGCGCAGCTCGTTGCCGAGCGCGTCGCCGGGCACGATCCTGAGTGTGGCATAGTCGCGCCACTGCGACGGATAGCCGATGCGCGGGGTGAAGGCGGCGAGCTTGGCATGCGCCTTGACCTTGGTCGCCGGTGCCATCCAGTCGAGCTTTTCGATCCGTACGTTCATCGCCGCGATGATGTTCTTGACCAGCAGGTCGGCCGCCGCCTTGGTCGCGGGCGGAAAATAATGCGCGACATAGACCTTTGACACGTCGTCGGTCAGCGCCCCGCTGGTGAACTGCACCGCGCGCTTCCAGCGCTCCTGCTGCTGTGGCGTACCCGACAGCACGGTACCGTAGAAGTGGAACTGTTCGGCATCGAACGCCTTGGGCAGCACGTCGGCATAGGCGTCGAGCGCGCGGACGATCAACTGGTCCTTGAGCACGCGCAGCGGTGTCGATCCGATCAGCGCGGCGATGCCGGTGATCGCGCTTGGCTGGCCGACGATCAGGCTCTCGCCGGGCAGGCCGTTGGCGCGGAAATAGGTCGCGAAATCGAAGCCAGGCGCCGCCTTTTGCAGGTCGGCGAGCGACATGCGGTTATAGGTCTTGTCGGCGTCGCGGCTCTCGATCCGCGTCCAGCTCGCCTTGGCGATCCCGGTCTCGAACGCGACCAGCGCCGCAGCACGCGCCTCGCTGTCGGCTTCGCCCGCCAGGCTCAGCATCTTGGCGACATGCGCCTGATACGCTTCCTTCGCCGCCGCAAGCTTGGGATCGGCGCTGAGATAATAATCGCGGTCGGGCATGCCGAGCCCCGATTGCCGCAGCCCGACGGTATAGGCATCGGGATTCTTGGCGTCGGAGGTTACCCCGGTGCCGAATGGCCCGCCGATTCCGGCGCGTGCCGTGAGCGCCAGCACCGCGGCATATTCGCCCGGCGTATTGCGCGATTCGATCCATGCCAGCATCGGCTTGATCGGGGCGAGGCCCTTGCTCTCGATCGTCGCGGTATCGAGATAGGTGGTATAGGCCTGGCCGATCTTCGACGCCGGATCCTTGCCCGCTGCCTCGAGCAGCCCGCGCGTGCGCTGGTCGGACAGGTCCTGCAGCACCTCGAACGCGCCGAAATTGGACTTGTCGGCCGGGATCGGCGTGTTCTTGCTCCACGTGCCATTGGCGAAGGCATAGAAGTCGTCGCCGGGCGCGACCGACCGGTCCATGCCCGCCTCGTCGAACCCGAAGGTGCCGAATTGCGGTTTTCCCTTCGCCGCTGGTGCCGCCGGCGCCGCCGCGTGCGCGGCGGGCTGGCGGGCGATCGCACCGCCGGCGATAACAGCGGCGAGCGCGCCGGCCGAGGCCAGCGCAAGAAGGTGCGACGTCTTCATGGTCATTCTCCTGAACGCGAAACGCTTACCAGACATGCACCCGATCGGCCGGGGCGAGATACATCTTGTTGCCCGGCTTGACCCCGAAGGCGTCGTACCATGCATCGACGTTGCGCACTTCCATGGTGCGGAACGGGCCCGGTGAATGCTCGTTCGAAATCACCTGCGAGCGCAGCGCCGGCTCGCGGAACTTGATCCGCCAGACCTGCGAATAGCCGAGATAGAAGCGCTGGTCACCGGTCCAGCCATGGATCACCGGCGCCGGCTTGCCGTTCAGCGAGCGGAGATAGGCGTCGCGCGACACCGCGAGGCCGGCGAGATCGGCCATGTTCTCGCCCAACGTCAGCCCGCCCTTGATGTGCAGGCCCGGCAGCGGCTCATAGGCGTCATATTGCTTGACCAGCTTATCGGTCATCGCAGTGAAACGCGACACGTCCTGCGCGGTCCACCATTCGGCGAGCTTGCCGGTCGGATCGTATTTGCGGCCCTGGTCGTCGAAATGGTGGCTCAGTTCGTGGCCGATGACCACGCCGATGCCGCCATAATTGACCGCCGGATCGGCCTTGGCGTCGAAGAAGGGCGGCTGGAGGATGGCCGCCGGAAAGACGATCTCGTTCATCGTCGGATTGGCATAAGCGTTCACCGTCATCGGGGTCATACCCCATTCGGTGCGGTCGATCGGCTTGCCGAGCTTGGCGAGCCCGCGCTGATATTCGAACGCATTGGCGCGTGCGATATTGGCGACGAGATCGTCGCGCGTGACGGTCAGTGCGCTATAGTCGCGCCATTTCGACGGATAGCCGATCTTGGGCATGAAGGCGGCGAGCTTGGCATGCGCCTTGACCTTGGTCTCGGGCGCCATCCAGGTCAGCTTGTCGATCCGCGCGCCCATCGCCGCAATGATGTTCTTGACCAGCTGGTCGGCGGCCGCCTTCGACTCCGGCGGAAAATATTTCGCGACATATTGCTGGCCGACCGCCTCGCCCATCGCGCCACTGACCGTGCCGACGGCGCGCTTCCAGCGCACCGGCTGCTGCGGCGCACCGCTCAGCACCGTGCCGTAAAAGGCAAAATTGGCGTCGTTGATCGGCTTGGCGAGATAACCGGCATAGGAGCGCAGGATCTTGAGGATCATATAATCCTTGAGCACACCGATCGGCGCGTCGGCGAACGCCTTGGCCTCGCCGCTGAGCGCGCTGGGCATGCCGACGAGATAGCTCGGCTGGTTCGCCGTGCCGCCCGCCGTCATGAAGATCTTCCACGGGAAGCCCGGCGCCTTGGCTTCGAAATCGGCGGCCGTCCATTTGTTGTAGGTCTTGTCGGCATCGCGCGACGCGATCCGATCCCAATGTGCCTCGGCCAGGCTCTTCTCAAAGGCAAACACGGCTGCCGCGCGTGCCGGCGCGTTATCGAGCCCGGCAAGGCCGAGCATCTGTGCCTGATAGGCCTGGTATTTTGCCCGCGTGTCGGCGAGCTTGGGATCGTCCTTCAGATAATAATCGCGGTCGGGCAGACCAATGCCCGACTGATACAGCCCGACAATGTAGTGATCGGGCGCCTTGTCGTCCTGACCGACCCCCATGCCGAACAGGCCGCCGACCCCATGGCGCTGCAACGAGGCCATCTTGCCTGCGAGCGCCGTCTTGTCGCCGATCGCGCTGATCGCGTCGATCCACGGCTTGACCGGGGTTATCCCCTTGGCGTTGACCGCCGCCTCGTCCATGAAGCTGGCATAGAAATCGCCGATCTTGTTGCCCGGCGTCTGCTGCGCCAGCTCAAGGATCGTGCGCGTCTGCTCGAGCGAACGATCCGCCAGCGCGTTGAACATGCCATAGGTCGCCTTGTCGGCGGGAATTTCGGTGCGTGCCTCCCAGGCGCCGCCGGCATATTTGCCGAAATCGTCGCCCGGCGCCGTGCTGTTGTCGATGCCGGCTTCATCAAAACCGAAGCTACCGATGTCGGGTCCGCTCGCGGGCGGGGTCTGGGCGAAGGTCAGTCCGCCGATCGCAGTGGCGGCGAGCAGGGTGACGGCAAGAATCGAGCGACGCATGGGGATTCCTTCTGACGGGAGAACCCAGCTGTTCTATCCGAATGACACGCTTCGTCAATTTCCCGTTTTGACATGCCGCCGGCGCCATTTGCGCGCGATCTTGAGCCGCCAGATCAGACCGGTGGCGAAATAGCTGATGATCGACATGGTCACCGCGATCACCGTCAGCCCGACGATCGCCGCCGCCGATCCCTGCGCCAGCCAGTGCAGCCAGCCGACATGGGCATGCACATTGGTCGCGATCGGCGCACCGGGGAGTTGCCGGTCGACGCGCAAGATCCAGTTGCCGACCTTCACCCCGGCCGCGAGCAGCGGGAGAAACGTCACCGGATTGTTGATCAGCGTGGTCCCCACGGCAACCGGGACATTGGCGCGCAGCGGCAGCGCGAGCACGGCCGCGAGCGCCATGTGCGCGAACGGAAACAGGATGCCGGCCAGCACGCCGAGCGCGACGCCGCGCGGCACCGAGCGCCGGTTGAATCGCCACAGCGACGGCACGAGGATGCGATGCGCCACCGGCCGCAGAAAGCGATTGGCTTCTATCGACTGGTGGGTCGGAATGTGGTGCTTGATCCAGTTGATCGCACGTCCCGCAGGTCCGACCGGCTCGCCCGGATCAGCCACGATCACGCATCAGTCTCCCTTGTTCGCGCTTCCAGTCACGCGCCTTGATCGTGTCGCGCTTGTCATGTTCCTTCTTGCCCTTGGCCAGCGCCAGTTCGACCTTGGCACGCCCGCGCGCGTTGAAATAGATCGACAGCGGCACGAGCGTCATGCCCTGGCGCGCCACCGCGCCGTGCATCTTGTTGATCTCGCGCTCGTGCAGCAGCAATTTCCGCGGCCGCTTGGGCTCGTGATTGTAGCGATTGCCGTGGCTGAACTCGGGCAGGTTGGAATTGATCAGCCAGACCTGGCCACCCTTCACTTCGGCATAACTCTCGGCGATCGACCCCTCGCCGAAGCGCAGGCTCTTCACTTCGGTACCGGTCAAGGCAATGCCCGCCTCGAACACCGTGTCGATGAAGTAATCGAACTTGGCGCGCCGGTTCTCGGCGACGATCTTGGTCTTTTCGAAGACTGCGGGTTTGGGACGTGCCATGGCGGTGGCGATGTAGGCGCGCCGGACACGGAAGGGAAGCTGCCCAACGGGGGGCCGGAAGGAATTCCCCGCTCAGCCTGCGAGCCCGGCCTGCAACAAGCCCTCATCGACCGCCGCGCGGCTCGCCTCGCCCGGCCACGTCATCGGCAGGCGCAGGTGTGGCGGGAAATCCGGGCGCACGCGAGTCAACGCATATTTGATCGGCCCCGGCGAGGCGTCGGTGAACAAGGCGGTGTGGAGGGCGAACAGGCGGTCCTGAAGCACCAGCGCCGCAGCATAATCTGACGCCGCGCACGCCGCCTGGAATGCCGCGCAAAGCTTCGGCGCGACATTGGCGGTGACCGAAATGCACCCGGTGCCGCCCATCGCGTTGAACGCCAGCGCCATGTCGTCATTGCCCGACAGCTGGACGAAATCCGCGCCGGCCGCCGCGCGCTGCGCCGAGACGCGCGCGATCGCACCCGTCGCATCCTTCAGCCCGACGATGCTCGGAAAAGCGTGCGCCAGGCGGCCGATCGTCTCGACCGCGATGTCGGTGACGGTGCGGCCAGGAACGTTATAGAGCACGATCGGCAGGTCGCAGGCGCCGACCACCGCCTCGAAATGCCGAAAGATGCCTTCCTGGTTGGGGCGGTTGTAATAAGGCGGCACCATCAGCGCGGCATCGGCACCCGATGCCTTTGCCGCCCGGATATTGGCGATGGCGACGCGCGTATCGTTCGAGCCGGCGCCGGCAATGACGGGCACCCGCCCGCGCGTCTGGTCGACGCAGACGCGGACGACGTGAAAATGCTCCTCCGCGCTCAGCGTCGCCGCCTCGCCGGTGGTTCCGCACGGCACCAGCGCAGCCGATCCTTCGGCGATCTGCCACTCGACCAGATCGCGAAAGGCGGCTTCGGCAAAGGCGCCATCGGCGTCGAACGGCGTAACAAGCGCCGGGATCGATCCGGAAAACATGGTGAATGTGCTCCTGTGGGACGCCGAAACCGGCGAATTTTGCGATATTCCGGGGCGACAGATAGGTGCGACTGGCCTATCCTGTCCACATGATGACGTCCTTGATCAAGACGGGGATGCTGTTCGCGGGGGTGTCGGGGCTCGCGATCGGTTCGGGAGCCGGGCAGGATCAGCTCGGCTGGGGTCGCGCGACGCAGATATTGAGCGGGGATTCGGCGAGCACAGCCGCCTTGTCCGCAACCATCACCGAATGGAAATCGCTGCAGGCGGCGAGCGGG
This sequence comes from Parasphingomonas halimpatiens, assembly GCF_036663795.1. NCBI lineage: Bacteria > Pseudomonadati > Pseudomonadota > Alphaproteobacteria > Sphingomonadales > Sphingomonadaceae > Parasphingomonas > Parasphingomonas halimpatiens. The sequence continues at coordinate 286,710 of NZ_JAXOJP010000003.1, forward strand.
CTGCCGTTCGAGAGCTATGCCCGCTTCCTGATTGCGCATCCCGGCTGGCCGGGCGAGATGGCGCTGCGCCGCGCCGCCGAAAAGGCGCTGGACGCGGGCAATTGGTCACCCAGCACCGCCGTCAGCTTTTTCCGCCGCTTCCCGCCGATGAGCAACGCGTCGAAGGCGCGCTTCGCCCAGGCACTGGCATCGACGGGGATGCGCGACGAGGCCGCGCTCGCGGCGCACATGGCGTGGGTCTCGGGTGCGCTGCCGCCGGCCGAGGAAAGCGCGATCCTGACGGGTTTCGCGTCGACGCTCGGCCAGGCCGATCACGATGCGCGGATGGACATGCTGTTGTGGCAGGGCGCCACCACGGCGGCCCAGCGCCAGCTCGCACTGACCAGCCCGGCGCGTCGCGCGCTGTTCGAGGCGCGGCTCGCCTTCCGCACCAACGCGCCCGACGCCAATGAGCGTTTCGCCGCGACGCAGGCGCTGGGGGCGAACGACGCCGGCTATGTCGCGGATCGCGCGGCCTATCTGCGCAACGATGGCAACGCGCCGGCAGTCCGCGCCTGGCTTGCCCAACCACGCAGCTTCACCACCCCACCGGCGGATCCGGGCATCTGGATCGACTTGCTGTGGAACAATGCCCGCGGCGCGGTCGCCGATGCACAATATGCCACCGCGTTCGATATCGCGCGCAACGTCGAAAGCGCCTACCCGGCCGGCACCGACATCGGCACCCGCCCCTATGGCGAGCGCGACGACTATACCAACCTCGTCTGGCTCGCCGGGCAGACCGCGCTCAAGCAACTCGCGCGCGCCAACGAGGCGTCGGCGATGTTCCTGCGCTATGCGGGCGCGTCGCGCTCACCGGCGATCCAGTCCAAGGGGCTCTACTGGGCCGGGCGCGCCGCCGAGGCCGCCGGGCGTCGCGAACAGGCCAATGGCGATTATACCCGCGCCGCCGGCTTTCGTGACCTGTTCTACGGCCAACTCGCCATGGAGCGGCTCGGCGTGCCGTTGGCGCCACCGGGCGACCCCGTCGTGCGCCCGATCGAAGCACCGGTCCGCGCCGCCTTCTACGGTCGCGAAACCGTCCGCGCCGCGCAATATCTAGGCACGCTCGCCAACTGGCAGGACCAGACCGCCTTCGTCCGTCAGATCGCCGCCGACGCCAAGAGCGACAGCGACCATGTCCTTGCCGACGAATTGTCGCGCACGCTCGGCCGACCCGATCTCGGCGTGATGGTCGGACGCAGCGCGCTGCAGAACGGCCTCAGCGACTATTCGACGCTCGGCTTCCCCAGCGTGCGCATCCCCGCGGCCGCCAATGACAGCTGGACGATCGTCCACGCCATCGCGCGGCAGGAGAGCCAGTTCGACCGCGCCGCGATCAGCCATGCCGGGGCGCGCGGGCTGATGCAGTTGATGCCGGGCACGGCGCGCGACACCGCGACCAAATTGGGCATGAGCTACGACATGTCGGCGCTGACCAACGACACCGACTATAACATCACGCTCGGCTCGACCTATTTTCAGCGCGTCTACAACCAGTTCGGCAGCTATCCCTTGGCCGTCGCGGCGTACAATGCCGGGCCGGGCAATGTGAATAAATGGCTCGCCGCGCATGGCGACCCGCGCCAGGGCAGCGCCGACATCGTCGAGTGGATCGAGGCGATCCCGCTCTACGAGACGCGCAATTATGTCCAGCGCGTGCTCGAAAACGCCGTGGTCTACGACCTGATGAACCCGCAACACGCCCGCTCGACCGGCAGCGCGCGGCTCAGCTGGTATCTCGGCAAGGGCCGTCCGGGCTGACACCGGCCCGACGCTGCCAGTTACCGGCACAGTCCAGCGTGATTCAATTACGGCGCGATTTGGCCAGGGTGCGGCTGTGGCGCGCAGTCGGAAATCGCCCACACGCGGTTCTTTGACATGGTGGATCCGAAGAAAAATGGCGATGCCAGACGCTGGTTCCCCCCTGCCGGCTTCCCGCCTCTCCCCTGCTTAGCGCGCAATTCTACCCTGCTTTTTCGAGCAGGGTAGATCGACGATAAATAGCTGATTATTATAAGTTAAATTTCCCAACAAATCGGCAAGAAATGCGGTCGGGTGTGGATCGCGAGCGGCGCGTCTAAAGAATCTTGCGGGCCGTCGCGAACGGCATGCTGCCGCGACCTCCCCTTGATGCCCAAAGCGGGTTAGGATTGGGCGATGGATCAGCGACCCAACTACATTACGCCGGCCGGCTATTCTGCCCTCAGCGCCGAGTACGCCGTACTGCTCGGGGAAGAACGGCCCAAGCTGGTCGAGGTAATCTCCTGGGCGGCGGGCAATGGCGACCGTTCCGAGAATGGCGACTATATCTACGGTCGCAAACGCCTGCGCGAGATCGACCGGCGGCTCGGCTTTCTCGCCCGGCGAATGAAGGCGGCGCAGGTGATCGACCCCGCCGCGCAACCCGACCGCAGCCGAATCTGGTTCGGCGCCACGGTCACGATCGCCGACCAGGACGACAATGAGCGCATCCTCACGCTGATCGGCGACGACGAGACCGATGCCGGCGCCGGCCGCATCGGATGGAGCGCGCCGCTCGCCCGCGCGTTACGCGGTGCAGCCGTTGGTGATACCCGGCGGGTTGCGCTTCCCGTCGGGGAGCGCGAATACGAGGTCCTGTCGATTTCCTATCCTGAAAGAATCTAATGCCCGAAACCCCGACGCGCAATATCGCGCTCCTGATCGATGCCGACAACGCCTCGTGGCACGCGCTCGATCCGGTGCTGACGGTGCTGGCAGAACTCGGCACGGTCAACATCCGCCGCGTCTATGGCAACTGGTCGAAGCCGGGGCTCAAGGGCTGGAAGGACATGACGGTCAAGCACGGCATCGAGCCGCAGCAGCAGTTCGACCTGACCAAGGGCAAGAACGCGACCGACATGAAGATGACGATCGACGCGATGGACCTGCTGTTCCGCGGCCGCGTCGAGGGCTTCGGCATCATGTCGTCGGACTGCGACTTCATGCCGCTGGCGATGCGTATCCGCCAGGACGGCCTGCCGGTCTATGGCTTTGGCGAGGACAAGACGCCCGAGGGTTTCAAACAGGCTTGCACGCGCTTCATCGACGTCGACGCGCTGATGCGCAGCGACGACCTGATCGAGCCGACACAGATCCCGCCGGCGATCGGCAGCCGCACGCCGCCCGCCGGCGAGGTCGGCGCCGAACTGCTCAAGCTCCTGCTCGACGCCTACAAGGCCGCGCGGCGCGACGAGAAGGGTTATGTCAGCCTGTCCGAAATGGGCCAGATCGCCGCCAACCGCTCGAGCTTCGACGCGCGCAACTACGGCTTCAACCATCTCTCCGACATGATCCAGGCGGTGCCGAACTTCGCGACCGAGCGCCGCGCCGACGGGCGGCTGTTCGTCAAGCGGCTGCGGTGAGAACAAGCCCGGCGAAGTAACTGAAATCGGGTTATCCGATTTCCGCAACAGCTGACGCCGAACGCTGCAGCACCTGCGGCGGAAGACACCCCGCGCCCCTCGCCTGCCCGTCATCACGCGCTACGCTGCTTTCGGGGCCGGGCGGCTCCGGGTAAGGCGGGAGTGATACCAGCGGGCGAAAGGACTGACTCTGCGGGGATTCCCAAGAGGTTGATTTTCTGATTCGATGCGGAAGTGTTGGATTGGAGGCGGAGATGTCTGGGATCACGATTACGCGACTGGATATGACGGCGGCTGACCTTCGCCAGGCATCGGGTCGAGCGAAGAGCGCCCGGGCGGCGCGGCGGATATTGGCGCTGGCGTTGGT